>DASSQG010000158.1:0-20097 GCA_035702625.1 Gaiellaceae bacterium | reverse complement strand
AAGCTCCAGTTCCGTAGCGGATACCGGGCGCGGCGAAGTCTAGTCCGCGAGGCGGGCCTCGAGCGCGGCGCGCACCCTCGGCCAGTCCTCCGCGATCACCGCGTACCACGCCGAGTCACGCCGCTCGCCGTCGCGGACGACCATGTGCTGCCGGTGGATGCCCTCGAACTCGGCGGGGATCGCCGCGAGCGCCGCGCGCGCACGCTCGTTCTTGGCGTCCGTCTTGAACTCGACCCGCAACGCGCCCTCGTCCTCGAAGGCGTGCCTCAACAGGAGGTACTTCGCCTCCGTGTTCGCACCGGTGCCCCAGGCCGAGGAGCCGAGCCAGGTGTTCCCGATCTCGAGCCGGCGGTGCTCGGGCGCGAGCGACATGTAGCTCGTCGAGCCGATCACCGCGCCTTCGCGCAGCACCGCGAACGGCTGCCGATCCGGGTTCTCGCGCAACGCATCGGCGATCCAGACGTCGACGTCGCGCGTGATCATCCACTGCCAGACCCGCTTGTCTGCGGCCGCAGCGCGCAGCCCGGCCTCGTGCTCGGGCCCGAGCGGCTCGAGCGTCACCACGCGGCCGACGAGGCGCGCTGCGAGACTTTCGAACACGACTAGGGCATCATGATGGTGACGTGGGCCGGCATCGGGGGGCCGAGATGAGTTCGACCAAGGCCGAGCTGCTGCTCGCGGCGGCGCGCTACCTGAACGAGACGCTCGAGCCGGAGCGCGTCTACGAGCGCTTCCACGAGCTGCTCGCCGAGGCGGTGCCGCACAACGGCGTGATCGTCTCCTCGTTCGACCCGGAGTCGGGGCTCATCAGCGCCGACTACGCCTGGGTCGACGGCGGCCGGCTCGACCCGTCGATCCTGCCGCCGCTGCCGCTCAACCGCGAGGGCGGCGGCATGCAGAGCCGGGTGATCGTCAGCGGCGAGCCGCTGCTGGTCAACGACGTACCCGAGCAGGTGAAGAAGCCGGACGGCGTCTACTACGACGTCGACCGCGAGGGCCGCGTCCGGAAGCTCCCCGAGGAGGGGCCGCCGGGCGTGCAGGCGGCGCTGATGCTGCCGATCAAGCTCGAGGGACAGGTCGTCGGCGTCGTGCAGCTGATGGACGAGCGGGCGACTTACGACGACGACCAGCTCGAGCTGGCGGAGGGTCTCGTCAGCCTGATGGCCGCGGCGGTCCGGAACGCGCGGCTGCACGAGCACGCGCAGGAGGAGGCGGCGCGGCGCGCGGCGGCAGAGGCGACAGCCGCGGCCGGCGAGCAGTCGGCCAGGGTGCTCGAGGCGGTCGGCGACGGCGTCCTCTACGTACGCGACGACGGGACGATCCGCTTCTGGAACCGCGCGGCCGAGCTCGTCACCGGCCGCGCCCGCGAGCAGGTGATCGACCGTCACGCCGGAGACATCTTCAGCGGCTGGGCGGCGATCGCGAACGACATCCCGGTCTCCGAGGGCTCGGAGGCGGCGCGGCCCGTGACGCTGCCGGTCGAGCTCGACGGCCACGAGCTCTGGCTCTCGTTCGTCGCGGTTCGCACCGAGCACGGCGTCGTCTACGCCTTCCGCGACCTGACCGTCGACCGCGGGTTGGAAGCCGCCAAGAGCGACTTCATCGCGACCGTCTCGCACGAGCTCCGCACGCCGATGACCGCGGTGCTGGGCGCGGCGAAGACGCTGCTCAGGGTGGACATCGAGCTCTCGCCGGAGCGGCGCCAGCAGCTGCTCGAGATGATCGGCGCGCAGGGCACGCGCCTGACGCAGATCACCGAGGAGGTGCTGCTCGCCAACCGGCTCGACCGCGGCGACCTGCGGATCGACAGCGAGCGGGTCGACGTCTCGGAGGTCGTCGACGAGGCGGTCGAGGCGATGCGCGAGCGCCTGCCGGAGTCGATCTCGGTGCGAGCGGACCAGTCGGCCAACGGCGACGCCGCCGCGATCGGCGACCGCGGCCGGATCGAGCAGGTGCTGGTGAACCTGCTCGACAACGCGGTCAAGTACTCGCCCGACGGCGGCGAGGTGGTCGTGAGCACCGTTCCGTCCGCCTCCACCGTGCGAGTCGAGGTCTCCGACGAGGGGGTGGGCATCCCGGCGTCCGAGCAGCAGGCGGTCTTCGAGAAGTTCTACCGCGGCGATCCGCAGCACCGGGCCGTGCCGTCGGGAACGGGCCTCGGCCTCTACGTCTGCCGCGAGCTCGTGCGGCGGATGGGCGGCACGATCGGCGTCCGCTCCGAGCCCGGCACGGGCTCGACCTTCTGGTTCGACCTGCCCCGGGCTTGATCCGTCCGGTCGTTCGTCGATCATGCGGACCCGTTGCTAGGGTCTGCTGACACGGTGCCGATCTACGAATACGTCTGCATGGAGTGCGAGTCGCACTTCGAGGAGCTCGTCCGGAACGGCGAGGAGCCGGATTGCCCGGACTGCAGCTCCGCGAACGTGCGACGGCAGCTCTCCGTCTTCGCGATGCACGGTGGCGGCACCGCCGAGCAGCCCAGCTTCCGGTCATCGGGTGGCGGCGGCTGTTGCGGCGGGTCGTGTGGCTGCGGCCACTGAGCATCCGCTGAGCGAGCTCGAGGCGTTCGGCCGCCAGGTCGCGGGCTGCACGAAGTGCCGGCTGTCGCAGGGCCGCACCCAGGTCGTCTTCGGCGCGGGCGACCCGGCTGCGGAGCTGATGTTCGTCGGCGAGGCGCCGGGCTTCCACGAGGACAAGCAGGGTTACCCGTTCGTCGGGCAGGCCGGGAAGCTGCTCGAGAAGCTGCTCGCCGGGATCGGCCTCGAGCGCTCGAACGTCTACATCGCCAACGTGCTGAAGTGCCGGCCCCCGGGGAACCGCGACCCGGCGCCGGACGAGATCCAGGCGTGCGAGGGCCATCTCTTCCGGCAGATCGACCTGATCCGCCCGCGCGTCGTGGCGACGCTCGGCAACTTCGCGACCAAGCTCCTCTCCGGCAAGCCGACCGGCATCACGCGCGTGCACGGCGTCGAGCAGGAGGTCACCCTCGGCGGCAGCCGGGTGCTGCTCTACCCCCTCTACCATCCCGCAGCAGCGCTCTACACACCGGCGATGCTGAACGTGCTCGAGCAGGACTTCGCCCGCCTGCCGGAGCTGATGGGCCGCGAGGTCGCGCCGCCGAAGCCACTGCTGACGCCGGTCGCGCCGGAGCCCGCGCCGGCCGCGACCGTCCAGCTCGGCCTCTTCTAGGCTGAGACTCATGGAGATCGACTCCGCCTCGCCGGTGGAGACCGAGGCCGTCGCGGCCGCGCTCGCGCGCGAGCTGCGGGCGGGAGACGTCGTCACCGTCAGCGGCGAGCTCGGCAGCGGCAAGACGACCTTTGTCCGCGGCGCCTGCCGCGCGCTCGGGGTCACCGTACCGGTCACAAGCCCGACGTTCACGATCGGCCACCGTTACCCGAACGACCCTGACGTCTCGCACCTCGACCTCTACCGCTTCCAGGGCTTCTCCGCCGCCGAGTGGGGCGACCTCGAGCCGTACTTCGAGGACGCGATCTGCTTCGTCGAGTGGCCGGAGGCGGCGGCGGGTGCACTCGCTCCCGTGCGCGTCGAGGTACGTTTGTCGCACGTGGATCCCGCTCGGAGACTGATTTCGCTGCACAGCTCGGACCCGTCGCTCCTCGACCGCTTGCCCGGGGGTGCTGACACTCGCGTTTGACACGGCGACGAGCGTCGCGACCGCGGCGCTCGTGCGGGACGGCGAGGTGCTCGGCGAGCGCTCCTCCCGGGCGGTTCGGGTGCTCGAGGACGCCGCCGGCCTGTTGCACGAGAGCGGCGCCGATCCTGCGGAGCTGACGGGGATCGTCGTCGGGACCGGGCCCGGCAGCTTCACTGGCATGCGCATGGGCATCGCCGCGGCGCGCGGCCTGTCGCTCGCGCTCGACGTCCCGATCGCCGGCGTCTCGACGCTGGCGGCGCTGCTGGAAGGCGCGCCGGGGGCGGTGCCGGTGATCGACGCCGGGCGGCGCGAGGTGTTCACGCTGCTCGACGGTGAGCCGTCGGTCTGCGCGCCGGATCGCGTCCCGGCCGGCCTGTGCGTCGGCGACGGCGCGCTCCGCTACCGCACCGTGCTCGAGGAGCGCGGGGCGGAGGTGCCGCCCGACGACGACGAGCGCCACTTCCCGCACGCGCGCTTCCATGCAGCGCTCGCGCTGCGCTTCGGCCCCGCCGACTCGGTCGAGCCGCTCTACCTGCGGATCCCGGACGCGGAGGCGAAGGCGTGACCGAGGTCGACCTCCGGCGCCTCGAGCTGCGCGACTTGAACGCGATCGAGGAGATCGAGCGCAGCGCCTACCCGACGCCGTGGTCGCGCTCGATGTTCGCCAGCGAGCTGGCAAAGCCGTCATCGCTGTGCCTAGGCGCGTTCGACGTCCACACCGGCAGCCTCGTCGGCTACCTGATCATCTCCCGCTACGTCGACGCGTGGCACGTGATGAACGTCGCGGTCGCACCCGAGCGCCGCCGGCAAGGGATCGCGTCGCTGCTTCTGAACCGGCTCTTCGAGCTGACGGCTGGCCGCAGCCGCCGCGGCTACACGCTCGAGGTGCGCGTCTCGAACGCGGGCGCGATCAAGCTCTACGAGGACCTGGGCTTCCGCCCGCGAGGCGTCCGGCGCGGCTACTACACGGACAACCGCGAGGACGCGCTGATCATGTGGAAGGACCCGGTCTCGGAGCCGGCGGCGCACTCCTGATCCTCGGGCTCGAGACCTCGTGTGACGAGACCGCCGCGGCGCTCGTCGAGGGCGGCGCGATCCGGTCGAACGTCGTCTCCTCGCAGGCCGACCTGCACGCGCGCTTCGGCGGCGTCGTGCCGGAGGTCGCCTCGCGGCGGCATCTGGAGCTCGTGCTGCCGGTCGTGCGAGAGGCACTGGGCGAGGCGGATGCGGCGCTCGACGACGTGGACGCCGTCGCCGTCACCCAGGGGCCGGGGCTGATCGGTGCGCTGCTCGTCGGGCTGAGCGCGGCGAAGGCGCTGGCGTGGGGGCGGAGCCTGCCGCTGATCCCGGTCAACCACCTCCATGGCCACGTCGCCTCGCTCTACCTCGACCCCGATCCGCTCGAGCCGCCGTTCCTCTGCCTGCTCGCGAGCGGCGGGCACACGCTGCTTGTCGACGTTCCCGATCATGGCGCGTTCGACGTGCTCGGCACGACGCTCGACGACGCGGCGGGTGAGGCGTTCGACAAGGGCGCCCGCCTGCTCGGCCTCGGCTACCCGGGCGGCGCGGAGATCGACCGGCTCGCGCGCGAAGGCGACGCGCAGGCGTTCGACTTCCCGATCGCGCGCGTACCGGGGCTCGACTTCTCCTTCTCCGGGGTCAAGACGGCGCTGCTCTACGCCGTCCGCGACCTCGGCGACGAGCTCGACGCGCGGAAGGCCGACCTCGCGGCGAGCTACCAGCGCGCGATCGTGCAGGCGCTCGTCCGCCGGACGTACGAGGCGGCCGAGCGCACAGGCGCCGAGCGGATCGCGGTCGTCGGCGGCGTCGCGGCGAACTCGGAGCTGCGCGCGGCCCTGTCGGGGGCGAAGGCGCCGCCGCTCGCGCTCTGCACCGACAACGCCGCGATGATCGCCTCGGCCGCACGGTACTCGGAGGCGATCCCGCCGCCCGGCTATCTTGGGCTCGATGCCTATGCGTCGGCTCTCTGAGGCCGCCCTCGCGGTCCTCGCACTCGCGGCGGTGGCGCTGGCCGTCGGTTTCGGGGTCGGCTCCGCCACGCAGCGCTCGCTCACCTCCGAGGCCTCGTCGTGGCGCGGGCTCGTCGGCGGCGCGCACCCGACCGTATCGGTCGGCCAGCGCGTGCTCGTCATCCTGCGCTCGCCGTCCATGGCCCAGCGGGTGGCGATGAACGGCGGCGTCGCGAGCCAGCTGAAGGAGCGCACGTGGACGCGCATCGCACTCGCCTCGCAGCGGCAGCTGCTCGCCGAGCTGAGCACGCGCGGGATCCGGCCGCAGGTCGAGTTCAGCTACTCGCGGGTCCTGAACGGTTTCTCGGCGCCCCTGGACGCGCGCGCGATCGCCGTGCTCGAAAGCCGCCCGGAGGTGGCCGGCGTCTACCCGGTGCGCCCGGCGTACCCGGCTTCGATCTCGTCCGAGCTGCTCGGCTCCAGGGGCGCGGCGCTCGGCGCGAGCAGCCTGCCGGCCATGCGGCTTCCCGGGTACGACGGGCGCGGCGTGACCGTCGCGCTGCTCGACACCGGCGTCGACAGCACGCATCCGTACCTGCGCGGCCGTGTCCTCCCCGGCATCGACGTCGTCGGCGGCGACACGAACGCGGCCGCGGCGTCCGACCCCGGCGGGACCGGGCGGGTCGAGCGGCACGGCACCGAGATGGCGGGGATCCTCGTCGGCGCCAACGGACCGGGAGGGATGGCCGGGATCGCGCCCGGCGCCTCGGTGCTCCCGATCCGCGTGGCCGGTTGGCAGCCCGACGTCACCGGCGGCTCGGCCGTCTACGCGCGCACCGACCAGCTGATCGCGGGCCTCGAGCGCGCGGTCGACCCGAACCTCGACGGCGACGCACACGACGCTGCCCGCGTCGCGCTCGTGGGCGAAGCCGTCTCGTACGGCGCCTTCGCCGACTCGCCCGAGGCGCGCGCGATCCAGGGCGCCCTGGACCTCGACACGCTCGTCGTCGCCCCGGTCGGGAACGACGGGCCCGCGGGCCCGTCGTACGGCAGCGTCTCGAGCCCGGGCGGCGCGCCGGACGCGCTGAGCGTCGGGGCGGCAGACCTGCGCGCGAGGGCCGCGGAGGTGCCGGTCGCCGTCCGCGCAGGGCTGGACCTCGTGCTCGACCGGTACCTGCCGCTGGCCGGGGCGGTCGTCTCCAGGCGGCCGACCGAGCTCGAGCTCGCGGCGCCGGACTCGGCCGGCCTGCACGGCTTCTTCGACGCGCACGGACGGAGCATGGTGGCCGGCCGCGCGGCGCTCGTCGACGGCGGCGCCGACCCGCAGCAGGAGGCCGAGGATGCGGCCCGCGCCGGAGCGTCCGCCGTCGTGGTGTACGGCTCGCAACTGCCCGCGGGCGGCGTCGGGCTCGACGAGTCCGTCGACATCCCCGTCGTGAGCGTGCCGCTGCGCGTGGCGCAGATCGCGCTGACCTCGATCCACAACGGGCGGCATCCCGCGATCTCGATCGGCGTCCCGCGCGTCGTCCGGAACGCCGGCGACGGCGGCATCGCGCCGTTCTCGTCACGCGGGCTCGCGTTCGACGGGCGCGTCAAGCCCGACGTCTCGGCGCCGGGCGTCGCGATCGCGACCGCCGAGCCCGGCTCGAACGACGACGGAACGGCGCGCTACGGCACCGTCAACGGCTCGAGCCCGGCCGCAGCCGTCGTCGCCGGCGCGGCCGCGGTGCTCGCGCAGGCGCGGCCGGGCCTGCGCGCAAGCGACCTGAAGAGCCTGCTCACCGCAACCGCGCGACCCGTCCGCGACACGACCGTCACCGCGCAGGGCGCGGGCCTCGTCGACCTCGGCGCCGCCGCGGCCGGCGAGATCGCGGCCGAGCCGACGACGCTCGCGTTCGGCCATGCCGAAGGGGACGGCTGGCACGCGTCGCAGCAGATCGAGCTCCGCAACGTGTCGACGCGAACGCTGCTCGTCCGGATCCGAAACAGCGGCAGCGGCGGGCTCGTCATCACGTCGAAGCCGCGGTGGGCGCGCCTGAAGCCGGGCGGCCAGGCGACGCTCGAGCTCACCGCCCGGCTCAGCGGCTCGCCGCCGGCCGACGGCTCGGCGGAGGGCGCGGTCGTCCTCGTCCCACGAGGCTCGACGGCCCTGCGGCTGCCGTGGGCGATCACCTTCGGGCGCCCGCGCAGCGACCTGATCTCGGGCGTCGCACTGTCCGAGACGGCGTTCAAGCCGTCCGACACGACGCCGGCCGTGCTGTCGCTGCAGGCCGGCCTCGTCGAGCCTGCGCCCGCCGCGACCGAGGTGCACCCGGTCTCGCGCCTCGACGTCTGGCTCTGGCGCGGCAAGGACCGCCTCGGCCTGCTCGCCCGCCTGCGCGACCTGCTTCCCGGCCGGATCGCGTTCGGCCTCACGGGACGCGGCCCGGACGGCACCGTCCTCCCGCATGGCGTCTACCGCGTCGAGCTCGTCGCCGCACCGACCGGAGACGGCCCGACCACCACGCGCACGATCGGGTTCCGCATCAAGTAGCGGCGCCTGTCCGACGCACGGCCTGGGTGGCACGCACCGCGGGCTCAGCGCCAGATCCCGTCCTATACTCAGCGGGTTTCCAGCGTTTTTCCGACCGAGGAGCGGCCTCCTGTGACCACCGTCGAAGCCCCCGAATCCCACCTTCGCGAGAACCCGTTCGACATCGCCCGCGAGCAGCTGCGCCGTGTGGCGGACATCTTCGAGATCGACCAGCGCCTGGTGAACGTCCTGCAGGAGTGCAAGAAGGCGGTCGTCGTCTCGATCCCGGTCACGATGGACGACGGGACGATCCACGCCTTCGAGGGCTACCGGGTCACGCACAACATCGCGCGCGGGCCGTCGAAGGGGGGCATCCGCTATCACCCGGACGTCACGCTCGACGAGGTCAAGGCGCTCTCGATGTGGATGACCTGGAAATGCGCGTTGATGAACATCCCGTTCGGCGGCGCCAAGGGCGGCGTGGTCTGCGACCCGAAGAAGCTCTCCCGCCTCGAGCTCGAGCGGATGACCCGCCGCTTCACGACGGAGATCATCAACGAGATCGGCCCCGAGAAGGACATCCCGGCCCCGGACGTCGGCACCGACGGAACGGTGATGGCCTGGATCTTCGACACGTACTCGATGAACAAGGGCCACTCCGTGCTCGGCGTCGTCACCGGCAAGCCGTTGAACGTCGGCGGCTCGCTCGGCCGCATGGAGGCGACGGCGCGCGGGAGCCTCTACACGATCCAGGAGGCGGTGCGGAAGAAGGAGCTGCGGCTGCCCGACCTGAAGGTCGCGGTACAGGGGTTCGGCAACGTCGGCAGCTTCCTCGCGAAGTTCCTGACGGAGGAGGGCGCCACGGTGGTCGCCGTCTCCGACTCGCGCGTCGGCCTCCACAACCCGAAGGGGATCGACATCGCGGCGGCTGTGGCGCACAAGGAGGAGACCGGCTCGCTCGGAGGGCTCAAGGGCGCCGAGGAGATCACGAACGAGGAGCTGCTGCTGCTCGACTGCGACGTGCTCGCGCCGTGTGCGCTGGAGCAGGTGATCACCGGCGACAACGCCGACCAGGTCAAGGCGCAGATCATCTGCGAGGGCGCCAACGGCCCGATCACGCCGGCCGGTGACGAGATCCTCGAGGAGAAGGGCGTCCTGATCCTGCCGGACGTCCTCGCGAACGCGGGCGGCGTGGTCGTCTCGTACTTCGAGTGGGTGCAGGGCCTCCAGGAGTACTTCTGGAAGGAGGCCGAGGTGAACTCGAAGCTGCGCGACATCGTCACGCGCGCGTTCAACGAGTCCTGGCACGTCTACGAGGAGAAGCAGACGAGCATGCGGATGGCCGCGTACGGCGTCGCCGTCCAGCGCGTGGCCAACGCCACGATCACGCGTGGCCTCTACCCGTAGGCTCGCCGTCTACCACGCCTCGGGGTGCCACCTCTGTGAACGTGCGCTCGGGCAGCTGCGCGCGCTTCGCGAGGAGCTCGGGTTCGAGCTCGAGGAAATCGCGATCGACGGCGACCCGGAGCTGGAGGAGCGCTACCGCGAGTGGCTGCCGGTCGTCGAGCTCGACGGCGAGCGGCTGTTCGTCTACCACGTCCAGGAGGGGACGCTCCGGCGGCGTCTGGCGGCCGCACAAAGTGGCGGGTGAAGCCGGAGCTTGTGACGGTCTGACGCACGGAGTGGTGCCGGTCAGGCACAATCATCGTGCGTGTTGCAAACGACCGTGAACAATGCGGCGGGGTCGGAACGTCTGACGGTCGGAGTGGCGGCCAGGCTGAGCCGCTACCTGCAAGTTCTGACCCAGGCCAAGAAGATGGGCAAGGACCGGATCTCCTCCCAGGAGATCTCGGACTACACCAACATCAACGCGACGCAGATCCGCCGCGACCTGTCGGCGTTCGGCAAGTTCGGCAAGCGCGGGGTCGGCTACAACATCGACTCGCTGCTCGGCGAGATCCGCAAGATCCTGCGGACGCAGGGGCAGCACAACATCGCCCTCGTCGGCGCCGGACGCCTCGGCCACGCGATCGCGAGCTCGCCGATCTTCGCCGAGCACGGCATCAACATCGCGGCCGTCTTCGACAATGATCCCGAGAAGATCGGCCGGCTGATCGGGTCGATGGAGGTCGAGGACTCGCGCCGCCTCTCGGACGCCGTCCGCGAGAAGAACATCATCGTGGGAGTCGTCGCCGTGCCGGCCGACCACGCGCAGCAGGTCGCCGACCAGCTAATCGACTCGGGCGTGCGGATCATCTTCAACTACTCCGAGGCGCTGCTCGACGTCCCCCACGACGTGACCGTGCACACGTCGAACCCCGCGGTCGACCTGCTGCACGCGCTCTACTTCCACCTGACCTGATCGGCCACGTCCCCTTCAGCCGAGTCCCGGGGACAGTCCCTAGGACCTGGCCTCTTCGGACGTGGCGGCGCACGTCGAGCCCCGGTGCGGGGAGGGTTTGGAGTCCGACTGCCGTGCCGAGGGCCGAGCAGGGACTGTCCCTGGGACACGGCCCAAAGGGACAGGCGTGAGGATCGTGCTGTGGCACGGGTATCTGCTCGGCGGGACTGGGTCGAACGTCTACACGCGGGCGCTCGCGCGGGAGTGGAGCCGCGCCGGGCATGACGTCGTCGTCCTCTCGCAGGAGCGGCATCCGGAGCAGTACGACCTCGGCGGCGCGCGGCACGTGCGGCCCGAGATCGGCGGCATCCTGCCGACGTTCGTGCTCGACCGCTACGAAGGGCTCGAGGCGCGGCTGCTGCCGGACCTGACGCGCGAGGAGCGCGAGCGCTACGTCGAGCTGAACGCCGCGGCGGTCCGGGCGGAGCTGCCGGCCGACCTCGTCTTCGCGAACCACGTCCTCCTCGGCGGCCCGGTGGGCGCCGCGAGCGGCGCCCGCTTCGCGGTCAAGGCGCACGGCTCCGAGCTCGAGTACTCGATGCGCGGCAACCCGGAGCTGCAGGCGTGGGGGAGGGAGTCGCTCGAGGGCGCCGCCGCCGTGTTCGTCGGTTCGGAGCACATCCGCGAGGTGCTCGAGGAGGTCGTCGGCCACGTCGAGCGCGTCCACGAGGTGCCGCCGGGAGTCGACGTCGACGCGTTCCGGCCCCAGCCCCGCGAGGAGGCGCTCGCGGAGCTGCTCGAGCAGGCGCGCCTCGACCCGCCGAACCCGCGGAACGCGAACGAGCGGCTGCCCGACGGCGGCAACGCCGACCGCCTCGCCGCCTTCCTCGCGAAGCCGGCGCCGACGGTCGTCTACTTCGGGAAGCTGCTCTACAACAAGGGCGTCCACCTGCTGCTCGAGGCGCTGCACGAGCTCGACGCGCGCGCCGTGGTCGTCGGCTTCGGCGACTACCGCGAGGAGCTCGAGGCGATGGCGCCGCCGCGGACGCTGTTCACCGGGCCGCTCGAGCACCGGCACCTCGTCCATCTGCTTCCGCTCGCCGACGCGACCGTCGTGCCGTCGGTCTTTCCGGAGGCGTTCGGCATGGTCGCCGCCGAGGCCGCGGCCGCCGGCTCGCCGCCGCTCGTCGCGCGGCACTCGGGCCTCCAGGAGATCGCCGAAGGCCTCGAAGCCGAGTACCCGCCGGAGCTCCGGCACCTGACGAGCTTCGAGAACGGGGACGTCGCCGACCTGACGCGGAAGTTGCGTGCGCTACTGGAGCTGCCGCCTGAAGAGCACCAAGCGGTTGCGGAGGCCGCGCGCAGGGCGGTGGAGCAGCGCTGGAGCTGGGCCGGCGTCGCGAGCCGACTGCTGCAACCCTTCAACTAAGGTAGCGGGCCCCATGGGTGACTCCCAGCGCCTCACAGCGGAGGAGCAGATCGCCTTCGCCCGCGAGCAGTTCGAAGCCGCGCAGGACTTCACGGTCGCCGTGGAGGAGGAGTTCGCGGTCCTCGACCCGGAGACGCTCGACCTGACGAACCGCTTCGAGGAGCTCCAGGCCGCGTCGCAGGGAACCGCGCTCGAGGAGCACCTGGTCGGCGAGCTGATCGCCTCGGAGGTCGAGGTGCGCACCGGCCGCTCCGCCGACTTCGACGAGGCGGCGGCGCGCATGGGTGAGCGGCGGGAGCAGCTCTACGAGCTCGCCGAAGGCGTCGGCATCTCGCTGGCCGCGACCGGCACCCACCCGTGGAGCCCCTGGCAGGACCAGCGGATCATCGACACCCCGCACTACCGCCGCAACGACGAGATCCTCCGGTACGTCGTCTGGCGCAACAACAGCTTCGGCCTGCACGTGCACGTCGCGATCAACGGGCCCGACCGCGCGATCGCCGTCTGCAACGGCCTGCGCAACTACCTGCCGGAGCTGCTCGCACTGAGCGCCAGCTCGCCGTTCGTGGAAGGGGTCGACAGCGGGCTCCACTCGGCGCGCACGCAGATCTTCACGCGCATGTTCCCGCGCTGCGGCGTGCCGGACGCCTACGACGGCTGGGACGGATTCGAGCGCTACGTCCGCTTCCTCTACGAGACCCGCTCGATCGAGGAGCACACGCAGCTCTGGTGGAGCGTGCGGCCGCACCTCGCCTTTCCGACGGTGGAGATCCGCATCTGCGACGGACAGCCCGACCTCGGCGAGGCGCGCTCGCTCTCGGCGCTCATCTACGCGCTCACGGCGCGCATCGCCCGGGCGATCGACGAGGGCGAGCCGCTGGCGCACTTCCCGCACCGGTTGATCGAGGAGAACCTCTGGCGCGCGATCCGGTACGGCCTCTCCGGCGAGCTGATCGACCTCGCGACCGGCGACGTGCGGCCGGCGCGTGCTCACCTCGAGCGGCTGGTCGACTGGGTGCTGCCGGTGGCCGAGGAGCTCGGCTGCGCCGACCACCTCGCGATCCCGACGCAGAACGCGTCCGAGCGGCAGCGCGCGCGCCACGAGGAGGGCGCGAGCCTGCACGAGATCTACTCCGAGCAGCTGGCGGCCTCGTGGGCGAGGACGAGCGGAAGCTGATCGAGGAGCTCCAGTCGGAGCTCGCCAAGCTGAAGGTCTCGGACCTCCTCCTGCAGACGCTCTACTCGGTCTCGTCGCTCGCCTACCACCGGCTCGGCCCGGAAGGCCGCGACCTCGAGCAGGCGCGGCTCGGGATCGAGGCGCTGCGCGTGCTCGTGCCGGTGCTCGAAGGCTCGGTGCCGGAGGAGGCGCTGCGCGACTTCCAGCAGGTGCTCGCGAACCTGCAGCTCGCGTACGCCGCCGCGGCGGCGGAGGGATAGGCTGCCCGCCGCGATGGCGGAGGCGCAGGTAGGCATCTTCGGCGGCTCGGGCTTCTACTCGTTCCTCGAGGACGTGGAGGAGGTCGAGCTCGACACGCCCTACGGCAAGCCGTCGGCCCCGTACGTGATCGGCGAGGTCGAAGGCACGAGCGTCGCGTTCCTGCCGCGGCACGGCCGCGACCACGAGTTGCCGCCGCACGCGATTCCGTATCGCGCCAACGTCTGGGGCATGAAGGAGCTCGGCGTCCGGCGGATCATCGGCCCGAACGCCTCCGGCGCGCTCAAGGCCGAGCTCGCACTTGGCGCGTTCGTCGTATGCGACCAGTTCGTCGACCGGACGAGCGGCCGCAGGGACACGTTCTACGACGGCCCCGAGACGACGCACGTATCGGCCGCGGACCCGTACTGCCCCGACCTGCGCGCGCTGCTGGTCGAGACCGCGCGTCAGCTCGACATCCCGGTCCGCGACGGCGGCACCGTCGTCACGATCCAGGGCCCACGGTTCTCGACCCGCGCCGAGTCGAAGTGGTTCCAGGACGCGGGGTGGGACGTGATCAACATGACGGCGTATCCCGAGGGGTACCTCGCCCGGGAGCTCGAGCTCTGCTACGCGAACATCTCGATGGTCACCGACCACGACGTGGGCGTGGAGGGCGCGGAGCCCGTCTCGCATGAGCAGGTCGTGACGGTCTTCAACGAGAACAACGACCGCCTGCGCGAGCTGCTGTTCCGCGTCGTGCCGAAGATCCCGCCGCAGCTGGACGAGCACCTCTGCGCCACCGCTCTCCGAGGCGCCCGCTTCTAGCCGTGCCGTGTGATAAAAACCGCCCCGCGCCGGGGTGTCTCGGCGCGTGTTACGTCAGGGAGGCTTCTTGATCGACTTTTTCAGTGACCACGCGGTGCTCTTCGCGCTGCTCTGTTCCGGCGTCGCGATCGCGTACGGCATCGCGCTGACGTACTGGCTGCTGCGCCAGCCGGCGGGCAACGAGCGAATGCAGGAGATAGCGCGCGCCGTGCAGGAAGGCGCCGCCGCGTACCTGCGCCGCCAGTACCAGACGATCGCGATCGTGGCGATCGTGCCGTTCCTGCTGCTCGGCTTCTACAACAAGCTCGGCTGGGGAACGGCCGTCGGCTTCCTGATCGGAGCCGCGCTCTCCGCGCTCGCCGGCTTCATCGGCATGAACGTCGCCGTGCGCTCGAACGTGCGCACCGCGGAGGCCGCGCGCCACGGGCTCAAGCCGGCGCTGAACGTCGCCTTCCGCGCGGGCTCGGTCACGGGCCTGCTCGTCGTCGGCCTCGGCCTGCTCGGCGTCGCCGGTTACTACTGGATCCTCACCGGCTGGCTCGGCCACACCCGCGGCTCGGCGATCGACGACCTCGTCGGCCTCGCCTTCGGCGGCTCCCTGATCTCCGTCTTCGCGCGTCTCGGCGGCGGCATCTACACGAAGGCCGCCGACGTCGGCGCCGACCTGGTCGGGAAGATCGAGGCCGGCATCCCCGAGGACGACCCGCGCAACCCCGCCGTGATCGCGGACAACGTCGGCGACAACGTCGGCGACTGCGCCGGCATGGCGGCCGACCTGTTCGAGACCTACGCAGTCACCGCGGTCGCCGTGATGCTGCTCGCCTCCCAGACGTTCCCGGGCCTGCACCTCGAGCTGTTCCCGCTCGCGATCGGCGGCGTGTCGATCCTCGCCTCCGTGGTCGGCACGTTCTTCGCCCGCGTCGGCCGGAACGGCTCGATCATGAACGCGCTCTACAAGGCGGTGCTCGTCGCGACCGTGCTGTCGGCTATCGGCTTCATCCCGGTCGTGCTGGCGTACGACTCCGGCCGCTTCAGCTTCTGGGACCTCTACATCTCGGCGCTCGTCGGCCTGATCGTGACGTTCCTGCTCGTGGCGATCACCGAGTTCTACACGGGTACGCGCTGGCGGCCCGTGAAGCAGATCGCGTCCGCTTCGCGCACGGGCCACGCGACCAACATCATCGAGGGCCTCGCCGTCGGCATGCAGGCGACGGCCCTGCCGGTGATCGTGATCGCCGCGGGCATCCTCGTCGCGCACCATTTCGCCGGCCTCTACGGCATCGGCGTCGCCGTGATGGCGCAGCTCTCGATGACGGGCCTGATCGTCGCGCTCGACGCCTACGGGCCGGTGACCGACAACGCCGGCGGGATCGCCGAGATGGCGGACCTTCCCGAGTCGGTGCGGGCGATCACGGATCCGCTCGACGCCGTCGGCAACACGACCAAGGCCGTGACGAAGGGTTACGCGATCGGGTCGGCCGCGCTCGCCGCACTGATTCTGTTCGACAGCTACACCAACGGGCTCTCGGTGCGGAACTTCCAGGTGACCTTCTCGCTCGACGACGCGTGGGTGATCGCCGGCCTCTTCATCGGCGGCCTGATGCCGTTCCTGTTCGCGTCGCTCGCGATGGAGGCGGTCGGTCGCGTCGGCGGCCAGGTCGTCACCGAGGTGCGCCGGCAGTTCCGCGAGATCCCCGGGATCATGGAGGGGACCGCGAGGCCCGAGTACGGCCGCGCGATCGACATCGTCACGAACTCGGCGCTCAAGAGCATGCTCGTGCCGGCGCTGATCCCGATCGCGTTCCCGATCATCGTCGGCCTGATCAACGCGAAGATGCTCGGCGGCCTGCTGATCGGCACGATCGTCACCGGCCTGTTCCTGGCGATCGCAATGACCTCGGGCGGCGGCGCCTGGGACAACGCGAAGAAGATGATCGAGGACGGCGCCTTCGGCGGGAAGGGCTCCGAGGCCCACGCGGCCGCGGTCACGGGCGATACGGTCGGCGATCCCTACAAGGACACCGCCGGGCCGGCGATCAACCCGATGATCAAGATCACGAACCTGGTCGCGATCCTGATCATCCCGCTCGTCGTCTCCATCCACGGCTAGAAGGGCCCTGTCCCAGGGACAGTCCCTGGTACGTAGCGAGCGTCGGCTGGGTGCCGCCCAACCATGCGGCGTGGGACTGCGAGCCGGTCCCGTTCGGCCACGGCCGAGGGACTGTCCCCCTGGCATGGCCAAACCGGACACGTCCGAACCCGGCCGTGACCGCATGAGCCGCCGGGGACGTCACTAGAGTCCGCCCGTGTCACGCAGGCGGCGCCAGCAGCGGCTCGAGCGGGTCCTCGGCACGCCGGCCCTGTTCGCGACCGCCTACGGCAACGTCGGCTCGTCGATCTACTACGCGCTCGGCGTCGTCGCGGTCTACGCGCTCGGCCTCACGCCGATCGTCTTCATCATCGCCGGCCTGATCTTCGCCTGCACCGCGGCGACCTACACCGAGGGCACCGTCCACTACCCGGAGGCCGGCGGCTCGTCGAGCTTCGCGCGGCACGCATTCAACGAGCTCGTCTCGTTCGAGGCCGCCTGGGCGCAGATGCTGAACTACATCGCGACGATCGCGGTCTCCGCGTTCTTCGTCCCGCACTACCTGTCCGTCTTCTGGCCGCCGCTCCGGCAGAACCCGTGGGACATCGTCTTCGGAATCGCCGTGATCGCGGTGCTGGTCGTGCTGAACATCGTCGGCATCCAGGAGTCGGCGCGGATCAACATCTTCCTGGCGGTCGCGGACTTCGCCACGCAACTGCTGCTGGTGCTGCTCGGCTTCGTCCTCGTCTTCTCGCCGACCGTGCTGAAGGCGAACGTCCACCTCGGCGTCGCGCCGACCTGGAGCTCGTTCTTCCTCTCGATCCCGATCGCGATGCTCGCCTACACCGGCATCGAGACCGTCTCGAACCTGAGCGAGGAGGCCCGCGACCCGCTGCGCACGATCCCGCGCGCGGTGCTGTTCGTCGCGATCGCGGTCTTCGCGATCTACTTCACGCTGCCGTGGGTCGCGCTCTCGGCGATGCCGGTGCACCACGTCCCCGGCGACGGCTACAAGACGCTGCTCGCCCTCCCGCCGACCGAGCACTTCCAGGGGCAACACGGCTACCAGAACGACCCGGTGCTGGGGCTCGTGAACAACCTCGGCCTGAGGCACGCGTTCACGCACGTGCTGCAGGTCTATCTCGGCATCCTCGCCTCGACGATCCTCTTCATCGGCGCGAACGCCGGCGTGATCGGGGCATCGCGAATTACGTACGCGATGGCGGGCTACCGCCAGTTGCCGCTCGCGTTCCGCAAGATCCATCCGCGCTTCAAGACGCCGTGGCTCTCGCTCGTGGTCTTCGCCGGCGCGATCCCCATCGCCCTGACGCTCACCGGAAAGACGTCGTTCCTCGGCGCCATCTACGCGTTCGGCGCCACCTTCTCATTCACGGTCGCCCACGCCGCGATCGTCCGGATGCGGATGCAGCAGGCCAAGGGCGGTGTCGAGATCCCGTACCGGTCGCGCTTCAACCTGCGAGTCCGCGGGGTCGACTGGCCGTTGTTCGCGATCCTCGGCGGCCTGGGCACGGGTCTCTCGTTCCTCGTGATCGTGATCCAGACGCCGTCGATCCGCTACGCCGGCCTCGGCTGGCTCGTGATCGGCTTCCTTTTCTACGTCGTCTACCGCCGCCGTGTCGTCCACGCGCCGCTGACCGAGACGGTGCGGGCGCCGGTCGCGCTCGGGCCCGCGGTGGCGCTCGAGTATCGGAGCGTGCTCGTGCCCGTCGTCTGGCGCCGCGAGTCCGAGGCCGCCGTCGACCTCGCGTGCCGCCTCGCGGTCGAGCGCCGCGGCTCGATCGTCGCGCTGACGGTGATCGAGGTGCCGCTCGAGCTGCCGCTCGACGCCAGGCTGCCCGGCAACGTGGAGGAGCGCGCGAACGACCTGCTCGACGAGGCGCGCGCGATCGGCGACTCCTATGGAGTGAACGTGATCGGCAGGATCGTCCGCGCCCGCCGCGCCGGCCGCGCCATCGTCGACGAGGCCGGGCGCCGGAACAGCGAGATCATCGTCATGGGCGCCCCGAGGCGCGACCGGAGCGGCCCGCGCGGCCGCATCTTCGGCGGGACGGTCGACTTCGTGCTCAAGAACGCGCACTGCCGGGTGATGGTCGCGGCGGCGCCGCGGGCGGCATGAGGAGCTCGTACCGCGGCACGACCGCGATCTTCGGGGTGGTCGCGATCGGGCTCGGGATCGCGATCCTGGTGCAGACCGCGCGCCTCGGCGGCGGGCTCGGCTACCTGATCGGGGTGCTCTTCGTCGCCCTCGGCGCCGGTCGCCTGTATCTCCTCTGGCGCCGGCAGTAACCTCATGCCGTGGCGCGAAAGATCTCCGGCCTGCAGCGGGTGCTGGACGCGCCGGCCCTCTTCTCCGTCGCGTACGGCGAGGTCGCCTCCTCGATCTACGTCGCCCTCGGGATCATCGCTGCGCACGCGCTCGGCCTGACGCCCGCCGTGCTCGCGCTGGTCGGCGCGCTCTTCCTCGTCGTCTCGCTCTCGTACGCCGAGGGCACGACGGCGATCCCGGAGACGGGCGGCGCCGCCACCTTCGTCCGGCGGGCGTTCAACGACCTCGCCGGCTTCCTGACCGGGTGGGCGCTCTTCCTCGACTACCTGATCGTGATCGCGCTGTCGGCGCTGTTCATGCCGCACTACCTCGGCGCCGCGATGGGCTGGGGGTCGCTCGAGCACAACCCCTGGGACGTGGTGATCGGCGTGGCCGCCGTGTTCGGCGTGGCCGCGATCCGGCTCGTGCGGCGCTCGGCGTTCTACAGCTACGGGATCTTCGTCGCGATCCTCGACCTCGTCACGCAGCTCCTGCTCGTCGTGCTCGGGTTCGCGTTCCTCTTCTCCGGCGACGCGCTCACGCGCGGCGTCTCGATCGGCACGCACCCCACGTGGCACCAGATCGTCTTCGCGCTGCCGCTGGCGATGCTCGCGTACACGGGCCTCGAGACGGTGGCGAACCTCGCCGAGGAGACGCGTGAGCCCGGCCGCGACCTGCCGCGGAGCCTCTTCTCGGGCATCGGCCTGGTCGTCGTGATCTATGTCGCGATCGCGTGCGTGGCCCTGAGCGCGTTCCCCGCGCAGAACGGCACCACCCAGCTCGGCAGCGTCTGGCTGCGCGCGCCGCTGATGGGCATCGTCGACGCGCTCAGGGGCCCGCTGCCGAACGGCCTCGCGACCGCGCTGCGCGTCTACGTCGGCCTGACCGGGGCGGTGATCCTGCTCGTCGCCGTCACGACGTCGATCTCCGGCTTCACGCGGCTCGCGCACTCGCTCGGCGAGCACGGCCAGCTGCCGCGCGCGTTCGGGCGACTCAACCGCCGCACGCTCGTCTCGCCGCAGGCGATCGTCTCCGCGGCGCTGATCTCGAGCGTCTTCATCATCGGCACGTCGTTCGTGAAGGACGACGTCGCCTTCCTCGCGAGCCTGTTCAGCTTCGGCGTGCTGGCGGCGTTCACCGCGGCCCAGCTCGCGGTGATCAAGCTGCGGTACACCGAGCCCGAGCTGAAACGGCCGTTTCGCGCGCCGGCGAACGTGCGCGTGCGCGGGGTGGAGGTGCCGTTGCCGGCGATCGTCGGCTCGGTCCTGACCTTCCTGATCTTCGTCGCGGCGATGGCGACGCACTCCGGCGCCCGCTACGGCGGGCCGATCTGGCTCGCTGCCGGGCTGCTCGTCTATGGCGCGGTCCGCAAGACCCGCGGCGAGGGCTTGCTCGAGCACATCCAGGCGCCGCCGGAGGAGCTGCCGGAGACGCAGTTCTCGAGCATCCTCGTGCCGATGAAGCTCGGCGCGATCGGCGAGGAGATGGTCGCGACGGCGGTGAAGCTCGCGCAGGACCGCGGCGCGGTCG
>DASSQG010000157.1:0-6739 GCA_035702625.1 Gaiellaceae bacterium | reverse complement strand
GGAAGCGTCTCCCAGCTCGCCACCGAGCGCGTGTAGATGTGCTTCTGCGGGCTCCCCGGGAGCGGCTCGTCGATCGCGGGCAGGCGCACGCTCGCGAACTCCGACTCGGGCCAGCCGCCGCCGAACAGATTCGAGCCGCAGACCGAGCAGAACGTCTTCGCGCTTCCCTCGTGCGGCTGGTAGGTGCGCAGCAGCTCCATGCCCTCGAGGATCGTGACCTCGTCGCTGCGGACGCGGCCGTTCGCGGTGCCGACGCCGCCCGAGAGCTTCTTGCACGTCGCGCAGTGGCAGAACGAGCGCGGCTCGAAGTCGTCCGGCACCTCGAACCTGACTCCCCCGCACTGGCAGCTTCCGCGCAGCGCCACCGTCCGAGACTAGCGTGTCGGGGTGGAGCCCAGGGGCTGGTCTACCGCGAGGAGCTGCTCTCGCCGGACGACGAGCGGGCGCTGCTCGAGGGACTCGACTTCGAGGAGATCAGGATGCACGGCGTCGTCGCGCGCCGGACGGCGCGAATTACGGCGTCGACTACGACTACACGTCGCGCTCCCCCGTCGAGACGGCCGACCCGATCCCGGAGTGGCTCGACGCCGTCCGAGCGAAGGCGGCCGGGCCTGCGGGCGTGGAGCCGGAGGAGCTGATCGAGGCGCTCGTCCAGCGCTACCCCGAGGGCGCGCCGATCGGCTGGCACCGCGACGCGCCGGCGTTCGCGCCGCGCTCGGGCTACGTGCTCGCCGGGGAATCGCGCTGGAAGTGGGAGCACCACGTGCCGCCCGCGAAGGCGCTGCGCTACTCGATCACCTTCCGGACTCTGCGAGGATCACGCTCGTGAAGATCCGCGCCGCCGTGCTCGAGCGCTTCGCGGAGCCGCTCGAGGTGCAGGAGCTCGAGCTCGCCGAGCCGCGCGCCGGCGAGGCGCTCGTCCGCCTCGAGGCGTGCGGCGTCTGCCACACCGACCTGTTCACGGCCTCCGGCGCCGATCCGTCCGGGTACTCGCCGACCGTGCTCGGCCACGAGGGAGCGGGCGTCGTGGAGGCCGTTGGCGACGGCGTGCGCGACCTCGCGGTCGGCGACCACGTGGTCACGCTGTTCTCTCCGCAGTGCCGCGAGTGCGAGCACTGTCGCGACCCGCGGACGAACCTCTGCACGGCGATCCGGGAGCAGCAGGGGCTCGGCTACCTGCCCGACGGGACGACGCGCCTCTCGCGCGACGGCGAGTCGATCCGGCACTTCATGGGCTGCTCGACGTTCGCGGAGGCGACGGTGATGCCGGAGATCGCGCTCGCGAAGGTCTCGCCGGATGCGCCGCTGGATCGCGCCTGTCTGTTCGCGTGCGGGCTCTCGACCGGCCTCGGCGCGGCGATGAACACCGCACGCGTGGAAGCCGGATCGACGTGCGTGGTCTTCGGGGCCGGCATGGTGGGCCTCGGCGCGGTCGCCGGGTGCCGGCTGCAGGGAGCGGAGCGGATCGTCTGTGTCGACCTGTCCGCGGAGCGGCTCGCGCTCGCTCGGGGGCAGGGCGCGACGGACACGCTGGTCGGCGGCCCGGACAGCGTCGAGCGGGTGCTCGAGCTCGTCGGACCGCTCGGCGCCGACTACACGTTCGAGGCGACCGGGAACGTCGCCGTCATGCGGCAGGCGGTCGAGTCGGCGCGGATGGGCTGGGGCCTCGCGACGATGTGCGGGGTGGCCGGCAAGGGCGAGGTGCTCGAGGTCGTGCCGCGGTTCCTGATCACCGGCCGGCGCGTGGCCGGCTCGTCGTTCGGCGGCTGCAAGGGCCGCGACCAGGTGCCGCAGCTCGTCGACCGCTGGCTCGCCGGCGAGATCGACGTCGAGCCGTTCGTGTCGCACCGCCTGACGCTCGACGAGGTCAACCGCGGCTTCGAGCTGATGGAGGCCCAGGACGGCATCCGCAGCGTGATCTCGTTCGCTTAGAGCAGCCGCCTGACCGCGGCGAGCGTGTGCCGGAACGCGGGCGCCTTCGGGTCGATCGGCTCGTAGTGGCCGACGCCGTCGAGGGAGACGAGCTCGGCCTCGCCCTGCGCGAACTCGACGTAGCGAACGCTCATCTCGTGCGGCACGTCCTCGTCTGCGGTGCCGTGGATCACGATCTGCTGGACGCCGAGCGGCAGGAGCTCGAGGGGCGAGCCGTCCGCGTAGTGCTCCGGCGCCATGAAGCGGGCGGGGGCGCTCGTTGGCCCGCGGCGCTCGGCGGCGTCGCGGACGTCGCTGACCGGCGCCAGCGCGACGACCGGAAGCCCGGCGTGCTTCGCCGCCCAGAGCGCGAGCTGGCCACCCGCGGAGTGGCCGACGAGCACGGTGCGGCCGTCATGCTCGAACGGCAGCCGCGGCAGGTGCGCGAGCGCTCGCTCGAGGTCGTCCCGCGCGCCCGGCCACTCGCCGCCGGGGACGCCGACGCAGCGGTACTCCACGTTCCACGTCGCGATGCCCGCGTCGACGAGCGCGTGGCAGAGGTGGCCGGTGTGGATCACGTTGTAGGTCGCCTGCCAGTAGCCGCCGTGGAGCACGATCGCGAGCGGGAACGGGCCGCCGCCCGGCGGTACTCGGAGGTCTCCGAACTGCAGCGGCTCCGCCCCGTAGGCGACGCGAGCGTCGGCCGCCGGCGGCGGCGGGTCGGTCAGGATGTCGCTGGAGTCCCGCACCGCCCGACCCTACGCCACCGCCAGGGACTGTCCCTCGCGGTCGGCCCTAGAGGACATGGCGATTGCAACGTAAGCGTGACGATTCGTCCCCGAGCGCGGCCCGTACGCGCGCTCGCAGCGACGATGGCACCGAGGAGGCGCGAACGGAGCGTTTCCGCGGGACCGGTCGCCCCTGGACCGCCGCCCCAGGCTCAGACCGGAACGTTCCAGCTGTCGATCACGGCCTGCTCGCGTTCGTACCCGAGCGTGCCGATCGTCCCCGACTCCAGCGCGAACAGCCGCCCGTCGGCCGGCGGCAGCAAGAGCCACCGCGCGGTCAGCACCCGCAGCAGATGCCCGTGCGCGAACAGCAGAGCGTCCCCGTCCACACCGCGCAGCTCCGCCACCACGCGGTCCGCGCGAGCGCCGACCTGCTCCGCGCTCTCACCGTCCGGCGCGCCGTAGCCCCAGATCGTCCAGCCCGGCACCTCCTCGCGGATCTCCGCCGTAGTGCGCCCCTCGTACGAGCCGTAGTCCCACTCCGCCAGCTCCTCGCGCACCTCCGGCGAGAACCCGGCCAGCCGCGCCGTCTCGAGCGCTCGCTGCAGCGGGCTCGAGAGCACCAGCGCGAACGACCGCCCGTGCAGCGCCCGGCCAACCGCCCGTGCCTGCTCCTCGCCGCGCTCCGTCAGCGGCACGTCCGTCCGTCCCGTGTGCCGCCCGTCCCGGCTCCACTCGGTCTCGCCGTGCCGGACGAGCACGACCTCCATCAGGTCACGGCGAAGTAGATCGTGCAGGCCAGGCCCGCACAGAAGCAGTAGATCGCGAACGGCATCAGCGTGTTCGTCTCGAAGAACCGCATCAGGAACCGGACGGCGAGGTACGCGGTCAGCGCCGAGCACAGCGCTGCAACGAGCGCCTGCCCCCGCACGCCGTCGCCGGCCGAGCCGAACAGCTCGGGCAGCTTCAGGATCGCGGCCGCGCCGATGATCGGCGTCGCGAGCAGGAACGCGAACCGAGCGGCGTCCTTGTTCGAGAGCCCGGAGAGCAGGCCGCCCGCCATCGTCGCGCCCGAGCGCGAGAAGCCCGGGATCAGTGCGAGGGCCTGCGCGGCCCCGATCCCGAAGGCCTTGTCGAAGGGCAGCTGCTTGGCGATCCGAGCGTCGTCGTCGACGTCCGTCTGCGGCGCCCGCCGGCGCAGCATCTCCGCGCCGTAGAGCAGCACGCCGTTCAGCGTCAGGAAGATCGCGGCCGACTGCGGCGACGCGAAGACCGTTCGCAGCTTGTGCTCGAGGGTCAGCCCCAGAATTCCGGCCGGGATCGTGCCGACGATGAGCAGCCACGCGAGCTTGGCGTCCGTGTCGTCGGGCGCGATGCCGCGGTCGCGCAGGCTCCGGCCGAGCCCCTTCACGATCCGCACCCAGTCGCTCCAGAAGAACCCGAGCAGCACGAGCGCCGTCGCCAGGTGCGTCGCGACCAGGAACGCCAGGAAGTAGGCGTCGTTCTGGTGGATGTTCCAGCCGAGCAGGCTCGGGAGGATGACGCTGTGGCCGAGGCTCGAGACGGGGAAGAGCTCGGAGACGCCCTGCAGCAGCCCGAGCACGATTGCCTGGCCGTACGTGATCAGCGACGGGACGACCATGTGGGCTCAGTCGGCGGCGGTGTCCCGGCGCGGCGCGCTCTGGAACCACGCGAAGATCAGCAGGGCGACGCCGACGAGGAACGAGGCGAGCCCGTGCTTGAAGTGGTGGTGGTTCGAGCCGGCCTCGTGGCCGGGGACGAACGAGGCGAGCGACTTCGCGGGCTCGACCCAGTAGTAGATCGCCAAGGCGATGAGAAGGATCCCGACGACCGTCGCGATGATGATGACCGGCCGGCTGTTCAGGCGCACGGCCCGAACCTTAGTCGGCGGACCGGGCGGATAGTTGAGCAACCCACCGATGCTTCGAGCGACAATCGGGCGGTGATCGACCCGCTCGAGCGCTGGCGGCAGTACGGCGAGAAGCCCGACTACGCGGGCCTGCTCACCTACGGCGGTGCGCCGTACACGCAGGACCCGGCCGAGCTCGTCGGCTTCGACGTGGCGATCGTCGGCGCGCCGACAGACGACCTCGTCTCCGACCGGCCCGGCGCGCGATTCGGCCCGCGCGCGATCCGCGCGGCCAGCTGCCCGCCCGGCCCGCACCTCGAGTCGAGGGTCGACGCGTTCGAGGAGCTGAGGATCGTCGACTTCGGCGACGCAGC
The DNA here is from genome assembly GCA_035702625.1 of Gaiellaceae bacterium. Lineage (GTDB taxonomy): Bacteria > Actinomycetota > Thermoleophilia > Gaiellales > Gaiellaceae > AC-32. The sequence continues at coordinate 1,856 of DASSQG010000157.1, read as the reverse complement.
GGTCCTGCCCGCCGACGCCGAGCGCACGCACGCGGCGATCGAGAGCCTCGTCGGCCAGGTCGTCGACGCCGGTCTGCTCCCGGTCGTGCTCGGCGGCGACCACTCGATCGCCGAGCCCGACGTCCGCGCCGTCGCCGCGCGCAAAGGGCCCGTCGGCCTCGTCCACTTCGACACGCACACCGACACCGGCCGCGAGGTGTTCGGCGTCGAGCTCTCGCACGGCACGCCGATGTATCGCCTGGTCGAAGCGGGCCACGTCGACCCGAGCCGCTACGTCCAGATCGGCCTGCGCGGCTACTGGCCCGGCGAGCAGGAGTTCGCCTGGCAGGCCGAACACGGGATCACGAGCTTCTTCATGCACGACGTGCGAGAGCTCGGGATCGAGGCGGTCGTCGAGCGCACGCTCGAGGTCGTCGGCACCGGCCCGGTCTTCTTGACCGTCGACGTCGATGTGCTCGACCCGGCCTTCGCGCCCGGCACGGGGACACCCGAGCCCGGCGGGATGACGAGCGCAGACCTGCTCTGGGCCTGCCGAAGCCTCGCGCGCGACCTCGAGCTCGCCGGCGCGGACGTCGTCGAGGTGATCCCGACCGCTCCGGGCTCCGCCGACATCACGGCGCTCGTCGCCGACCGGATCGTGCGCGAGATACTGAACGGCATCGCGCTCCGCCGCCGCTGAGCGTTTCACCGCCGTTCAAGGGGTAAGCGCCCTTGCGTGACCCGCGTGCTGCTCTACGTCTCTGCGACCCTTGTCCTCGGCGCGTTCGGCTTCGCCGTGGGCGCCCGCGCTCCGGCGGCCGCGCTCCTCGATACGACCACGGACGCCGGGACGACTACGACGCCGGCGACGACCACGATCTCGGTCACGACGACGGCGCCGGTCACAACCGAGCCGACCACCGTCGCGCCGCCGCCACCTCCCCCGCCGGCCACGACCGCCGCGAAGCCCAAGGCCCGGCCGAAGCCGAAGCACCACACGACGACCCAGCAGCAGACGACGACGGCTCAGACAACACCGGCGACGACCGTGCAGACGACGAGCGCCACCACGACGACGGCCTCGCCGGCGAAGAAGCGCAAGCACCGCAAGGTCGCGCCGCTGGCGGTGGCGACGCCGACCGGGCCGACCTCGTTCCCGACGTGGGGGATCGCCGGCCTTGCCCTCGCCGCGCTCCTCCTCGCGGGCGGTGCCACCGGACTGGTCGTCACTCGCGGGCGCCGCTAGCGCGCGCGTGCAGGAACGGCAGGCCGTACCAGAACCACGCGAAGCCGGCCGCCACGAGCGCCGCGGTGAGGCCGGCCCACCAGGCGCGGAAGAGGATGTCGGTGATCAGGAACACGGCGGCGGTCATGCCGATCGCGAGGAAGACCGTGCCGGCGATCGCAAGGGTGTTGGCCGTCCGGAGCATGTGCTCCTTGTCGCCCTCGCGCCAGCGCAGCCGGTGGTGCGCTGACGGGGCGATCAGCAGGATCGAGGCGGCGGCGGTCGAGATGAACGCGACGAAGTAGACGTCGCGCTGCAGGTCGGTGACGCGGGTCCAGCCGTTCGCGAACGGCACCGCCAGCAAGAACGCGAACAGCACCTGCACGCCCGGGAGCGCGACGCGCAGCTCGTTCAGGAGCTCGATCAGCTCGCGGTTGAGATCTTCCTTGCTCCGCTTCTCCGAGCCGCCGGCCACCGGCCGACGATAACGCCGCGCGTCAGCGGCGGGCCGGTGCGGCGGCCGCTGCGAGCTGGATCAGCCACATGCCGACGAGCAGCATGTACGTGATCGCCGGCAGCGCGATCAGGAAGAGCGCCGCCATGATCGAGGCCGTCGACGGCAGGCCCGGGACGGCGTGAACGGCCGGTCCCA
>DASSQG010000156.1:0-21523 GCA_035702625.1 Gaiellaceae bacterium | reverse complement strand
GGAGCAACAAGCGTCGGTGTCGAGCGTCAGCTCCGCCCCGCAATGCGGACAGCGCAGGAGTCGTGACAGCATGGCGCCCGTGATCGTAGGAGACTCGCTCACCGTCGTCGTGCCCGCCTTCAACGCCGAGACTCACATCGGCGGAACGATCGACGCCCTCGTGACGGCAGCCGAGGGGAGCGGTTTCGCAGCGGAGCTCGTCCTCGTCGACGACGGCTCGACCGACGCGACGGCGGACGTCGCCCGCACGGCTGCCGACGGCCGGATCCCCATTCGTCTCCTCGCACAGCCGAACCGTGGGCGGTTCGAGGCCCGGCGCGCCGGCCTCGCCGAGGCCCGCGGCGACTACGTCCTGTTTCTCGACTCGCGGGTGCAACTCGGCGCCGGGTCGCTGCGCTTCGTCCACGCTCAGCTCGAATCGGGCACGGTGTGGAACGGGCACGTCCGCGTCGAGTCGGACAACGCGCTCGGGGAGTTCTGGCGCCTGCTCGCAGAGCTCGCGTGGCGCGACTACTTCGACGACCCCCGGACGACGAGCTTTGGCATCGACGAGTTCGACCGGTATCCGAAAGGGACGACGTGCTTCCTCGCACCGCGTGAAGTGCTCGAGGCCGCCTTCGCGACGTTCAGCTCGCGTTACGCCGACGTTCGTCTGGCAAACGACGACACTCCGATCCTCCGGGACGTCGCAGCGCATCACCGCATCAACATCTCGCCGCAGTTCTGGTGCACGTACCAGCCCCGCACGAAGCTCGCCGGGTTTCTTCGGCATGCCGTGCATCGCGGCACCGTCTTCCTCGACGGCCACGGAACGCCTGAGTCGCGGTATTTCCCCGGCGTTGCCGCCTTCTTCCCGGTGACTGCGGCGCTTGCGCTCGCCGCGCTCAGGCGTCCCGCAGTCATCCCGGCGGCTCTCCTGGCGTGCGGCGCGGCGGCGGCTGCGTACGGTGCCCTCGCGGGGCGGCCCCGGCGGGACATCGAAGTACTGGCAGCTGTCACTCCGGTCTACGCGGCCGCCCACGCGGTCGGGATGTGGCGCGGCCTGTACGAGCTCCTGCGTTGATCCTCGTCGTGTTCGGCACCACGGGCGAGCTGATCAAGCTCGCGCCCGTGCTCCTTCGCCTCGACGAGCGGAGGCATCCCTACGTTCTGGCCACCACAGGCCAGCAGGCGCAGCAGATTCCGTCGTTCCTCGAGCAGTTCGGCCTGCGACAGCCCGACGTCTGGCTCGCGCGCGGCAGGCACGGGCGGGACCTGCGCGTGAACTCGGACATCCCGGGCTGGTTTGCCACCGTCACCCGCTCGTGGCTTCGTCATCGCCGCAGCCTGCGCCGTTCGCTTCGGGACGGCCCCGGCCGGCCGCTCGTGCTCGTCCACGGCGACACGATGACGACGGTGCTCGGGAGCATGATGGGCCGCTTGCTGCCGACGACCGTCGCGCACATCGAGAGCGGGCTGCGCAGCTACGACGTTCGCCACCCCTTCCCGGAAGAGCTCAACCGGAAGGCGGCGACGGCGCTCAGCAGCGTGCACTACGCGCCGAGCCGCTGGGCCGCGTCGAACGTCCATCGGGGGGACGTCGTCGACACCGGCTCGAACACGATCCGCGACAGCCTTGCGCTCGTGACGGAGGAGCCGCCCCCGATCGACCTCCCCGACACGCCCTTCGGCGTCGTCTCGCTCCACCGCTTCGAGCTCCTCAACAGCCGGCGGCTGCTGACGGAGACCATCGACCTGCTCGCCGAGGCGGCCCGGACGACGCCGCTCCTGTTCATCGACCACTCCGTGACGATCGCGGCGCTCGAGCGGTGCGGCCTGAAGAACCGGTTCGACGGGATCGCGTTCCGGCGAATCCCGAGGCTGCGGTTCTTCGACTTCGTGCGCGTCGAGCGTCGCGCTGCGTTCGTCATCACGGACAGTGGCGGCAGCCAGGAGGAGTGCTACTACCTCGACCTCCCGTGCCTGGTCCACCGCGTGAAGACCGAGCGGCGCGAAGGGCTCGGCGAGAACGCGGTGCTGTCCGGGATGAGCACTGACGTCCTGCGCGACTTCCTTGCCGGTCCCGGCCGCTTCCGCCGCACGTCGCCGCTGCCGATCGCGTCGCCGTCGGACGTCATCGTCGGCGACCTCGAGCGGCGAGGGTTCGCCTCAGAAGCCGGGATCGGCTGAGGTCGGCATCGCGGTCAGCGTCGCCGCGCCGTTGCCGGCCGCGACCCGCGGCTGCGAGAGCATCACGGCATCCGCTTCCGACGACGCTGCCGGGTCGACCTTCAGGAGCAGCTGCGAGACGCCGCGCGGAACGGCCACGTTCTCGTCGATGTGAAGCGATCCCGTGAATCCGGAGGGATGCTCACCCTTCGCGTCCTGGATGCGCAGGTCGCGCTGGCCGCCGGGCGCGCGTGCCTCGAGCTGGACACGCACGACGCCGGGTTGCTTCGCGCGGAACTCCATCACCGCGACACCGCCCGACGCGATCAGCGGGTAGCCGATCGTGCCGTTGTCGAGGCGGCGCGGCAGGCCGAAGCCGCCCGAGAGCATCACGAACGCCGGCGCGGGCGGTGCCGTCACCTGCCAGACGGAGGAAGTGTCCGGGAAGCGCCCGACGAGGCGGTACCCGTCCGCCGGTGATGGCTCGCGCGGCTCCACGGGGACATCCGCCGGGCCGCCGGGGTGCAGGACGATCGCCTTCACGCCGAGGAGCGCCAGCGCCGACGCCGTTCCCGGCTCCTTCGGGTCGAGCACCATGAGACGCGCTTCGTCGGCGAGCGAGCCTTCGGGTGCGCCGTTCACGAGCGGGCGACCGTGGACGCGTTGCCAGAGGCGGTAGAGATCGGAGTAGCCGAGCGGGTACTCGGCGACGATGCCTGCCGGCGTCGCGTTCTTCACCGCGACGTACTCCGGCGGAACGGGCACGGTGCGGAAGTGCTGCGGACGGCTCGTCCCCAACTCGACGGCCGAGAGCACGATTGCGAGGGCCGCGAGCCCCACCGTCGCGTGGCGCCGGCGTCCTTCGAGCGCGCCGCCCAGCGTCTGCAGCCCGAGGGCTGCGAGCGGCACCAGCGTGGTCATCAGCAGCGGATCCCAGCGCGAGGGCACACGGAAGGCCGGCAGCACGTGCCACAGCAGCTTCGACGGCATCGCCACGCCGCCGTACGGGCTCGGCAGGGCGAACAGCAACCCGACGACGAACGCCGTCAGCAGGCCGGCGGTCGCCGCGCTCCAACCGGTGCGGCGGCGGAGAGCCACGACGAGCCAGACGACGGCGAGCAGGATCGTGACCCAGCCGAGGTAGTTGCTGATCTCGGTCGGATTCGAGCCGTGCAGATGACGCCGCCAGAACCCGTCCAGGTCGAAGAACGCATGGTGGATCGCCGGAACGACGAGCTCGATCGGGTGGAGCCCGTACGCCGCGAGCGCAGACGCTTCGCGGTGGATGCCCGCCCCTGCGTTGACGCCCGACACGTACGAGGCGAGGGCGACGACTCCGCTGGCCGCGAGTGCGCCGCCGACGGACCCGACGACGAGCATCGCGCCCGCCCGCCGTCGCATGAGGAGCGCCGCGCCGACGGAGAACGCGATCACGGTGATCACGGCCATCCCGCCGAAGTACCCGGAGGTCAGCCAGCACGCGAGCGTGGCGGCGCCGACGAGCCCGAACCGCAGCAGCGTCGGGCGCCGCGTCGCCGCGACGAGTGCGAGCACGAGCAGGACGAGCACTTCCAGATGCGTCAGCGACGCGTGCTCCGCACGCGCGAAGTGCCAGGGGAAGATGATGAAGACGACGCTCGCCCAGACGGCGACGGCGCGTGAGCAGCGCAGGTAGCGCACGAGCAGGTACATCGAGGCGCCCGACAGGACGTACCCGGAGAGCGTCACCAGGTTGTACGCGACGACGGCTCCGAAGAGCTTCGTCGCGAGGTACGTCGGGTAGTAGGGCAGGAACCACTGCACGTTGAGCCCGTTGCCCTCGTCCCAGCCGAACGGCGCGCCGCTCAGCGTGTGATGCGTGGTGCCGAGCAAGTGGAAGCCGCTCTCGTGCTGCAGTGTCCAGAAGAACGAGAGCGAGCCCGTCGAGTCGCTGCCCGGCGATCCGACGATCGCCGAGCCCATGTGCCGGACGAGTGGCCACAGCAGCACGCAGACGAACACCGTCGTGCCGGCGAGCACGGCGATCGACTCGACGGCGATTCGCTTCGCATGCGTGAGCGTCTGCGCGGGGATGCGGACGAGCGCCGCGCGCACGGCCGGCATCGACGACTCGACGAAGAGCTCGTGCGCCGCGACGAGCGCCACGCCGACGACGACGTTCGTCCAGACGACGCCGTGTAGCGTCGACGGGATCGTCGCGAGCGCGATCACCTGTGCGACGACCGCGGCGGCGACGATCCACACGTAGCGGGTCTCGCCGCGGGAGAGGTGGTAGTTCACCAGCACGTTGGCGAGCGAGGCGAGCCCCATCGACAGTGCGAACGGCGCCAGCACCGCGCCGCCTTCGGCGAAGTCGGCGCCGAAGGTCATCGTCACGAGGCCCGTTCCCGCGGCCGCGTAGACGAGCGCCAGCAGGCCGCAGAACACGGCGGTCGCGATCAGCGACCGTCCGAGGATGTCACGCGTCTCCTCGCCGCGCGCCTGTCGTGCAGCGGTGCGCGGAAAGAGCACCGGGAGGATCGCCGCCGGCAGGAAGAAGCCGACGCGCGCGAACGCGGACGCAGCGGCGTACGCGCCGGCGGTGTCGCTGGAGAAACGCGCCTTCACGATCAGGACGTCGACGTTCGTGAGCAGTGCGATTCCCACGAGGCCGACCGCGACGGGCCACAGGTAGCGGAGGAACTCGACGAGCTCCACGCGGGGCAACGGCGCGGCGCCGCCGATGGTTCGACGGATGAGCGCGTATGCCAGTGCGGCCGACCCCACGGCTCCGACGAACGTCGCGAAGACGGCGCCGCCGAGCTTGTAGCCGGCCGCCGCGACGATCCCGAGCACGAGCAAGCGCAGGGCCCACGGCAGCACGTAGAGGACCGCGAGCGCGTCGAAGCGCTGCTCGCCCTGCAGCACGCCCATCGAGAGCGGGAACACGAGCGCGGTCCCGAGCGACAGGATCGCGAGGACGACGATGCCGACGGAGTGGATATGGAGCACCCTCGACAGCGGGTGTGCGAGCGCGAGCATGACGACGAGGAGCGGCACCGTTGCGATCGCGCCGGCACGCAGTGCGCCGCGCGAGATCCGCGCTGCGCCGGGCTCGTCACCGGTCGCGAGACGGCGGGAGACCTCGCGTGACACCGCCATCTGCAGTGCGCCCGCCGGGATCAGGATGATCGCGAGCAGGCCGAGGAGCGCTGCCAGCGAGCCGTAGTCGCCGCTGCCCAGAAGACGGCCGGCGGCGAGCAGGAAGACGTACGCGGCCAGGATCGACGCCGCCGTGGCTGCGGCGAGCAGGGCACCGCTGCGCACTCCGCTACGGCGAGGTGTCGTCGTCAGCACCGCAGCATTCTCGGACAGAGGGCGGACCTACAGACCGTACGATCGCCGGCGATGACCGTCGATGTCGTCATTCCGGTGCACGACGGCTGGCCGCTGACTCAGCGGTGTCTGCAACTCCTCGAGCGGCAGACGCTCGAGCATCAGGTGATCGTGGTCGACAACGGCTCCGGCGATGGTACGCCGCAGCGTCTCCGGGACGGCTTCCCTGACGTGCGGATCCTCGAGCTGGGAGCGAACACGGGGTTCCCGGCCGCGTGCAATCGGGGCGCGGCGGCGGGGAGCGGCGAGGTTGTCGTCCTGCTCAACAACGACGTCGAGTGTCGTCCCGACTTCCTGGAGCGACTGGTCGCGCCCCTGCGGGCACAGGATCGACTCGGGTCGGCTTGCGCACTGCTGCTTGCACCGGGCGAGTCGACGATCGAGAGCTTCGGCCTGTCGGTCGACCCGACGATGGCCGGCTATCCGCGTCTGCGAGGCCTGCCCACCACGGCGCTGGACGATGAGCCGCCCACACTCGCGGGCCCGTCCGGAGCCGCGGGCGCCTACCGGCGGACGGCGTGGGAAGGCGTCGGCGGCCTCGACGAAGGGGTGTTCGCGTACGCCGAGGACGTCGATCTGGCTCTGCGCCTGCGGGCGGCGGGCTGGCCGAGCGTCGCCGTCCGTGATGCGGTCGCCGTCCACATCGGGTCAGCGAGCGCCGTGACCCGCTCTGCGTGGCAGCGCTATCAAGGCGGGTTTGCGCGCGGGTACTTTCTGCGCCGCTACGGCGTGCTCCGGGGCCGCTTCGCGCTTCGCGCCGTCGCGACGGAGACGATGGTCGTCGTCGGTGACGGTCTGGTCTATTCGCGCGACGCCGCCGCGCTTCGCGGCCGGTGGGCGGGCTGGCGCGCCGCGCGCGGCCTACCGCGCGCGCCGCGTCCGCCGCTCGAGGCCGTCGACTCCCGCATCACGTTCCGTCGGAGCGTCGCGCTGAGGCTGCACGTCTACGGCGCGTCGAGCACGCCCTCGTAGACCTCGCGCGTCCGCTCGATCATCTGCCCGGCGGAGAACTCGTCCCGAACGCGCTGCCGCGCGCGCCCGGCGAGCCGCGCATGCTCTTCGGGATCGTCCGCGAGGCGCCGAAGCGCGTCCGCGACCGCGGATGCATCTCCGTACGGCACGAGGATCCCCGAGTCGCCGACCGCCTCGGCGTTCTCCGGGATGTCCGCGACGATCGACGGCAGCCCGTGCGCCATCGCCTCGAGCAGCGCAAACGAGAGGCCCTCTCGCTGCGACATCAGCACGAAGACGTCGGCGGCGTCGAGCAGGCGCGGGACGTCGTCGCGCTGCCCGAGCATGCGCGCGTTCGCAGTCGCGGCGAGCGCCGGTCCCTGGCCGACGAAAAGGACGGTCGTTTCGGCCGCCTCTGCGCCGCGCATGACCGCGCCGGGATCGCGGCGCTCGTCGAGTGAGCCCACCCAGATGGCGACCGGTTCGCCGTCTGTCAGACCGAGCTCCGCGCGAACGGCCGCACGCGCTTCGGGCGTTGCCTGCGCAGCGCTGCGTGCGCCGTTGTGCACGATCGCCGTCTTCCGTCGCGTGAGCTCTCGTCCGGCGGCGTCCGCCAGGACCTCCTGCTCGGCCGACGAGACGCAGATCGTCCGGTCTGCCGCACGCAGGACCGCACGGAGGTTGAGCGCCGCCGCGCTTCGTGCCGGTCCGGTCGCGCGCCGGAGCAGATGCAGGCCGTGCAGCGTCACGACCGATCGGTGCACCCCCACGAGCGGGAGGAGGAGCGCCGCCGCACCCTCGCCGTGCACGTGGACGAGGTCGTGGCCGCGGAGGCGCCGCGCGAGCTCGCCCAGGCCACGCGCGACGCCGATCGGTCCCGGCTTGCGAGCCGGTGCCAGGTGGACGCGCGTCGTGCGGTAGCCGGACATCGGCTCGAGTAGGTCCACGTACGTGTCACCGCCGCCGCCGGCATGCGGCAGCACGTGGAGCACGGAGCGCTCAACCCTCGCCATAGATCTCCAGCACCCGGACGAACGAGCTGTCGAAGGAGAGCCGCTTCGCGTTTCGCCGGAACCAGTCGGCCGTCGACGCACGCAGCGCCGGCCCGGCCTCGGCGACACGGACGATTGCGTCGGCGAGCTCCTCCGGCTCCGCCGATCGCGCCACGATGCCGTTGACGCCGTCCTCGACGAGCTCGACGGCCGCATTGTCCGGGCCCGCGACGACCACGACGGGCACGCCGCGGGCGGCGGACTCGAGCACGACCAGCCCGTATCCCTCGCGGCGGGAGGGCAGAACGAGCGCGAGCGCCGTCGCCATCGCCTCGTCGAGCACCGTCGAGTCGACGAAGCCCGGAGCTGCGACGACGTCCGCGAGGCCGCTCCGCGCGATCGCGGCGAGGACATCCGCGCGTTCGGGGCCGTCGCCGTAGATCTCGCCGCCGAGGCCCGTGAGCCGGCGCCGCGCCGCGGCGATCGCAGGCACGAGCGCGGGTACGCACTTCTCGGGAATGTGCCGCCCGGCGAAGACGACCACCGGGCGCGCCGGGCGCGGCTCGCCGCTCTCGGTCGCGCCGACGTATTGCCCCTCGAGGCGCGTCAGCTCGCCGCGCAGGCCCTCGTCTCGCAGCCGTTCCTCGTGAAGCCGCGAGAAGCAGACCGCGCGCTGCGGCGCGCGAATGCACGCGCGCTGGATCCGCCAGCCGGCCTCCCCGCCGGCACGGCCCAGGTACTCGCGCCAATAGGCGCGCGTCCAGACCTCGTGCCAGTCGACGACGAGCCGGAAGCGAGCTTGCTTCCGGACGGCTGCGGCGCCGAGCAGGGAGAAGTACGGGAAAGAGGCCGTGTGCACGACGTCGTACCGACTTCCGCGCTGTCGCAGATGCCGCCACACGCCGAGCCCGAAGCGCAGCGGAGGCGAGACGCGCCGACGTCCCCGCGTATACAGGTCCGTTCGCGGAGCGACTGCGATCACCCGCACGCCGGGAACGTCCACCTCGTCGTCGCGGGCCCACTGACGACGCGTCAGGAAGGTCACGTCGTGGCCGTCCTCGGCGAGTCGCTCGGCGAGGTTGCGGTACCAGCGCTCCGCCCCGCCGATCGTGTACGGGTAGAGGCAGTCGTAGACGAGACAGACACGCACGCGGCATATCCTGGCGGCTCCTCCGATGCTGGTGTCCGTGGTCATTCCGTGCCTCAACGAGGCGGAGACGATTGCCGAGTGCGTGACGACGTCGCGCGCGACGCTCGATTCGGCGGGTCTCGACGGTGAGGTGATCGTGGTCGACAACGGGTCGACGGACGGCAGCGGCGAGCTCGCGCGTGCGGCGGGCGCGGAGGTGGTCGACGAGCCGCGCCGCGGCTACGGCAGCGCGTATCTCGCGGGCCTGAACGCAGCGCGGGGTGACTACATCGTCATGGTCGACGCCGACCTCACGTACGACTTCGGCGAGATTCCGCGCTTCGTCGGCGAGCTGCAGAACGGGGCCCAGTTCGTCGTCGGCAACCGGATGGCCGACATCAAGCCGGGCGCGATGCCGTTCCTGAGTCGGATCGGCAACCCCCTGCTGTCAGGGTTTCTCAACGTCCTGCACCGCACGAACATCCGCGATGCTCACTGCGGGATGCGCGCGATCCGGCGCGACGTGCTCCCGGTTCTCAACCTGCGCACGGTCGGCATGGAGTTCGCGTCGGAGATGGTCATCCGCGCCAGTCGCGAGCACCTGGACATGCGCGAGATCCCGATCGCTCTGCATCCGCGGGTCGGCCAGTCGAAGCTGTCGCCGTTTCGCGACGGGTGGCGCCACCTTCGGGTCATCCTCGTCTACAACCCGACGTTTCTCTTCCTGATCCCCGGCGCCGTCCTGTTCGTGCTCGGGTCGATCATCACGCTGCTCGTGTTCGCGCAGGTGCCGGTTTTCGGCCGCAACCTCTATGTCCACGCCGAGATCCTGGGCTGCCTGCTGATCCTGCTCGGTGTGCAGGCGATCGGGCTCGGCCTGACCGCGCGCGCGTTCGGCGTCTACTTCATCAGCGACCAGGATCAGTTCTTGCAGTGGGCGCGCGGGCGGCTCAAGCTCGAGCACGGACTGTTGCTCGCCCTCGCCGTCGGCGTCGTCGGGCTCGCGCTGATCGGCGTGATCCTCGGGCGCTGGGCCGGCCGCGGCTTCGGAAGCCTGCGCGAAGTCAAGCTCGCCATCCTGGCCGCGACGATCGTCTCGGTCGCTGCGCAGATCTTCTTCACGTCGTTCCTCGTGTCGATCATCGGACTGCGGCGCCGCGACGAGCCCTGACCCGCAGAGAGGGCCGCGCCTCCAGGCAGACTTGGCGTCCGTGCCGTCTTCAGAGGCAGATTCCCGACTGACGACGCGCTGGCGTTCTTTCGAGTCGTGGGCCGGGTCACGCAACTCGGCCTTGGCGCTGTTCGGGCTCGCGCTGGCCGTCTTCGCCCTGGAAAGCGTTCTCCTGCCCGCCTATCCGGGTCGCGACATGTCGCGTTACCTGCAGGCGTTCTTCCAGCTCGGCGACCACGTCCCGATCTATCCCGCCGTCCTCAACACCCGCGGCCCGCTCGCGGCGCTCGGTGTGGCGCTGCCGCTCGAAGGGGGCGGCTGGGTCGCCGAGATCTGGCTGGCACTGTTGTACGGGCTCTCGATCGTCGCCTGGGCGAAGGTCGCCCTGACATTCGGGAAGCGCGCGGCGATCGCGACAAGCGTGCTGCTGCTGGTGCATCCCGGCTACGGGATCTTGTTCCACCAGCTCTCGAGCGACGCGCTCTTCGCTGCGTCCTTCGCCGGCTGGGCCGTTCTGGTCGCGCGTGCGCTCCTCCGTCCCTCTCGCCTGACCTTTGCGCTCGCCGGCGCGGGGATGGGCGCGCTCGTGCTCGTCCGGCCCGGGAACCAGGTGCTGATCGTCATGGCGCTCCTCCCACTGCTGCTACGGGTTTCGTGGCGCGAGCGGCTCGAGTGGATCGCGGCGTTCGTCGTCCCTGCCGTCGTCGTCGCGCAGAGCTGGCGGATCTACGCCGACCTGCGTTGGCACGACGCCGTGACGCTGCACCCGAGCACCGGGTTGTTCGCGCTGGCGTTCCTGCTCACTCCGTTCGTGTTGCCGGTCACGTGGCGCCGGCCGGCGTTCGCCGTCGTCGCGGTGCTGGTCGTCGTCGGCGTCGCCGTGAAAGGGGTGCCGGGCGCGAGCCCGGGACAGTACGCACGCTCGCTGGTTCGGAACGAGTCGAACCAGTTCCTGTACCGCTCGTTCGAGCTCGACAGGATCATGTCGCCGGACAACGGGCCCGCTTCGCGCCGGCTTGCCGCCGTCGTGCAGCGCAAGCTGCTGACGCGGGAGCCCTACCGCTCCTACGGCGTCGATACCCACGAGTTCTTCGCGTCCGGCAGCGACCGGGTGTTCGGCGACCTGACGTGGGCGGCGACTCCCACGCAACTCTCGGCGGCGACGAGGGAGGCAATCCGCCGGCACTTCGACACGTTCACGTCGAGCATCGGGCACACGTTGTGGGATCAGCTCGCGAACCGCCCGGTCTACGCGCCGGAGAACGTCTCGACGAAAGGGAGCGCCGCGGCGGCCTCGGCCTCGGGAGCATCGCAGGGGCCGGGCGACTACGTGGTCGTGCGCGGCAGGCGGCTCCCGAAGCCGAGCGAGGGCCAGCCGATTCCGGCGTCGGCAATCGGGCCTCTGCTCTGGACGCCCGGCGGGACCGCGCAAGAGGTCTGGACCTCGGCGACCGAGCACCGGTTCGTGTTCAGCAACCCGAGCGACGAGCGCCGGTACGACGAGCTGAACGCCGACGTCGAGCGCCTGGCGGCGCGCGTGCCGACGCGCAGCGGCGCGCAGTCCGTCGTCCATCGCTGGAACCAGGTCTCGCACCGCTACCCACCCCTCGTGGCGTGGCTCTTGATCGGCGCCGTCGCGTTCGCCTACCGCCGGCCGAGGAAGGCGCTCGTCGCCGTCGCACCGACGCTCGCCGGCCTGGTCGTGATCGTCGCGTCGGCGCTGGTGGCGCCTGCGGTGCCGGAGTACGCGGCCCCGGTCGCGCCGGCCTTCATGTTGCTCGCAGCCGCGGGCGTTCTCGGCGCTCCCGCCTCACGCCGTGTCACCTGGACCGAGCTCGCCGGCGCGATTGCCGGAGTCGCCGCGATCGGATGGGGGCTGAAGAGCTACTACGACGTCGTCAGGCCGTACTTCGCCGGCGCCGGCGCCCCACACGACCTCGCCGTGTTCCTCGACGCGGCACACGGGGTCGTGCACGGCGTTTCGCCGTACGTCTTCAACGGCGACTCGACGTTCGCCTATCCGCCGGTCGTCGCGTGGCTGCTCACGCCGCTGCTTCTCTTCAGCGGGTCGACCGCGGCGATTCTCTGGACACTGCTGTCGATCGCGTTCGTCGGGCTCGCGCTGTGGCTGCTGGAGCTCCGCGACTGGAGGTGCTACGCGTTCGCGTTCGTCTTCCTGTTCACGCGCAGCTCGATCCACCTCGGCACGATCGAGCCGCTCCTGCTGCTGGCCGTTGCAGCAGCCTGGCACTGGCGCGACCGCGTCGTCGCGGCGGCGACGGCAGTGGGCGGCGCCGTCGTCCTGAAGCTGTTCCTGTGGCCGCTCGCCGTCTGGCTCGCCCTGACGCGGCGGCTGCGTGCCGCCGGTCTGGCGGTCGGCATCGCGGTCGGATTGGCCGTCATCGGCTGGGCCGCGACGGGGTTTGCCGGCATCGGCGACTATCCGGGGATCCTCCGTAAGCTCGCGAACGAGGAGTCGACGTCGTCGTACTCCGTCGTCGCCCTCGGCGTGCGCGCGCATCTGCCGCTGGCCGCCGCGAGAGTCGTCGCGGTCGTCGTGGCGGTCGGGCTGCTCGTGGCCGCGGCGTTGCTTGCCCGGGACCGGACGCGGCGGCTGCGCGACCGCGACATCGCGACATTGACGCTGGCGCTCGCTGCGGCGCTCGCGGCGTCGCCGATCGTCTGGGTGCATTACTTCCTGCTCCTGCTGGTGCCGCTCGCGCTGATTCGTCCGCGCCTCTCGTTGCTCTGGTTCGTGCCGTTCGCGTTCCAGCCGCTCGGAGAGGCGGCGTGGCCGGCTGGGAATGCGCGCAATCTCGGCCTCGCGCTCGTAGCGACGCTGCTGATCGTCGGTGCCGCCGTCGTGCCCGCGGGGTGGCGGCCGTCCTTCGCTCGGCAGCGGCACCCGCAACTTAGGCTGTCGCCCTGGCGATGAAGCTCGTCATGACCCTGCTGGCGCGGGACGAGGCGGACATCGTCGACGCCCAGCTCCAGTTCCATCTGAATGCCGGCGTCGACTTCGTGATCGCGACCGACAACCTGTCCCGCGACGGGACGACGGAGATCCTCGAGTCGTACGAGCGGAGCGGGCAGCTCCACCTGATTCGCGAGGAGGGGGAATACCTCCGCCAGGCCGAGTGGATCACCCGGATGGGACGCCTCGCGGCGACCGATTTCGGCGCGGACTGGGTGATCCACAGCGACGCGGACGAGTTCTGGTGGCCGCGCGGCGACTCGCTCAAGGAGGTGCTCGCGTCCATCCCCGCCCGCTACGGGGTCGTGCGTGCTCTTTTGCGCCACTTCGTGCCGCGCCCGGGGGACGAGCCCTCGTTTGCCGAGCGCATGACCGTCCGTGTCTCTGCGACGGCGCCGATCAACGACCCTCGCAGTCTGTTCCGCCCGAACCTGAAGATCATCCATCGCGGCGATCCGGACGTCACGGTGTCGATCGGTGGCCAGCGGCTGATCGACTCGCCGCTCGTCCCACTGCGCGGCTGGTATCCGGTCGAGTTCTTCCACTTCCCGGTTCGCAGCCTGCCGCAGTGCGAGGTCAAATACGCCCACCAGCAAACCGGTCCCGGGCAGACGCCGAGCCCGTACTACGACCGCGTGCGAGAGCTCATCCGGGCCGGCCGCGTCCAGGAGCTCTACGACTCCCTGCTCGTCGACGACGACGCGCTGGAACGAGGGCTCGAGGCGGGGTCGCTCGTCATCGACACGCGTCTGCGCGATGCGCTTCGGGACGTGCAGGCCGGCCGCCCGATCGTCTTTCCACGGCCGAGCGTCGTCGACGAAGCGGCGTATGCAGTCGACGTCGCCGCGCTCGGTGAGGCAGACGTCGTCCGGCTGCAACGGCGGCTCGACACGCTCGAGCAGCGACTCCTGTCGGTTGAACGTCGCCCGAGCGTGCGCATCGAGCGCAGGCTGCGCGACGCGGCGAGAAAGCTCGCGCGGCGGAACTCCGCGACGCCTGCATGAGGGTCGTCGTCACGGTGCTCGCGCGCGACGAGGCCGACGTCGTCGACGCGCAGGTCGCGTTTCACCTGAACGTGGGAGCGGACTTCGTGGTCGCGACCGACAACAAGTCGCAGGACGGCACGACCGACATCCTCGAGTCGTACGAGCGGGCAGGTGTTCTACGCCTGATTCGCGAGCCCGCCGAGGGCCTGCGGCAGGGAGAGTGGGTGACGAGGATGGCGCGCCTCGCCGCGACCGAGCACGGCGCCGACTGGGTGATCAACAGCGACGCGGACGAGTTCTGGTGGCCGCGAGGCGGCTCGCTCAAGGAGGTGCTGGCGGCCGTGCCGCCCGCGTACGGCGTCGTCCAGGCGTTCTGGCGCTCGTTCGTGCCCCGCCCTGACGACGGTGCGTTCTTCGCCGAGAGGATGACTGCGCGGCTCTCGCAGCATGCACCGATCAACGACCCGACGAGCTTCTACCGCCCGGTCGTCAAGGTCGCCCATCGCGCGGATCCGCAGGTCACGGTCGCCCGCGGAAACCACGCGCTGGCGGACAGCCCGTTTCGGACGCTCACGACCTGGCATCCGCTGGAGGTTCTGCACTTTCCGCTGCGGTCGCGCGCCCAGTGGATGCGCAAGGTGCAGCTCCAGGGCGACGCCTTCACCAAGCACATCGAGCGCTCCGGAACCGGCTACCACCTGAAGGGATACGACGCGCTCCGCGCCGGGCGGATCGAAGAGCAGCACCGCGCGCTCGTCGTCGACGACGGCGAGGCAGCGCAGGGGCTCGCGGACGGCACGCTCGTCGTCGACACGCGGCTGCGTGACGTGCTGCGATCGTTGCGGCGGGATGCCGACGGCCGCGAGTTCGCCGTCTCGTCGGAGCTCGAGCAGCCGCTGCGACTCCCGGCGCCCACGCCCGAGGACGTGGCCGCCTACGCTGTCGAGGCGGGGGCGCTGGCCGAGTCGTACGCCGTTCGGGCCCAGCGCCGGATGGACGCGATCGAGCAGCGTCTGCTCGCGCTCGGCGGCTGATGACTCGGATCGCCGGCAGCGTCCTCGTCCGGAACGAGGACAGATTCGTCGAGCAGGCGATCCGCAACGTCGCCGCGTTCTGCGATCGCATTCACGTCGTCGACCACCTGTCCGACGACCGCACGTTCGAGATCCTGCGCGCGCTCGCGCACGAGCTCGATCACATCGACCTGCACCGCTCGTCCAAGTCGGCGCTCGCGCACCAGCTGCTCGAGCAGTACGCCGGCACGCCGACCTGGGTGCTCGGCGTGGACGGCGACGAGCTCTACGACCCCTCTCGCCTCCGCGGCTTCCGGACGGCGTTGCAGGACGGTGCCCACGACGACGTTTTCCGCCTGAAGGCGCATGTGCTCAACTGCGACTCGCTCGCCGAAGGCGGGGCCACCGCAACGGGCTGGCTCGCGCCGCCGTCGAGGCCGATCACGAAGCTCTTCAACTTCGGCGCCGTCGAGTCGTGGCAGGGCATCGCCGAGCCCCTGCAGGGCGGCAACGCGGTCTTTCGACCCGGCTACCACTGGGAGTCGCGCCGCGACCTCGCAGACGACACGGGCTGGGACGACGATCCGCTGCGCTGCCTCCACCTGTGCTTCCTCCCGAGGTCGAGCCTCGATCCGGCGGACATCGGCGGCGGGCGTCAGAGCCTGGCCGAGTCACGGGAGTTCGACCTCGGTGCGATCGGCACGCTCAAGCGGCTCGTCCGCCCGCCGCGGCCGGCGCCGCACATCGTCGAGCTGACGCGGCAGGGCAAGAACTGGAAGCAGGAGTGGTACGCGCGCGGGGAGCGCGTCACGCTCGACGCTGCCCCGTTCTTCGGCCGGTAGGGTTGCGCGCGTGCACCGGACACGCTCACGCTTCGCCGCGCGCGTGAACCACGTGGCCGCCGCGATCGAGCGGCGCGGTGTGATCGCGACGTACGAGGCGCACGACCGGCTGCTCGCGAACCGCGCGAGCAGGCGACGCTATTCACATGCACCGCCGGCGCTCGACGACGTTCAGCGTGATGTCGTGCGCCGACTCCGCGACGACGGGTACACAACGCTCTCCTTCTCCGAACTGGTGCCCGATCCGGCGGTGTGGGCCGACCTCGAGGCCGACGCGGAGCGCTTCATCCAGGAGACCGAGAGCGGCCTCGCCGCCGAGCAGGAGGGGACGGAGACGACGCTCAAGCGGCGGGCAGGCAAGGAATTCGTCGTCCGGAAGTACTCGTGGGGCGTTCGGCTCGGGCTCGACGACCCCTGGCTTCGCGCCGGCATCAACCAGCGGCTGCTCGACGTCGCCAACGCGTATCTCGGCATGTGGTCGAAGCTGGAGTACGTCGACGTCTGGTACACCCCGCCGGCCGGGGGCGACGAGCGCAAGTCGTCGCAGCGTTGGCACCGCGACTTCAACGACCGCCACCTGCTGAAGGGCTTCATCTACCTCGTCGACGTGGACGAGGACACCGGCCCGTTCGAGTACGTACCGGGCAGCGCTCCCGGGGGCGAGCTCGAGGCGTTGTGGCCTTGGCGGCCGCTCGGGGAGAACTATCCGCCCGACGACGAGTTCGCGGAGCGCATCAACGGCCGTTCCGTCTCGTTCGTCGCGCCGAAGGGGACGATCATCCTCTGCAATACCGCAGGCTTCCATCGCGGCGGGTTCGCGCGCGCGAACCCGCGCGCGCTCGCGACGTTCACGTGGGACTCGCCGGCCTCGCTGAAGGCGCTCTCCGAACGCAACTACGTCGTCGACGCGTCCGAGGCAGCGCTCAGCGAGACGCAGCAGTACGCACTGAGCTGACGGACACGCGCCGTCTCGGTCGCTCGCGCGACGCAGTCGGGCGCGTCCTCGTCCGCGTCGAGCGTGCGCTCGAACGCGACCACCGCATCGGCCGCGGCGCAAGAGAGGTCGAGAGCGCCCCGCGCTCGCTCGACGACGCCATCGACTACGTCTACTCGACGAGGCCGGGCGGCCTGAAGCTCGCACCGAACCAGGTGCGTTCCGAGCTGCGCGACTTCCTCCTGCTCGCACAGGAGCTGCGTCCGCGTGCCGTGGTCGAGATCGGCACGGCGCTGGGCGGCACCTTGTTTCTCCTGACGCGCGTCGCGGCGCCCGACGCGATCCTGGTCTCGGTCGACCTTTCGTCGCCTCGAGACCTGAGCTTCGGCGGCGGCAAGGTCGTGCAGCGCGGGCGGTTCTACGAGGCGTTTGCCGTCGACGACCAGCGCGTCCACTTCGTCGCCGGCGATTCGCACGACTCAGGGACGCGTGCGGCGGTCGAGCAGCGGCTCGAAGGCCGGGAGGTCGACCTCCTCTTCATCGACGGCGACCACTCCGAGGGCGGCGTCGCGAAGGATTACGAGCTGTACCGCGATCTCGTCCGCGAGGGAGGGCTGATCGCCTTCCACGACATCGTCGACGGGCCGGCGGAGCTGGTCGGAGGCGTCCCCTCGTTCTGGCGCAAGGTCAAGACGGCCGGCTCCCGGGAACTCGTCGCGGACCCGGGCCAGGGCGGCTACGGCATCGGCGTGCTCGGGCGCTGAGGCTCAGTCGAGCCGCTGGCCCGTCCACTCGAGGAGTGGCCGGACTGCGCCCCGGAGCTGCCCGGTGAAGAGCCCGCGGGCGCTGTCGCCGTCGCCCGGGTCGACGACGCCGAACGCGACGGCTTCCGCTCGTTGCGCTCGGGGGAGCAGCTTGGGGGCCTGCAGCGTGCAGACCGCGACGTCGACGGTCGCCGTTCCCTCGTTCAGGAGATTCGGCGGGATCCAGGCGGTGACCGAGTAGACGCCGGGCGCAGTCGGCGTCTCCATCTGGCCGATGTCCATGGCGTTGAAGGCGACGTCGCCCTGGCGGCCCCTCACCTTGATCTTGGCGAACACCGGCGGCCCTTCACGCAGGACGCGGAACCTGATCTCGACCCCGACGCCGTCGCGCACGTCGGTCGTGTCGACCGTCTCGCCCGTCTCGTTCACCACGCGCACGGCCAGGAGCCGCGCGAGGTTGTCGCCGGGAGCGGACTCGTCGTCGGTCCAGGACAGGGTCGACCCGCTCACGGACGCCGTGTGCAGGTAGTGGCTGACGACCCCGGAAGGATCGCCGTTCTCGGCAATCGCGCCGCCGTCGAGCCAGATCACCCGGTCGCACAGCTGGTTGATCGTCTGCATGTTGTGCGAGACGAAGAGGACGGTGCGCCCGGTGCCGCTGAAGTCCTCCATCCGCCCGAGGCAGCGTTGCTGGAACTCCGCG
This sequence comes from Gaiellaceae bacterium, assembly GCA_035702625.1. GTDB lineage: Bacteria > Actinomycetota > Thermoleophilia > Gaiellales > Gaiellaceae > AC-32. Next base: position 3,541 of record DASSQG010000156.1, on the reverse strand, counting down.
TCCCCCACGGCGAGCACCTCGTCGACGAGCAGGATCTCAGGCTCGAGGTGCGCCGCCACCGAGAACGCGAGCCGCACGTACATGCCGCTCGAGTAGCGCTTGACCGGTGTGTCGATGAACTTCGCGATGCCCGAGAACTCGACGATGTCATCGAACTTTCGCTGAATCTCGCGGCGCTTCATGCCGAGGATCGAGCCGTTCAGGAAGACGTTCTCGCGTCCTGTCAGCTCCGGATTGAAACCGGTGCCGACCTCGAGCAGGCTGCCGACGCGTCCGCGGATGATCGCGCGGCCCGACGTCGGCGCCGTGATGCGCGTCAACAGCTTGAGCAGCGTCGATTTGCCCGCTCCGTTGCGGCCGATGACGCCGAGCACCTCTCCCTCGCGAACCGAGAAGCTGACGTCGCGGAGTGCCCAGATCACTTCGCGGCCTTGAGGCTGCTCGTGGCGGGTCACCCTGGCGGCGGTCCGTGTCAGAGAATCGCGGAGCGTCCCGTAGGCGGCCTGCATCTGGCCGATGCGATAGCTCTTCGAGAGCTCGTGAACCTCGATCGCGTCGGCCATCAGATCGTGTCCGCGAACCGGGGTTCGTTCGTTCGGAAGACGGCGAGACCGAGCGTGAACAGCAACAGCCCCATCGCGACGCTGATCGACATCTGCCCCCAGTTGGGCTCGGCTTCGCCAAGGAGCGCCCAGCGCCAGCCGGTGATGACGCCGGCCATCGGGTTGAACGCGAAGATCCACTGCCACTTCTCCGGTATCTCGTTGATGGCGTACATCACGCCGGAGACCAGCGGCAGGATCTGCAGGAACACCGGGATCATGTAGGGAACGTCCCGCCATCTCGCTGCGAAAGTCGAGAGCAGGAAGCCGATCCCGAGGGCCGTGACGACCGCGAGCCCGATGAAAGCCGGTGCGAACACGACCTCGATGCCGCTCGGCCACGTGTCGTAGATGGCCATCATCCCGACGAGCACGATCATCCCGAAGAAGAGGTCGACGAGCGGTACCACGACCGCGGCCATGGGCAGCATCACGCGTGGGAAATAGACCTTGGTGACGAGCGGCAGGTTCGTGACGAGGCTGGTGCTCGAGAGCGTGAGCGCGGAGGCGAAGTACTGCATGGGCACGACGCCCGCCGCGGTCAGGACCGGGTAGGCCGTGTTGCCGTGCGGGAACTTGGCGAACTTGCCGAAGACGATCGCGTAGATCGCCGTCGTCAGGGTCGGCACGAGCAGCGCCCAGGTGATGCCGAGGAACGTCTGCTTGTAGCGCACGACCACGTCGCGCCAGACGAGCCTGAACATCAGCTCGCGGTAGTGCCAGAGCTCCCGCAGATCGAGATGTGGCCATCGGCTTGCAGGCCGGATGACGACGACCCTGCGGTCGGGATCGAGATGCGCCTCGTCGAAGCGAGGCTCGTCGTCGACGCGCTCCGGCGGCGCTTCGAGCTGGCTCTGGCTCACCGCGCCGATGCTAGATGAGGCGTTGGCCGTACGATCGGCTGATGCGCCTCCGCCGACCCGGGATCCGCACGCGCCTGCGGGCAGTTCTGCGTCGGGTCTCCGACCTCCGCCACTGGCGCGAGCTGCGAAAGCTCGGGGACGATCGGCCGCCGGAGTACAAGAAGTACCTGGCGACGCAGCTCGAGCGCACGCTGTCGAAGAGCGAGACCGATCCCGGCGCCGGCGCGGTGCGGCTGATCGACTCGGCGGCCGGGGGCGCCTCCGGAGGCGCCGTCCTGTGCGTCGGCTGCCGCAACGGCCTCGAGCTCGACCGGTTCCGGGAACGCGGCTTCTCGGAGGTCGTCGGCATCGACGTCTTCTCGCAACGGCCCGACATTCGCGTGATGGACATGCACGCGATGACATTTCCCGACGATTCTTTCGACGTCGTCTACGCGTCGCACTCACTCGAGCACTCGTACGACGTCGCGCGGGTCGCGCGGGAGATCGAGCGCGTGGGACGGGCGGGGGCGGTGGTCGGCGTCGAGGTTCCCGTACGCGCGCAGGCCAGTGCGGCAGACCGGGTCGTCTTCTCCGGGCTGGACGAGCTGCGCGGTGTCTTCGCAGGTCACATCGCCGAGGAGCTGCTGGCAGAAGAGCAGCCGCCGGGAAGCCCGACGAACGAGCAGGGCACCGACGTCGCCCGACTTGTGTTCCGGCTGCGCAAGGCCTCGTAGTGCCGACCGTCTTCTTCGCGTTCCGGGACGCACCGGACCGCCGCGCTGCGCTTCGCAACCCAGGCGCGCTCGACCGTTACCGCCTCTTCGGGCTCGACGAGGTGCGCGCCCGAGGAGCACACGTCCGGCACAACCTCGAGCGCGACCGGCCGCCGTCGTGGGCGCGCGCGCTCGGCGCGGCCGTGAACCGCGCGCTACGCGCATTCGGGGGGTACGGCGGCGATTTCGCCTCTACCTTCGCATCGCTGCGCGCGGTGAACCGGGCGGACGTCGTCTTCGCGACTGCCGACTCGCTCGGGCTCCCGCTGCTGTTGCTGAAGCAGGCCGGCCTCGTCCGGCCGCCGGTCGTCTACACGCCGATCGGGCTCCCGGAACGGCTCGTCCAGGTTCGGCGCCGGCGCCTGTACGCCGGTGCGCTGCGGCGGGCGCAGCTCATCGCGACGTACTCGCAAGCGGAGGCCGAGTTCCTGCGCGGGTGGATCGGCTCCGGAGTCGAGATCGCCTTCCTTCCGTTCGGCGTCGACGCCGACGCGTTCCGACCGCGACCCGGGCTGGAGCCGGAGACGGACGTCGTCTCGGTCGGCGCAGACCCACAGCGCGATTTCGCGCTCCTCAAGACGATTGCCGTGCGCAACCCCGGCGTCGGCTTCCGCATCGTCGCGACCGCAGACCACCTTCGCGCGCTCGGGCCTCTGCCGCAGAACGTCGAGGGCGAGAGCGGGCTCGTCCTGGAGGCGGTGCGCGACCGGCTCGCGTCCGCCCGGGTCGTCGCCCTGCCCGTCCGCCGCAACAGTTACTCGGGCGCGACGACCGTGCTGCTGCAGGCGCTCGCGCTGGCGAAGCCGGTCGTCGTCTCCAGGACCGACGCGATCGACCGCGGCTATGCGCTCGAGGACGGCGTCAACTGCCGGCTCGTCGAGCCGGCGGACACGGACGCGTTCGAGCGTGCGCTCCTCGAGACACTGGCCGAGCCCGGGACGCTCGGCGCGCGTGCACGCGAGACGGTCGAGCGCGAGCTCACGTGGCAGCGCTACACCGGCGCGCTGTGGGACATGCTGTCGTCCGCATGGGCGCGCGAGGGTTCCTGAGGCGGCTGGCGCGGCGCTCGCGGACGGAGCGCGACTTTCGTGGGTCGCGCGACGGTCGCGCGGATGTCGCGGTCTTCCACGAGTTCCATGCGCCGCCGTACGGCGGCGGCAACCAGTTCCTGCTGGCGCTCGTCGGCGAGCTCGAACGCCGCGGGCTCGAGGTCGAGCGCAACCGGCTCTCGGGCCGCACGCCGGCCTGCCTCTACAACTCCTTCAACTTCGACTTCGAGCGCCTTCGCCGGTTCCGGCGCGACGACGTCCGCATGGTTCAC
>DASSQG010000155.1:0-5211 GCA_035702625.1 Gaiellaceae bacterium | reverse complement strand
GGCGACCGCGTCGTGGATCGGCGAGCCGTCGAAGCCGTAGACCTCGCGGTGGAAGACGCCGTAGAAGTCGAGCAGCTCGGCGACGACCTTCCCGACGCGGCCCGCGGCGCGCAGCTGCTCGGCGCGCGCCGAGGTGAAGAGCGCACTGTGCGTCACGTCGAGGCCGACCATCGTCACATCGATCCCGCTCGCGAACACCCGCGCAGCCGCTTCCGGGTCGCCCCAGATGTTGAACTCGGCGGCCGGCGTCACGTTACCCTCGGCGATCGCGCCGCCCATCAGCACGATCCGATCGGGTCGGGCCCCCGGGTGGCGCGCGAGCAGGAGCGCGACGTTCGTCAGCGGCCCGGTCGCCACGAGCGTCGTGCCGGCCACGCGGCCCGCGAGGAAGTCGACGGCGTGCTCGCCCTCGGGCCGCGCCTGCGGTGGCGGCAGATCGGGGCCGTCGAGACCCGTGTCCCCGTGGACGTTCGCCGCGACGCGAGGCTCGCGTACGAGCGGCCGCTCGGCTCCCGCAGCGACAGGCACGTCGCCACGGCTGACGAGCTCGAGCACCCGGATTGCGTTCGCGGTCGTCTTGTCGAGCGTCTGGTTGCCCGCGACCGTCGTCACCCCGCGCAGCTCGACCTCGTCGCTTCCGAGCGCGAGCAAGAGGGCGATCGCGTCGTCGTGGCCCGGGTCGCAGTCGAGCAGGATCGGCGTCGTCATAGCCTGAGTCCTAACGTACAGCGGGTCGACCGGTCGATTCAGACGGACGCCCGGCTAGGCCGGGCGTCCTGAGGTCGGCACCGCGAGCGGCGCCTCACGCCGCGACCATTTCATCGACCTCGGCGGCGGTCGGCAGCGACGGCTGCGCACCCGCCCGGGAGGCCGCCACGGCACCGGCGGCACAGGCTCGGCGCAGCGCCTTCTCCCGGTCGCGGCCCTCGAGCAGCGAGACGACCAGGCACGCCGTGAAGGCGTCGCCCGCGGCCGTGCCGTCGACCGCCTCGACCCGCGGGGCCGCTGCGCGCGCCACCTCTGCCCCGCCCTCGATCAGCACCGCGCCCTCCTCGCCGAGCGTCAGCGCGAGGAGCTGCGGCGTCTCCGGCAGCGAGTCGAGCTCGTAGCGGTTGACGACGACCAGCTCCGCCGCCTGCACGACCTCGGCCGGGATCGTGCGCGCCGGCGCCGCGTTCAGGAAGAAGCGGTCTGCGCCCTCGGCGGCCGAGACGACCGTGTCGTCCGCGATCTCGAGCTGGCAGAGCACGTTCCCGCCGACCTGGACACGCCCGACCTCGACGTTCGCGCCGGGCGCGACGACGATCACGTTCTCGCCGGCGTCGTCGACCAGGATCAGCGCGACGCCGGTTTCCGCGCGATGTGAGAGCGCGAGCTCGACACCCGCCTCGCGCATGCCCGCGACCGCCTCGTCGGCGAACGAGTCGGCACCGACCGCGCCGACGAACCGAACCTGCGCGCCCAGCCGGGCGGCGGCAACGGCCTGATTCGCGCCCTTCCCGCCCGGATAGCGGCCGAACGTCGCGTTTGTGAGCGTCTCCCCGACCCGCGGCAGTCGTGCGGCGCGCGCGACGAGGTCGAGGTTGACCGACCCGACGACCGTGAGGCTAGGCGGCAAGCGCGCGCAGGTCTTCGACGGCTCGCCCGAGCAGGTTCTCGCGGAGGTCGAAGAGACCGGCCCACAGCGACGACCGGTCGGGCGCCGAGCGGATGCGCGCCGCGTCGTCGAGGCCCGCCAGCGCGCGCAGGAAGACGGCGAGCTCGAGGTACGCCTGCGCCACCCGCACCGACGAGCAGCGCACCCCGGCGCGGTGGAGCACCGGCGCCCACTCGATCAGCTCCGCGGCGCCGGGAGCGCCGTACCAGGAGCGCCCCTCGGCGCGCTCGGGCTCGAGCTCGAGCAGGTACTGCCCGAGCGGACGCTCGAGGCCGACGAGCGCGGTCTCGGCACGGTCGGCCGCGCGGCGCAGCGCCGCCTGCCGCGCGCCGGGCGTCGAGGGCGCCGCGTCGCCGCGCCCCCAGCGCTCGAGCAGCCGGCAGAACGCGAGCGACGCGACGGAGGCCGCGTTGAGCTGCCGGATCAGCCGGTCGGCCGTTGCGGCCTCGGCTGCGTTGTCCAGCAGCACGTCCGCCCAACCCGGCTCCGCTCGAAGAGTGCTCATACCTCTACTACTACGGGAAGGATCATCGGCCGTCGACCCGTGCGGTCGTAGATCAGCTGGCCGAGGCCGTCGTGGAGATGCTCCTGGAGGAGCTTGATCTCGGTCACATGCTCGTGCACCAGCTCGTCCAGTACCCGTTCCGCCTCTTCCCGCATCTCGTCGAGGAGCGGCTCGCCCGGCTCGGCGAAGCCGCGCGCGATCAGCTCCGGCCGGCCGACCGAGCCGTTGCCCCCGCCGAGGGTGGCGACGACGATCAGCACGCCGTCCTCGGACAGATGCCGGCGGTCGCGCAGCGCCACGTCCTGCACGTCGCCGACGCCGAGGCCGTCCACAAAGGTGACGCCGCTGTCGACGCGATCGGTCAGGTAGGCGCCCGACTCGTCGAGCTCGACGACCGAGCCGTTCTCGGCCAGCACGATCCGGTTCGCCGGCACGCCGCTGTCCTCGGCCAGCCGCGCGTGCGCGGCCAGCATCCGGAACTCGCCGTGCACCGGCATGACCGACTTCGGCCGCACGAGCCCGAGCATCGTCCGCAGCTCCTCGGCGTATCCGTGGCCGGAGACGTGCACCGGCGCGATCTCCTGGTGCAGCACCTCGGCGCCGTTGCGCGCGAGCTGGTTGATCGCGTCGTGGACGCGCAGCTCGTTCCCGGGCACCGGCTTGGCCGAGATGATCACCGTGTCGCCGGCCTCGACCTTCACGGCCGGGTGGTCGCCGTAGGCGATCCGCACCAGCGCCGAGAGCGGCTCGCCCTGGCTGCCGGTGCAGAGGATCATCACGTCGGCCGGCGCGTACTCGTCGAGCTCGTTCGGCCGGATCAGCGTCTCGTCCGGCACGTCGATGTAGCCGAGGTTCCGCGCGATGTTCACGTTCTTGCGCATCGAGCGGCCGACGACGCAGACCTTCCGGCCGACCTCGACCGCGACGTCGATCGCCTGCTGCATGCGGTGCACGTTCGAGGCGAACGAGGCGACGAGGATGCGGCCGGTACGCGGCGGGATCAGCTGCCGGAACGCCTCGCCGACGAGCCGCTCCGAGCCGGTCACACCCGGGCGCTCGGCGTTCGTCGAGTCGCCGAGGAAGAGGTCGACGCCGCGGTTGCCGATCTCGGCGAGGCGGCCGACGTCGGTGCGCAGCCCGTCGACCGGCGTGTGGTCGAGCTTGTAGTCGCCGGTGTGCAGAATCCGGCCGCCGGGCGTGTCGAGCACGATCGCGACCGAGTCCGGGATCGAGTGCGCGACACGGACGAACTCGACTCGGAAGGGCCCGAGCTCGACGGGCGGGGCGTCGGGGTCGGCCTCGCGCAGCTCGACCGAGCGCAGCAGCCCGTGCTCGTCGAGCTTCGACTTGATCAGGCCGAGCGTGAGCCGCGTCGCCCACACCTCCTGCACGCGCACCTCGCGCAGCAGGTACGGCAGCGCGCCGACATGGTCCTCGTGGCCGTGCGTCAGCAGCACCGCCCGGACGGGCCGGTCGCGGTCGACCAGGTACGAGAAGTCGGGGAGGATCAGATCGACGCCGAGGTGCTCGTCGCGCGGGAAGGCGAGCCCCGCGTCGATCACCACGGCCTCGCCGTCGGCCTCGACGACGGTCATGTTCTTGCCGACCTCCCCGAGGCCGCCGAGCGGGATGATTCGCGCGCTTCCAGGCATCGCCGCAGTGTAGGGCAGCTAACGGAGCCCGGCGTTCCACCCGATAGAGGGATCGTGCGGTTCTCGGGCGTCGCTTACCTGTCGGTCGCGGCCGGCTTCGCCGTGTGCGCCTACGGCGCCTACGTCGCCGTCGGGCTGCCGTTGACGGTGCTCGCGCTCTTCGCGGCCGCGGCGCTCGCCGCCGAGCTGCTCGAGGAGCCCGAGAGCGCCCGCGTCCGCGAGCCGCTCGGCCCCGGCGTCTTCCGCGTCGCGTCCGGCGTCGACATCGCCGCGGTGATCGTGCTCGGGCCGTGGCGCGGAGCCCTCGTCGCCGGCTCCGCGGCCCTGCTCGCGCGCCTCATGCGCGGCGGCTGGCGCTACGCCGCGTTCCAGGCCTCGGCCTTCGCGCTGGCTTCCGTCGCGGCGGGCTACGCGTTCGAGCTCGGCGGCGGGCGGGTCGGCCACCTGGCGCTCCCCGACGACCTCGTCCCGCTCACCGTGCTCGCGCTCGTCTACCTGCTCGTCTCGCGCGGGCTGCTGCAGGTGGTCGGCTCGCTCGAGGTGCTGCAGCCGGACTTCGGCGCCGCTGCGGCCGAGGTCGGTCTCGGAGCGATCCTCGCGCTGTTCGCGCTCGGCCATCCGTGGAACGTGCTCGCCGTGATCCCGGTCGCGCTCGCGGTCAACCGGGCCCATGCCCGCGTGCGCCGGTCGCGGCAGGAGACGCTGCACGCGCTCGAGACGTTCGCGAACATCGTCGACGAGCGCGACCCGTCCACCTACCGGCACTCGATCCGCGTCGCGGGCTACGTCGACACGCTGGCGCGCGCGCTCGGCCTCCCCTACTCCGACATCGACCGCCTGCGCTGGGCCGCGCGCCTGCACGACCTCGGCAAGGTCGCGGTCGACTCCGCCGTTCTCTCCAAGCCTGGGAAGCTGCGCCCGAACGAATGGGATGCGGTCTGGCGCGCGCCGCGACTCTCGGCTCGGCTGCTGCGCCGCTTCGAGGTCTCGGCGGCGGAGGCGCGGGCGGTCGAGTACCACCGCGAGCGCTACGACGGGCGCGGCTACTACGGCGTCCCGCCCGGCGACCAGCCGCTCGCGGCGCACTTTCTCGTCGTGGCCGACAGCTTCGACGCGATGACGAGCGACCGCGCGTACCGGCCGGGCCTGAGCACGGAGGAGGCACTGGCGGAGATCGAGCGCAACGTCGGCACGCAGTTCCACCCGGCCGTCGCGAAGGCGTTCGTCGCCCTCCAGCGCGGCCAGGACCCGTTCGGGAACCTGACGGCGGAGGAGCGCGAGGAGATCGGCAGCTCAGCCACCCCGTACCGCGTCCCCGAGATCCGCGGCGCCCGCGACGTCAAGGAGCGCCCGGAGCTGATCGCGCTCGCCGGCGTGATCGGCGCGCTCGCCGGCAT
>DASSQG010000154.1:0-17847 GCA_035702625.1 Gaiellaceae bacterium | reverse complement strand
GCGGCGTCGAGGTCGTCGAAGCCCCGCTCGTGAAGCCGTTCGAGCATGTGGCGCTGGACGGCCTCCCACGGGAAGCGCAGCAGCGCCCCGATCAGCGGCGGCCCGAGCGGCTCGGCTTTCGTAAAGCGACTTGACGACTTGCTCTCGGCCATGTATGGTCAAACCACTTTACCAAGTCGGAAGGGGCGACGATGACGACCATGGCGACCAACGAAGAGATCAGGATCGGCGGCATCGAGGTGCGCTTCCTGCTCGAGGGCGAGCAGACCGCGGGCTCGCTCGCGATGTTCGAGTTCGGCGTCGAGGCCGGGACGAAGGTGCCGTCGCCGCACAGTCACGACAGCTACGACGAGACGATCTACGGCCTCACAGGCGTGCTGACGTGGGCCGTCGCCGGGGTGACGCACGAGGTCGGCCCGGGTGAGGTGCTGACAATCCCGCGCGGAGTCGTCCACGGCTTCGACAACCTCGGTGAGGTCGACGCGCGAGCCCTGGCCGTCGTCACGCCCGGCATCCTCGGGCCCGCGTACTTCCGGGAGGTCGCCGACGTCCTCGCGCAGGCGGCGGGCGGACCGCCCGATCTCTCGGCGATCGCAGAAGTCATGCGCCGGCACGGTCTCACCCCCGCCACGTAGCCGGGACGGCCGCAGGGGCTGAGTATCCTGCCCCGATGGCCGTCGACACCGCTGCCCAAGGGGGATTGCCGACCCTCTCGTGGTTCCCGCGCTACAGCGAGCTGCTCTGGACGCTCGTCCGGCGCGAGCTGCGCATGCGTTTCAAGGGCTCCGCGCTCGGGCTGTTCTGGTCGCTGATCTACCCGCTCGCGATGGTCGGCGTCTACACGCTCGTCTTCTCGGTGCTCTGGCGCGCCACGGGGAGCATCCCGCACTACCCCCTGTTCGTGCTCTCGGGCCTCGCGGTGTGGGGGTTCTTCCAGGCCGGGATCCAGCTCGGGACGACCTCGCTCGTGTCGAACGGCGAGCTGATCAAGAAGGTCTGGTTCCCGCGCGAGCTTGTGCCCGCGTCGGCGGTGCTGGCGCAGACGGTGACGATCGGCGTGATGCTCGCGATCCTGATCCCGATCGCGCTGATCGTCGAGCCCTCCAACGCGCGCACGGTCGCGCTCGTGATCCCGATCGTCGCCGCGCTGATCTGCCTCGTGCTCGGCCTGGCCTGGATCCTGTCGGTGGCGAACGTCTTCTTCCGCGACGTCGAGCACCTGCTGGCGGTGGTCTTCCTGCCGTGGTTCTTCCTGACGCCCGTCCTCTACGCGCTCGAGCAGTTCAGCGCCGCGAGCTCGCACCGCTGGCTGATCCTCCTGATGCGGTATGGCAACCCGGTCACGCCCTACGTCGAGAGCGTCCGCGCCGTCGTGCTCCAGCACACCGTCCCGGGCGCGCCGCTGCTCGTCTACGTGTTCCTCGTCGGCCCCGCGTTCGCGCTGCTCGGCCTCTGGGTGATGCAGCGGTACGAGGACCGGCTCGCGATCGAGCTCTGACGTGGCGATCGACGTTGCGGTTGGGGCCGGCGAGATCCGCGCCCGCGGGCTCGGGCGCATGTTCAAGATCCGGCTCACGCAGACGCGCTCGCTGAAGGAGACGATCCTCCGGCGCGAGCTGCCGAAGACGCGCGAGCTGTGGGCGCTCAGGGACGTCGACCTCGACATCCACCGCGGCGAGACGTTCGGCATCGTCGGGCGCAACGGCTCGGGCAAGTCGACGCTGCTGAAGCTGATCGCAGGCATCTTCTCGCCGAGCAGCGGCACGCTCGAGGTCGAGGGGCGGGTCGGCTCGCTGATCGAGATCGGCGCGGGCTTCCATCCCGAGTTCACCGGCGTCGAGAACGTCTACCTGAACGCCGCGATCTACGGCCTCAAGCGCAGCTACGTCGACGAGCACCTCGACGAGATCATCGAGTTCGCGGAGCTGGAGCAGTTCAAGGACGTGCCCGTGCGGACGTACTCGTCGGGCATGTACATGCGGCTCGGCTTCTCGGTGGCGATGCACGTCCAGCCGGACATCCTGCTCCTGGACGAGGTGCTGGCCGTCGGCGACGAGGCGTTCCAGCAGAAGTGCTTCGGCCGCCTCGGCGACTTCAGGCGGGGCGGCGGCACGATCGTCTTCGTGTCGCACGACCCGAGCGCGGTCGAGCGGCTGTGCGACCGGGCGCTCATGCTCGAGGCCGGGCAGGTGCTCGAGGAAGGCCCGGCGGCCGAGGTCGTGAGCGCCTACCATCGCCGCGTCGTCAGCGGCCCGGCGGAAGCGGCGCACCGCGACGGCGCCGTCGGGACGCGCTGCCGCGTGCACGAAGTCCGGGCGATGGCCGGAGACGGCACCGTGCGCGACCGCTTCGTCGAGGGCGAGCCGATGGCGCTCGAGGTCTGGCTGTACGCCGAGCAGGAGCTCGACGACGCCAGCGTGACTGTCGGCATCCGCGACGCCGACGGCCGGCCCGTCGGCTCGCAGACGCTGGACGGCGTGCGCCTGCCGCAGGAGCGGCTCGAGCGGCTCCGCCTCAACTTCCCTGGCCTGCCGATGCGGGAGGGGCGGTTCTTCGTCGACGTCGGCGTGACGACGGCCGACCGCGACGCGGAGCTTGCGCTGGCCGAGCGTGCGCTGGAGCTGAGCGTGTTCGGCAGCGACGCCGCCGGCTCGGGACCGATTCGCCTCGGCGGCACGTGGGAGGTACCGCAGGTCGACGGCACCGGCGACGGGTAACTTGCCGAACGTGGAGCCGTCACTCGTCCGCGCCGCCCGGCGCGAGCCCGTCGAGCGCACACCCGTCTGGTTCATGCGTCAGGCGGGCCGCTCGTTGCCGGAGTACCGCGAGCTGCGGAAGCGCTACGGCCTGTTCGACATCGCGCGGCAGCCCGAGCTCTGCGCGGAGGTGACGATGCAGCCCGTCCGGCGGCACGACGTGGACGCGGCCGTGATGTTCGCCGACATCATGCTCCCCGTCCTCGGGATGGGCGTCGAGGTCGAGCTCGTCGAGAACGTCGGGCCGGTGGTGGCGTCGCCGGTGCGCTCGACGGCGGACGTCGAGCGGCTGGTCGTGCCCGAGCCGGCCGAGTCGGTGCCGTGGGTGCTCGAGTCCGTGCGGCTCGTGCGGGACGCGCTGCGCGAGGATCAGGCGGTGGTCGGCTTCGCCGGCGGGCCGTTCACGGTGGCGGGCTACCTGGTCGAAGGGAAGCCGACGCGCGAGTTCAAGCTGACGAAGGCCTGCATGTACGGCGAGCCCGAGCTCTGGCACGCGCTGATGTCGAAGCTCGCCGACGCCTTCGCCTTGTACGTGGCCGCTTGCGCGGGGGCCGGCGCCGACGTGATCCAGCTGTTCGACTCCTGGGTCGGCGCGTTGTCGGTGGCCGACTACCGCGAGTTCGTCGCGCCGTACTCGGCGCGGGTGCTCGACGCGGTGGACGTGCCGACGATCCACTTCGCCACCGGCGACGCGCACCTGCTCGAGGAGCGTGCGGCGGTGGGCGGGGAGGTGATCGGGGTCGACTGGCGCGTGCCGCTCGACGTCGCTTGGGAGCGCATCGGCCACGACCGCGGCATCCAGGGGAACCTCGACGGCGCCGTGCTGCTCGGGCCGTGGGAGCGGGTCGAGGCGGGCACGCGCGACGTGCTCGAGCGCGCGGGCGGGAGGCCCGGGCACATCTTCAACCTCGGCCACGGCGTGCTGCCGGAAACCGACCCGGAGCTGCTCGGGCGGCTGGTGCAGCTCGTCCACGAGACGACGCCGGTGGCCGCGTGAGGCCTGTCCGAAACGGCCATGCCCCGGGGACAGTCCCCGGGCCGTGGCCAAAATGGACGGTTCCGAGCACGCGACTCAACCCGAGCGGTCGGAACGGGACGAACCAGGGACTGTCCCTGGGTCGTGGCCGAAGGGGACAGGTCGGGGCGTGAGCGACGCGGTCGTCCTGATGGCGTACGGAAGCCCGGCGACGGCCGACGACATCCGGCCGTACTTCGAGGACATCCGCGGCGGCCGGCCCGTCTCGGACGAGGCGGTGGCCGAGCTCGCCGAGCGCTACCGACGCATCGGCGGACGCTCGCCGCTCGACGAGCTGACCGAGGCGCAGCGCGAGGCGCTCGAGCAGGAGCTCGGCGTCCCGGTTTTCGTAGGCATGAAGCACTGGCAGCCGCGGATCGCCGAAGCGGTCGAGCGGGCGCTCGAGCAAGGCGCGACGCGGCTGATCGGCGTCGTCCTGGCGCCGCACTACTCGCGCATGTCGGTCGGCGAGTACCGCGACCGGCTCGACGCTGCGCTCGACGGCCGCGACGCCGAGCTCGTGCTCGTCGAGAGCTGGCACGACGACGAGACGTTCGTCGAGGTCGTGGCCGACCGCGTCCGCGGCACGGACGCCTGGGTCGTGTTCACCGCGCACTCGCTGCCCGAGCGGATCCTCGCGGCCGGCGACCCGTACCGCGACCAGCTGCTCGAGACCTCGCGCCTCGTGGCCGACCGAGCCGGGCTCGGCGAGCGCTGGTCGTTCGCGTTCCAGAGCGCGAGCCCGACGGGCGAGCCGTGGCTCGGCCCCGACATCCTCGACGAGCTGGAGCGGCTCTACGGCGACGGCGTGCGCAAGGTCCTGGTCGCGCCGGTCGGCTTCGTCTCCGACCACCTCGAGATCCTCTGGGACCTCGACGTCGAGGCCCGCGAGAAGGCGGCCGAGCTCGGGATGGAGCTGGGACGGATCGAGTCGATGAACGACGACCCCGCGTTCATCGAGGCGCTCGCGGGCGTGGTCGAGCGCGCACGGGCGGCGGAGCCGGCGAGGAGCAGCCCGTGAGCTCCCGCACGTGCCCGGACTGGCCGATGCTGATGGAGGTCGCGCCTGAACTCCAGTTCATGCACTACACGGTCGCCGAGGCGAAGCTGCCCTCGGACGCGCTGGCCGAGCTCCAGGACGTCGCGCTGCAGGACGTGGCCGTCTGCGCCGACCTCGACCACAACGTCTTCTATGCCGAGCACACTGACCCGCAGGTCGCCGAGGCGCTCCGTGGCTCGCATTGGTTCGAGCTCCGCGAGTGGGCCACGCGCGGTCCAGGCAGCGCGGCCGGCGGGGTGTAGCCCCGGGGGCGCGCGAGGCGCCCCCGGAACCACGATCAGCTACTCAGCGCTGCGCGTACTCGTCGTCCTCGGCCTTGCCGGTGCGGCTGAGAGCCGGGATCGACAGGTCGCGGCGCATGTCGGTCCAGGTCATGTGCGCCCGACCGAGGGTGTCGAACGCGAGACCGATGTAGTCGCCGATGAACCGCGAGCAGGTCGCGCAGTCGGTCGCATGAGCCTGGAACCAGACGCAATGATCAGCATCCGAAGGCGCCGTCGAGGCGGTCTGATACGACGACGTCTCACCGTCGTTCGTCGACGTGGCGAGGTTCGTCTCGTATATGCCGGAGCCGTTCGCCGTCTCCTCCTCGCCGTCCTCCATGTCGGCGACGTGGACCGGGTTGTTCCACGTGACGCCGCCGTCGTGCGAGGTGACGGCCATGATCTGGTCCTCGAACTCGTTCGCGACCTCCCAGGCCGCCGAGTGCTGCTGGTTCAAGAAGGCGACGACGACGTCGCCGTTCGGCTCGACGGCGCCGTACGAGAAGAAGCTCTCGTCACACGCGCCCGTCCGGGCCGACCGGGCCCTGGTTCGCCGTGCAGTAGGTCGGGTTCGAGCCGGTGATCTCGACCGGCCGAGAACTGGCTGAGGCTCAGGCGCCAGCACCGCGTCGAGCCGGTCTCGACACCGCGCCGGCGATCCGCGACACTGACCTCCGGGCCTCTCGAGCAGGCTCGCGAGGAGGAGGTCGAGGGACGGCCGAGCTGGCTCAACCGCTTGCAGGGACGCGCGAACACGGCGCGCACAGGCTGCGCCGCGAGGTCGGTCCGGTCGGGCTCGTCTTCGCCTCGGTCGGCTCGATCGTCGGCGCCGGCTGGCTCTTCGGCGCGCTCTACGCGTCGTCCCTCGCCGGGCCGGCCGCGCTGATCGCCTGGGTGCTCGGCGGCGGCGCGATGATGCTGCTCGCCCTCACCCATGCCGAGCTCGGCGCCGCGTACCCGGTGGCCGGCGGCAACGCGCGGTTTCCGCACTACGCCTTCGGCAGGCTGATCGGCTTCACGGGCGGGTGGGTGGCCTTCCTCGGCGCCGTGACCGTCGGGCCGATCATGGTCGAGGCGACGCTGCTCTACACGTCGAACTACGTCCCCTGGCTGACGACGGTCTCGGGCGGACGGCCGGTGCTGACGGCCCAGGGCTACGTCGTGGCGGCGGCCCTGCTGCTCCTCTTCTGCGTGATCAACGTCCTGGGCGTCCGCTGGCTCGCCGAGACGAACAAGCTCGCCGTCTGCTGGAAGCTCCTCGTGCCGGCGGTGACCGTCGTCGCGCTGCTCGCGACCTCGGCGCACGCCGAGAACTTCACGAGCGCGGGCGGCGGTTTCATGCCGTACGGCTGGAAGGGCGTCTTCCTCGCGCTCGCCTCGGGCGGCGTCATCTTCGCGTACCTCGGCTTCGAGCAGGCAGTCCAGCTCGGAGGCGAGAGCCGCAATCCGGCGCGGAACATCCCGCTGGCGATCATCGGCGGGATGGCGGTCGCGATCGTGCTGTACATCGCGCTGCAAGTGGCCTTCATCGCCGCCATCGACCCGTCCAGCCTCTCGAAGGGCTGGAACGCGGTCTCGTTCTCCGGCAACGCGAAGCTGTTCGGGCCGTTCGCCGGCCTCGCGACCGCCCTCGGTCTCGGCTGGCTCGCCGTGCTGCTCTACTCGGCTGCGATCGTGTCGCCGGGCGGCACCGGACTGCTCTATGTCGGCGGGAGCGCGCGGCTGTCGTTCGCGCTCGCACGCAACGGCTACATCCCGGGCGCGTTTGCCCGGCTCACGCCGCGGGGGACGCCGCTCTTCGCGATCGCGTTCTCGTTCCTCTGCGGGCTCGTGCTGTTCCTTCCCTTCCCCGGCTGGCAGCAGCTCGTCGGCTTCATCTCGGCCGCGGCAGTGATCGCCTACGCGATGGTGCCGCTCTCACTCGGAGCGCTCCGCCGCCAGGATCCGGGGCGGCCGCGCCCCTTCCGGCTGCCCGCGGCGTGGCTGGTGGCGCCCGCCGCCTTCGTCGTCGCGAGCGAGATCCTGCTGTTCACGGGCTGGGCCGTGGTGTGGAAGCTGGTCGTCGCGATCCTGATCGGGTTCGCGCTGCTGGCGGTCTCGCGGCTGTCCGACCCGGGTGCGCGCGAACAGCCGCTGGACTGGCGCAGCGCGGTCTGGCTCTGGCCGTACCTGTTCGGCGTGGCCGCGATCTCGTACTTCAGCTCCTTCGACACGCGCACCCCGAGCTCGATCCCGCTCATTGGCCTCCACGGGCCCCGGAACGTGTTGACCTTCGGCTGGGACGTCCTCGCGATGGCCCTGCTCGCCCTCGCCGTCTACACAGTCGCGATCCGCAGCCGCCTGCCCGCGGCGCGGGTGCGTGAACGCGTCGGCGATCTGACCGCCGAGGCCGAGCCCGACCGCTAGCTTCCGTCCGCGCGCTCGACAACGCGGGCGAGTTCGACGCGCGACGAGACGCCGACCTTCCGGAAGATGTTGCGCAGGTGCGTCTCGACGGTCTTCTGGCTGAGGAACAACTCCGAGGCGATCTCCGGGTTCGTCTTCCGGTCGACGACGAGCCGGGCCAGCTCGAGCTCGCGCTCGGTCAGGGACTCGAGGCCGATTGTGTCGGCCGCGCCCGGCCGCGTGCGCCGGTGGATCCGGTGGCCGAGCTTGCGCAGCTCGCGCTCGGCCTGGTCCCGGTAGCGGAGGGCGCCGCACTCCTCGAGCACGCGGGCAGCGTGCTGCAGCTCGGCTGACGCGCGATCGCGCTCTCCAGACTGGGCGAGCGCCATCCCGGCCAGTGTGCGGGACAGGGCCGCCTCGACCGGCGAGCCGGCCCGGTCTGCGGCCGCGGCCGACGCGAGCGCGGACTCCGCTGCGCCGCCCGCCTCGCCGCCGTGCAGGTCGACGGCGGCGGTGGCCCGTTCGGCCCATGCCCCGGCCATCGGCAGCTCCACGGCCGCGGCCCAGGCTTGCGCCGTGGCGGCCGCGCGCCTCGCCTCGGCGGGTCGGTCGAGCTCGAGCCAGGCCCGCGCCAGCACCTCCAAGTAGCGGGCTCTCGGGCTGCCGCCGATCAGCACGAGCTCGTCGCCTCCCGCTGCCTCGAGCAGAAGCTCCACGGCCTCATCCGGCTTCCCCGTCTCCAGTAGCGCCGCGGCCAGGTCGGCGGCGGCCTCGGCGGAATGGAAGGCACTGTCGGCGTGCCGGCTGAGCTCGAAGCTTTCCTGGGCCGTCGCCAGCGCGACGTCGAGGTTGCCGCTGCGCAGGGCGCCCGCCGAGCGGCCCATCAACGTCCACACCAGCGCGTGCCGGTTCCCCAGCAGCCGCGCCGCCTCGATGCCGGCGTCGAGCAGCTCGGCCGCGTCGGCCAGCTTCCCCCGCTGGCGCAGGAGCCCGCCCAGGGTCGCGGCGAGCAGGAGGAAGACCTCTCCTTGGCCGGTCGCGCGCGCCAGGGCGAGGGCACGGTTGGCGTGCGCCTCGCCCTCCGCGTACCGGTCGAGGTAGAGCTCGACACCCGCGAGCCAGGCCGCGGCCTCGAGGTGGCCGGCGAGCTCGTCGTCCGAGAGGGATTCGACCAGGGCGACCGCCTGCGAACGGTTGGCTTCGGCCTGCTCGGGCGCGCCCATGATCGAGTCGGCCAGCGCCAGCTCCGCGAGGGCCGAGGCGATCAGCGGCGTGTCGCCCAGCCGTGTCGCCGCCTCAACCGCGCGCTCCGCGGACTCATGCATCTCCTCGTGCCGCGTGCGCCAGAGCGCGTTGACCGTCAGCTCGAGCATCAGGGCGACTGCCTCGCGCGTGTTCCGGTCGGGCAGCGACTCGAGCGTTGTCGCCAGGCGCTGACGGGCCTGATCCTGCCGACCGAGGTCGCTCTCCACCCGAGCGCAGGCGAGGACAAGCCTGGCTCGTAGCTCGTGGGAGTCCGCCGGCACGAGCGCAACCGCGTCGAGGAGGGCAGCGTGGCTGTCCTCGAAGCGTCCGACGGCCGTCAGTGCCCGCGCGCGCGCTCGCAGGAGCTCGATGCGCTCCTCCGCCGGCGCGTTCGCGGGCAGCAGGCGGAGGGCTTCGGCGAACCAGTGCGCTGCGATCGCCGGTGCGAGGCGGACGGCTTCCTCGCCCGCCTCACGCAGCACCGCGACGGCGACGCGGTCGCCCTCCCGCGCGGAGCGCTCGACGTGATGAGCTCGGGCCGACGCTCCCGCACCACGCGCGGCGAGCGCCTCAGCGCAACGCTCGTGGGCGCCCAGCCGCCAGCCGGCAGCGGTCGCCTGATAGACCGCCCGCCGGACGAGCGGATGGCGAAAGCGGAACCGCCGGGGCACATCGGTCACGCGCAGCAGATCCACGCCCAACAGCTCGTCGACGATGTCCATCACCGACGCCTCGTGCATCCCGCACGCGGCCGCGGCGAGCTCGCAGTCGAACGGATCGCCTGCCACCGCCGCGCCTTCGAGCGCGAGGCGCTCCGTGCCGGACAACAGCGCGAGCTCCTGGGCCAGCGCCGCCGCGACCGTCGCGGGGACGCCGATCCCCGTGCCCTGCGTCTCGTCGTGCACCACCTGTGCCTCGAGGGGACGGCCGGACGAGCGGGCGAGCTGCTCGAGGTAGAACGGGTTGCCGCCACTCTCGACATACAGGCCGCCCGCCTCGCTGCTGTCGACGGCGTCGCCCAGCAGCTCGCGTGCCTCGTCGGCGCTGAGGGGCTCGAGGTCGATCCGCGTCAACAGCTCCTCGCGCCACGCCCGCTCGAGCGCAGTGGAGAGGCGCTCGGAAACGTGGTGCGGACGCATGGCGAGCCCCAGCAGCACCGGCGCCGCGGGCGGCCGGCGGAGGAGGGCTCCGACCAGCTCCAACGACGCGGAGTCGGCCCAGTGGAGGTCGTCGAGCACGAGCACGAGCGGCTGCGCCGAGGCGAGCTCCTCGAGCAGCGAGCGCACGGCACGGTGGCTGCGATAGCGCTCGTGCTGCAGCGCGACCTCGCGGTCGCCCGCGAGCGTCGTCAAGGACGGAAACACATGCGCGAGCTCGGTGCGCACGTCGCCCTCCAGGCCGGCGAAGCGTGGCGCGCCGAGCGCTCGCACGTACTCGTCGAGCGCGTCCACGAACACCGAGAACGGCAGGTCGCCCTCCAGCTCTGAGCCCGAGCCTGCGAGCACCAGGTGCCCTTTTTCATCCGCGCGCGAGCCGAGCTCGGCAAGGAGGCGGGTCTTGCCGATTCCCGGCTCGCCGACGAGCAGGACGGCGACCGAGCGGCCCTCGTCGAGCTCCGCCAGCGTCCGATCGAGCGAGCTCAGCTCGTCGGCGCGCCCGACGAGGTGGCTGGTTTGCAACCCCATTTTTCCTGCTGTCGAGCATAAATCAGTGTTGGAGAAACGCGAAGATCGGGGTGCAAGATCAGGGTGGCCCCCTGATGTCGGCGGGACGGCGACGCGACAAGGTCGTCCCATGCACCGTTATCTGCTTCAGCACCGACATGAGCCCGACGAGTGCGGAGTCGTCTTCGCCTCGTTCAAGGGCCACCGGAGTCCCCTCCGCCACCGGTCGACGCTCGCTTCGTGCCGCTCCGGCGGCCACGCGATCTGGTGGACGGTCGAGGCGGCGAGCGAACAGGACGCGCTCGCCCAGCTGCCGGTCTATGTCGCCGAGCGCACGACGGCAACGAGCGTGAGCGAGGTCCAGATCCCGTGACCCACTCCGCGACCGCTTCAGACGGATGCCAAGGAGGAGCCATGTCTGCCAAGAAGGCCTTTACGACCGCACGGATCGTCGCCCTCGCGCTGATCGCGGTGGCGGCGCTCGGCCTTGCGTACCTTCACCTCGCGACGGGCACCAGCCCGGTCTCGGTTCCCAAGGGCGCGCACGCCGGGCAGCTGACGCTCCACCCCTGCACCTACGCGACCGAGGACGGCGGCTACCGGGCCGACTGCGGCACGCTCGTCATGCCGGAGAACCGTCACGACTCGCACTCGCGGCTGATCGCGCTGCCGGTGAAGCGCATCCGAACGCTCTCCGCGCATCCGCGCGAGCCGGTGTTCCGCCTCCAGGGTGGCCCTGGCCTGACGAACATGGACTTCCCGGACGCGAGCCGTTACGCGCGGAACCGCGACGTCGTGCTCGTCGGCTACCGGGGAGTCGACGGCTCCTCGAAGCTCGACTGCCCGGAGGCCGACTCGGCGATGAGGCACGCCCGCGACCTGCTCGGCAGCGCCTACTTCGACGCCTACGCCAAGGGCCTCTCCGACTGCGCGCACCGGCTGCAGGCCGACGGCTTCGACCTCGCCGGCTACTCGCTGCCCGAGCGCGTCGACGACCTCGAGGCCGCGCGACGGGCGCTCGGCTACGGCCGGATCGACCTGCTCGCCGAGAGCGCCGGCACCCGCACCGCGCTGATGTACGCCTGGCGGTACCCGAAGAGCATCCAGCGCTCCGTCCTGGTCGGCGTCAACCCGCCCGGCAACTTCGTCTGGTACCCGCGGCTGAACGACGCGCAGGTGCACAAGTACGCGGCGCTCTGCGCGCACGACTCGTCCTGCACCGCCCGCACGAGCGATCTGGCCGCCACGATCCGCGAGACCTCGCGGACGATCCCCGACCGCTGGGGCTTCCTGCGGATCAAGCCCGGCAACGCGCGCGTCGGCGCCTTCTTCGGCCTGTTCCATTCCACGGACGCAGCCTCGCCGATCTCGGCGCCGCAGACGATCGACGGCTGGCTCTCCGCGTCCGAGGGTGACGCGAGCGGGCTCTGGCTGCTGTCGACGATGGCGCAGCTCGTCTTCCCCGAGGCGCAGGTGAAGGGCGACGCCGCCGCCGTTGCGCGCACCGACGCTGCGTATGCCCGGCGCTTCTTCGCCACGCACCCGTCGGCCGGCTCGATCCTTGGCAGCCCGGGCACCGAGTTCCTCTGGGCCGGCGGCAAGCTGCTCGACGCCTGGCCGGCGAATCCGGACGAGAACCTCTACTTGCGGGTGCGCGACTCGAGTGTCGAGACGCTGCTGGTCTCGGGCAACCTCGACTTCGCGACCCCGCCGCAGACAGCGAGGCGCGAGCTGCTGCCCCACCTCGCCAACGGGCACCAGGTCGTCCTGGCCGGCCTCGGCCACACGGACGACTTCTGGAGCTACGAGCCGCGGGCCGGCACGCACCTCGTCACCACGTTCCTCGACAACGGCCGCGTCGACGCCTCCCGCTACACGCCGAACCGCGTCGACCCCGATTCCGGCTTCCCGCAGACGACGATCGCGAAGATCGTCCTCGCGTCGCTGCTCGGCCTCGGCGCGCTGACGGCCCTCTCGCTGCTCGTCCTCTGGGTCCGCGTCCGCAGGCGCGGGCGGCTCGGCGCTAAGTCGGCCGCCGCGGTGCGGACGGGCTACGTGCTCCTGCTCGGGCTCGGCGGCTGGTTCGTCGGCGTCCTCGTCGCGCTGACCGCGCTCCCGACCGTGCCGCTCGACGACGAACTGCTGGTGTGCCTCTCGATCGGCCTGCCGGTCGGCCTCGCCGTCTACCTGGCCTGGGTCGACCGGGCTCGTCCCGCGCAGACGAGGGCGCTCGGACTGGCCGCTTCCCTCGCCGGCGCGCTGGTGGGTGCCTGGCTCGGCTTCAACACGATCTCCGGCCTCTTCGCGGTCGTCACGACGATCGTCGGAGCGGCCGCCCTTTCGAACCTGGCGCTCATCGCGCTCGACATCGCGTGGGAACGCCGGCCAGCGCCGGCTCCCGTTTCCCCGCCCTCACCCGCTGAACCCGAAGGAGGTAGGCAGATGCATCCGCCACGACCACACTCGAACCTCTCTGCCCGCATGGGCCGCTGGAGCGCCCGTCACTGGAAGACGGCGACCTTCGGCTGGCTCGCGTTCGTCCTCGTCGCCTTCGGCCTCGGCGCCGCGGTCGGCGTCAACAACGTCGATTCCAACGCCCCAGGCCCCGGCCAGTCCGGCCGCATGGACCGCATCCTCAACGACGGGTTCAAGCAGCCTGCCGACGAGCACGTCCTGATCCGGAGCCGATCCGGCCGTGCCGGTACGCCGGCCTTCAAGGCCGCGGTCACGGACGTCGTCGCGCGTGTCTCGCGCGTGGCCGCCGTGCAGGACGTGCGTCGCGGTGCGATTTCGAAGAACGGCCACGCCGCGCTCGTCGACTTCGCGATCAAGGGCGACAAGGAGAAGGCGGCCGACAAGGTGCAGCCGGTCATTGACGCGGTCGCGGCGGCGGGGGCGGCCCACCCCGGTTTCACGATCGGCGAGTTCGGCTACGCCAGCGCGCAGAAGGGCGTCCAGGACTCCTACAACAACGACCTCGGCAAGGCCGGAGCGCTCTCGCTCCCGATCACGCTGATCATCCTCGTGCTCGCGTTCGGCGCGCTCGTCGCGGCGGGCATCCCGCTGCTGCTCGCGCTGACGGCCGTGCTGGCGACGTTCGGCCTGATCGCCCTCCCGAGCAATCTCATCCCGGTCGCCTTCGAAGCGCCGGCCATGGTGCTCCTGATCGGGCTTGCGGTCGGCGTCGACTACTCGATGTTCTACTTGAAGCGCGAACGGCAGGAGCGGGCGGCCGGAAAAAGCACTGAGGCTGCGCTCGAGGCCGCCGCGGCGACTTCCGGCCGCTCGGTGCTCATCTCCGGCTTGACCGTAATGGGCGCGATGGCCGGGATGTTTCTCACCGGTGACCAGACCTTCACCTCGCTCGGCTTCGCCACGATCGTCGTCGTCGCCGTCGCGGTGCTCGGGTCACTGACGGTGCTGCCGGCGTTGCTCTCGCGGCTCGGTGACAACGTCGACCGGCTGCGTGTCCCGTTCGTCGGGCGGCTCAGCCGGGCCGACGGGGAGGGCCGGTTCTGGGGCGCGATCGTGGATCGCGTGCTGGGTCGGCCCGCGCTGGCGGCGGCCCTCTCGGCAGGGGCGCTGCTCGCACTGGCTGCGCCGGCGGTG
Source organism: Gaiellaceae bacterium (assembly GCA_035702625.1). Lineage (GTDB taxonomy): Bacteria > Actinomycetota > Thermoleophilia > Gaiellales > Gaiellaceae > AC-32. The sequence continues at coordinate 3,850 of DASSQG010000154.1, read as the reverse complement.
GCGCTCAAGCTCGCGCCACAGGGCGTCGAGTCGTTCCCGCAGTCGCTCACCGTCATCAAGACCTACCACCAGATGCAGCAGGCGTTTCCCGGCAAGGCGCTGCCGGCGAATGTCGTCGTCAAGGCTCAGAGCGTGCGCACACCGGCGGCGCGGAGCGCGATCGCCGAGCTGAAGCGGCGGGCGCTCGCCAGCGGCCGCGCGTTCGAGCCAATCACCACCGACGTCAACGCGGCGGGCACGGTCGCGGACATCACCGTCCCGATCGCAGGGAACGGCACCGACGCCGCCTCGAGCGGGGCCTTCCGCACGCTTCGCGGGACGATCGTTCCCGAGACGGTCGGCGCCCTTCCCGGCGCCGAGGCCGGAGTGACCGGCCGAACCGCGGGGTGGCAGGACGCCGCCGCCGAGCTGAAGTCGAACCTCGCACCGGTGATCGGCTTCGTGCTCCTGTTCGCATTCGCGCTGATGCTGGTCGCGTTCCGCTCGATCGTGGTCGCGGCGAAGGCGATCGTCCTCAACCTGCTCTCGGTCGCCGCCGCCTACGGCGTGCTCGTGCTCGTCTTCCAGCACGGGATCGGCAGGGGCCTGCTCGGCGCCGGCTCGGCCGACGGGATCGAGGTGGTCGTGCCGCTGCTGCTGTTCGTGATCCTGTTCGGCCTGTCGATGGACTACCACGTCTTCATCCTCAGCCGCATCCGCGAGACCTACGACCGCGGCGCGACGATGGACGAGGCGGTCTCGCACGGGATCAAGAGCACGGCCGGCGTCGTCACCAGCGCGGCGATCGTGATGGTCTGCGTGTTCGCGGTCTTCGGCGCGCTCTCGATGCCGTTCTTCAAGCAGTTCGGCGTCGGGCTCGCGGCGGCGATCCTGATCGACGCGACGATCGTCCGCGGCGTCTTGCTCCCGGCGACGATGAAGCTGCTCGGCGACTGGAACTGGTACCTGCCGAGCTGGCTCGAGTGGCTGCCGCGGCTCGACGCCGAGCAGGAGCCCGAGGCGGGTCAGGCGGTGACCGTCTAGCCGCCGAAGCGGTGCGCGAGCACCTCGGCGAGCGGCCGCGTGTTGAGCACCTCCGACGGCCCCGCGCCACCGCGCCGGGCCGTCGCGACCGAGAGCTCGATGTTCTCCAGGCCGCGGGTGGAGTGCGCGTCGGTCGAGCAGACGACCGGCACGCCTGCCTCGCGCGCCAGGCGGACGTGCTCGTCGCGGAGGTCGAGCCGGTTCGGCAGACCGTTCACCTCCACCGCACGGCCTTGCTCGGCGAGGCGCGCCAGCACCGCCTCGAGGTCGACGGCGTTCGGCGGGCGGAAGTTGATCAGGCGCCCGGTCGGATGGCTGAGGCAGCTGACGTACGGCGACTCGAGCGCCGTCAGGACGCGCTGGGTCAGCTCCTCGCCCGAGGCGCGCTGGCCGCCGTGGACGCTCGCCTGCACCCAGTCGAGCTCCACCAGCACGTCGTCCGAGAGGTCGAGCGAGCCATCGCGGCGGATGTCGCACTCGGTGCCGCGCAGGATCCGGAACGGGGCCAGCTCCTCGTTGGCGGCTGCGATCTCCTTGGCCTGGCGGCGCACGCCGTCGGCGTCGAGCCCGGGCACGGCGCCGACGCTGACCGTGTGGTCGCAGATCGCCAGGTACTCGTAGCCGCGGTCGCGGGCGGCGTGGCCCATCTCGAGGATCGTCGCCTTGCCGTCAGACCAGGTCGAGTGGCAGTGCAGGTCGCCGCGGATCTGCGAGACCTCGACCAGCCGATCGGCGACGGGGACGTCGCCCTCGCGCAGCTCCGGCGGGACGAACGGCAGGCCGAGCGCGCGGAAGACGCCGTCCTCGTCGGGCGCCTCCGGCAGCGGCTCGTGCGCGGCCACCCAGTCGGGCGAGCCGGTCGCGCGGAGGAGCTCAGTGCCCAGGTGCGCCGGCTCCGAAACGACGAGCTCGACCGGGACGCCCTCCATGGTCACGCCGAGCGCGCGCCGGTCGCCGCGCTCGACGACGGCGACGATCTGCGGCAGCTTCACGAACCGCTCCAGCACGGGCTCCGGACGGTCGGCGGGCACGACCACGGCCAGGCGTTCGGAGGCGTCGCGCCAGCGGCGAGGGTCACCCGCGGGGATCCCGCCGAGGGCGTCGGCGATCGAGCTGACGAGCGGCCGGCTGCGGTGGAGAAGCAGCGGCGTCGGCGCCGCCGCTTGTGGCTCCTGCGCCAGTGCGGCCCGCAGCTTGCGCTCGGTCTCCGGCCCGATCCCGGGCACCTCGCGCAGGCGGCCCTCCTCCGCCGCCTCCCGCAGCTCGGCCAGCGTCCGCACGCCGAGCACGCGGCCGATCTCGAGCATCCGCTTGACGGACACGCCGAGGAAGCGCCCGAGCCCTGCAAGCTCCGGCGAGACCTCGCGCTCGAGCTCCTGCAGCTCCTCGATCCGGCCGGTCTCGACGAGCTCGCGCAGCCGCCGCTCGATGCCCGGACCGATGCCCCGCAGCTCGCGGACGCGGCCGGCGCGCACGAGCTCGGCGACAGGCGCCGGCGTCGAACGGATCAGGTCGGCGGCCCGGCGGTAGGCGCGCGCGGTGTACGGCCCGGCGCCCGCGAGCTCGAGCAGCGAGGCGAACTGGTCGAGCTGCGCGGCGATCTCGGCGTTGTCCGGCGGTCGTCCCTGCATCGCTGGATAGTCTCCTGACGGATGCCGACCGTTGTTGTTCCCTTCCGCGGCGAAACGGCAAAGCAGCGGCTCGCCCCCGCACCAGAGGACGTCCGCACCCGCATCGCGGAGGCGATGCTGGACGACGTCCTCGAGGCCGCGCTCGCCGTCGGCGAGGTCGTCGTCGCCGGCGAGCCGGGCGGTCAGGGGCCTGCCGTCGAGGTCGCGTTGCGCGGGGTCGAGGGCCCGGTGCTGGTAGTCAATGCCGACCTCCCGTGCGCGCAGCCGCGCGACCTGCTGACCCTGCTCGGGGCGATGCCGGAGGGCGGGCTGGCGCTCGTCCGCGCGGCCGACGGGACGACGAACGCCCTGGCGCTCGCCGCGCCGCACCTGTTCGCGCCGCTCTACGGACCCGGCAGCGCCGACCGCTTCCTCGCGCGTGCCGAGCGGCTCGACGCGCCCGCCGCGATCGCGTCGATCCCGAACCTCGAGGACGACGTCGACACGCTGGCCGACCTCGAGCGGCTCGACGGGCTGCTCGGCGTGAACACCGCCGCGTCGCTCGCCGCCCTGCGCGCCGGCTCGGCGCGATGAATGTTGTCGTCCTCGCCGGCGGCCTCGGCGGCTCGAGGCTGGCACGGGCGCTCGCGGAGACGATCGACCCGCCCGACCTGACGATCGTCGGCAACGTCGGCGACGACCTCGAGGTGCTCGGCCTCCACGTCTCGCCCGACCTCGACACGATCCTCTACACGCTCGCGGGCCGGCTCGACGAGTCGAAGGGCTGGGGCCGCGCGGGGGAAACGTGGAACGCGCTCGAGACGGTGGGCGAGCTCGGCGGCGAGAGCTGGTTCCGGCTCGGCGACCTCGACCTCGGCGTCCATCTCGTGCGCACGCAGGCGCTGCGGGCGGGCGAGACGCTGTCGGCCGTGACGGCGCGGCTCGCGCGGTCGTTCGGGCTCGAGCCCGCACTGCTGCCGGCGACCGACGACCGCCTGCGCACCTGGCTCGCCACGCCGGCCGGCGAGCTGCCCTTCCAGGAGTGGTTCGTCGCCCGCGGGCACCGCGACGAGGTCGACGGCGTGCGGTTCGAAGGCGCCGAGGCCGCAGCACCGGCGCCGGGCGTGGTCGAGGCGCTGGAGACGGCCGATTTGATCGCGATCGCGCCGAGCAACCCGTTCGTCAGCATCGGCCCGATCCTGGCCGTCGGCGCGATC
>DASSQG010000153.1:0-6402 GCA_035702625.1 Gaiellaceae bacterium | reverse complement strand
GCCGATGAAGTCGCGCGGCGTGTCGTAGTACATGTTCATCTCCTCGACGATCACGCCCTTCTCGCGCTCGATCTCCTCCGGGTCGAACTTCGAGTTGCGGAGCATGTCGACGAGCACGTCGAGCGCCCGGTCGCGGTAGTCGGCCGCGCACCTGACGTAGTAGCCCGTGTACTCCTTGCTCGTGAAGGCGTTGAACTCGCCGCCGAGGCCGTCGACCTCCATGCCGATGTCGCGCGCGGTCGGCCGGCGCTCTGTGCCCTTGAAGAACATGTGCTCGGCGAAGTGTGCGATCCCGTTCGTGTCCGGGGTCTCGTAGCGCGAGCCGGCGGCCAGCATGATCATGCAGGTGACCGACTGCACCTGTGGCATGTCGGCCGTCAGCACGCGCAGGCCGTTGCGGAGCGACTGTCGCTGGAAGACGCTCACGCTGCGAGCTTCTCCCGCCATTCATCGGGGATCTCGACCGGCGCGCGCGTGGCGTAGTCGTAGGTGACCAGCACCGTCTTCGCCTCGGCGACGATCGTGTCGCCGACGCGCAGCTCGTGCTCGAGGTCGAAGCTCTTCTCGCCGAAGCGGGTCGCGCGCACCGTCACCTCGACCTCGTCGCCGAAGCGGACCGGCGCGCGGAAGTCGATCTCGACGCGGGCGACGATGATCGCCATCTCCTCGAGCGTCGTCGCGGCGCCGAGGTGCTCGAGGAACGCCACCCGCGCCGACTCGACGTACGTCAGGAAGACGGCATTGTTGACGTGGCCCATCGGGTCGAGGTCGCGGAAGCGGACTGGCTCTCGGTGGACGAACACGGCCGCGATGCTAACGAACGCCCGGTCGGTCCTCGCGCCGCCACACGAAGCGGAGCGCCTGCCAGTCGCCGTCGATCGCACAGCTCTTGTTGTCGACCAGGCCCGCCGCGAGCCCGATCCCCTGCACGGCGTCGAAGTCGAGGTCGGTCTCGAGCTTCGAGGCGTTCTTCGGCCACGCGACCCAGAGCCCGTCGGCCGGGTCGAGCGTGTCGCGGAGCGCGACGAAGCGGCGTTCGAGCTCGGCGCGCTCGGTGGTGAAGAAGACGACGACGCCGGCGCCGGGCTTCGCCCCGAGCTTCGTCGAGAGTGGCGTCGACGAGTAGTCCTTCTCCGGCACGCCGCGGACGCTATGCGAGATGCTGCACACGTGGCCGGCGAGAAGACGCGTCGCGCGATTCATGCGCAGCCCGAATGGCTGCGCCAGGTGCCGACCGACCGGCGGCTGCCGGAGGGGCGCGTGCTCTACACCGGGTGCGGGACGTCCTTCCATGCCGCCCAGACCGGAGGCTGGGCGATGCAGGCGCTCGAGCTCGTGCTCGCACCGCAGCAGGCCGACGCCCTCGTCGTGGTCAGCCACGAGGGCGAGACGAAGCTCGCGATCGAGGCGGCGCAGGCGTTCGACGGGCCGGTCTGGCTCGTCACCGGCAAGCCCGACAGTCCGCTCGCCGAGATTGCCGACGAGGTGATCGTGGCGACGCCGGAGGTGGAGCAGAGCTGGTGCCACACGGCGAGCTACACGTGCGCGGTCGCCACGCTCGCGGCGCTGCGCGGCGAGGACGTCGGTGCGCTGCCGGGGCTCGTGGAGCGCGCGCTCGAACACCGCGAGCCGGTCAGCTCGCACGATCGCTTCGTCGTCGCGGGCGCCGGCCGTGACTGGGTCACGGCGCAGGAGGCGGTGCTGAAGCTGCGCGAGGGCGCGTGGATCGCCGCCGAGCCGTACGAGCTCGAACAGCTGCTGCACGGCTACCTGGCGGCGATCGACGAGTCGGTGCGCGCCTTCGTGCTCGAAGGCGAGGGCCGGGCCGCGGCGCGTGCGGCGGAGACCGTCGCCGCGCTCGGGGAGATCGGCTGCGAGACGACGCTCGTGCCGACGGTTCACCCGGTCGCCGACATCGTCCGCTTCCAGCTGCTGACGCTCGACCTCGCCGACGCGCGCGGGATCGACCCCGACCCGATCCGGCGCGACCAGCCGCGCTGGGAGCGGGCCGCTGCCGTCTACGAGTGAGCGGCCGCCAGTAGCTCGGCCTCACGCTCGGGCGTGAGGCCGACCCCGTCGACGGTCTCGGCGAGCTCGAGGGTCTCGCGCACGGTGTCCGTCAGCGGCCGGAACGTGAGGCCGGCCTCGACCGCGCGCGACACGTCCGCGTCGAGCATCCCGGACAGGCCCGGATCGTGCAGCCAGAGCGGGAGCTCCATCCACTCGCCGACCTCGTGCGCGGCGAGCAGCGCGTCGGGCACCCAGGTGAACGTCGCGTCGCTCTCCGCCACGTCCCGGCAGGTGTCGAGCAGCTCCTCGAAGCCGAGCCCCTGTCGCGTCGCGTTGTAGGCGCCGCCCGTCCGGCGCTCCATCAGCTCGACGAACCAGTCGCCGAGGTCGCGGACGTCGACGAACTGCACCTGGCGCTCGGGCGGCGCGGGCGCGAGCACCTCGCCGCCGCGCGCGACCCGGTGCGGCCAGTACGTGAAACGGCCGGTCGGGTCGTGGGCGCCGACGATCAGGCCGGGACGGACGACGGCGCAACGCTCGCCGTAGACGTCGTGCACCGTGCGCTCGCTCAGCGCCTTCAGCGCGCCGTAGTTCGAGAAATCCTCCGTCAGCCGATCGTCCGGCTCGTCGCCGAGCTCTGCGAGCGGGCTCTCCTCGTCGTTGCGCCGGCCCTGGTCGGCGTAGACGGAGACGCTCGAGACGAACAGGTAGTACTGCGTCGCGTCGGCGAGCGCCTCGGCCGACGCGCGCACGACGGCCGGGAAGTAGCCGGCCGGGTCGAGCACCGCGTCCCACTCCCGCCCCTCGAGCACCGCGAGGTCCTGCGTCCGGTCGCCGCGCAGCTTCTCGGCCTGCGGGAACAGCTCGGCGTTGGTCTCGCCGCGGTTGAAGAGCGTCACCTCGTGGCCGCGCTCGAGCGCCGACTCGACCGTCGCGCGACCCAGGAACTTCGTCCCGCCGAGGACCAGCAGTCTCACCGCCGAGGTCCTACCAGCGCGGTGAACCGACGCGCAACCGCGCCTTCACCCGGGCTCAACGCGGCGGGCGTACGTTGTGCCGGGTGCGACGATCCGTGCGCCTCGCCGTCGTCGCCGCGGCCGTCCTGCTCACGGGAGCCGTCGCGGTGCCCGACCGCGACGCGAAGCGCGCCCGCGCTGCGCCGCCCTTGGGGATCCACAAGATCCGCCACGTCGTCGTCGTGATGCAGGAGAACCGCTCGTTCGACTCCTACTTCGGGACCTACCCGCACGCCGACGGCATCCCGCCGGGCACCTGCGTCCCGAGTCCGTCGGGCCCGTGCGTCCGGCCGTTCCACGACACGAGCAACCGCGACTGGGGCGGCCCGCACGACGCCGTCGCCGCCGCGGCGGACGTCAACGGCGGGCGGATGGACGGCTTCGTCGCCGAGCAGCGGTACGGGCTCGCGCTCGCGTGCCGGACGAAGCCGACGAGCGGAGCGTGCGCGGCCGACGCGTCGCGCCCCGACGCGATGGGGTACCACGACTGGCACGAGATCCCGAACTACTGGGCGTACGCGCGGAATTTCGTGCTCCAGGACCACATGTTCGAGCCCGTCGCGGACTGGAGCCTGCCCTCGCACCTGTTCATGGTCTCCGAGTGGGCGGCGCGCTGTTCCGTCCAGGGCGACCCGTGGAGCTGCGTCTCCTCCGCCGGCGCCTCCTCGTTGCCGCGGACGCGGAACGCCGCGCCCGACTACGCCTGGACCGACCTCACCTACCTGTTGCACGCGCACCACGTCTCCTGGCGCTACTACGTGTTCGAGGGGGCGAAGCCGGATTGCGACGACGGTCAGGTCGTCTGTCCGCCCGTCCGCCAGAGCTCGAGCACGCCGTCCAGCATGAACCCGCTGCCGCGCTTCGACACCGTGCGGCAGGACGGCGAACTCCGCGACGTCACCGCGATCTCGCGCTTCTACGCGGCCGCGCGCGCCGGCACGCTGCCGTCCGTCTCGTGGGTCGAGCCGGCCGACCGCGTCAGCGAGCACCCACCGAACCCGGTCACCGCCGGCCAGGCGTTCGTCACGAATGTGATCGACACGATCATGCGCGGCCCCGACTGGAGCTCGACGGCGATCTTCCTTGCGTGGGACGACTGGGGCGGCTTCTACGACCACGTCGTGCCGCCGCACGTGGACGGCGCCGGCTTCGGTCTGCGCGTGCCCGCGCTCGTGATCTCGCCGTATGCGCGGCGCGGCTTCATCGACCACCGGGTGGCGAGCTTCGACGCCTACGCCAAGTTCATCGAGGACGACTTCCTCGGCCGCCAGCGGCTCGATCCGACGACCGACGGCCGCCCCGACCCGCGGCCGGACGTCCGCGAGAGCCTCCCGCAGGCCGGTGACCTGACACGCGACTTCGACTTCTCGCAGCAGCCGCGGCCGCCGCTCGTCCTGCCGCTCCGGCCGCCGTTCGGCTAGAGCCTCGACAGGGTCTCGAGCAGGCGGTCGATCTCGTCGGCGGTGTTGTAGTGGAGGAAGCCGGCGCGGACGGCGCCGTCGGGGAGCCCGAGCCGCTTCATCACCTCGACCGCGTAGTAGTTCCCGTGCCAGACGGCGAAGTTGCGCTCGCCGAGAGTCGTCGCGGCCTGCGCCGGCGTGAGGCCGTCGACGTCGAAGCAGAACGTCGGCACGCGCCCGTCCATGGTCGGCAGCCCGTGGAGGCGGCAGTTGTCGGGCAGCTCGGCGAGGAACCGGGCGCCGAGGTCGGTCTCGTGCGCCACGATCGCGTCCATCCCGACCGACTCGACGTAGCGAACCGCCGCGACGAAGCCGGCCAGCAGCTCGTGCGGCAGCGTTCCGGTCTCGAAGCGGTGTCCGAGCGGCTCGTTCGCCGCCGGGCGCACCTTGTACGGCCGCCACCGCTCCAGCAGCTCGGCCCGCGCGAACGCGACGCCGAGGTGCGGCCCGAAGTACTTGTACGGGGAGCACAGCAGGACGTCGATCCCGGCGGCCGCGACGTCGATCGGGCCGTGCGGCGCGTAGTGGACGGCGTCGACCCACGCCAGCGCGCCCGCCGCGTGCGCGAGCTCGGCGACGCGCGCCACGTCGACGAGCGTCCCGACGGCGTTCGAGGCCCAGGGGCAGGCGACGACGCGGGTCCGCTGGCTCAGCTGCGACGCGAGGTCGTCCAGGTCGAGCGTCGTGTCGTCACGGATGGCGGCGAAGCGGACGGTCAGGTCGAGGTCGCGCGCGAGCTCAAGCCACGGCGAGACGTTCCCGTCGTGGTCGAGCTGCGTGACGACGATCTCGTCGCCGGCCTGCAGCTCCCGCCCGATCGTCCGCGTGAGGGCGAAGTTCAGCGTTGTCATGTTCGCGCCGAACACGACCTCCTCCGGCGTGCAGCCGAGGAACCCTGCGCCCGCACGGCGCGACTCCTCGACGAGGTTCTCTGTCTGCCGGCTTGTCTCGTACGGCCCGCTGACGTTGGCGTTCGACTCCCGCAGGTAGGTCGAGATCGCATCGATCACCTCGTCGGGAACCTGCGACCCGCCGGGGCCGTCCAAGAAGACGAGCTCACGCGAGAGCGCCGAGAATCGGGCTCGTACCGCCGCTACGTCGAAGGCCACCGCACTCACAGGCGTGACGGTATCTGACACGACGGTTGAAGCTCGCTAGCGTTGGTGCGACACTCGACGAGGACCGGGGGTCACAACGAGGGGGTGCTGATGGAAGCCGCCGCTGTGCCAGCAGCAGACGTCGCCGAGAAGGCGCCGAGCGCCGTCGTCGCCGCGCGCGAGATCACGCGCCGCTACGGCGAGGGCGATACTGCCGTGGCCGCTCTCTGCGGCGTCTCGATCGACGTCCAGCAGGGCAAGCTCACCGCCGTGATGGGGCCCTCGGGCTCCGGCAAGTCGACGCTGATGCACATCCTCGCCGCGCTCGACCGGCCGACCTCCGGCTCGGTCTGGATCGCCGGCACCAAGCTCGGCGAGCTCAACGACACCGAGATCACGAAGCTCCGCCGCGAGCACATCGGCTTCGTCTTCCAGTTCTTCAACCTGCTGCCGATGCTGACCGCCGAGGAGAACGTCCTCCTGCCGTTGACGATCGCCGGCGAGAAGCCGGATCCGGCGTGGAGGGAGGAGCTCCTGAAGACGGTCGGGCTCGACGACCGGCGTGAGCACCGCCCGGCCGAGCTCTCCGGCGGCCAGCAGCAGCGCGTTGCGGTCGCCCGCGCCCTCATCTCCAAGCCGACCGTCGTCTTCGCCGACGAGCCGACCGGCAACCTGGACTCGAAGACGGGCGGCGAGATCCTCGAGCTGATGCGCCAGTCGGTCGAGGAGATGGGCCAGACGACGGTGATGGTCACGCACGACCCGCGCGCGGCGGCGATCGCCGACCGGATCCTGTTCCTCGCCGACGGGTCGATCGTC
>DASSQG010000152.1:0-6826 GCA_035702625.1 Gaiellaceae bacterium | reverse complement strand
CCTCGCGCAGTCGCGCGTGGGCCCGGAGGCGAAGCTCGCTCTGCAGCCGCTCGGCGCTCGGCTCGTCAGGCGCCCAGAGACTGACGCCGACGACGGCCTTGTCGCCGAGGTCCTCGACCATCACCTCGGCGCGCTCGTCCTTGGCCGCCTCGCGAAGCAGCGTTCGAACGGCTTCGAGGTCGGAGTCGAGAGGAACCTGGACGGTCACGTGCGCGAGCTTCTTTCTGCTGCGAATGGACGAGTTTCGGATGGTATCCGAGGCGATCTTCTCGTTCGGGACGACGAGCCGGTCGTTGTCCTCGATGCGGATGAACGTGTAGGTGAGGCCGATCTCCTCGACGACGCCGTTGAAACCCTCGGTCTCGACGTAGTCGCCGAGCCGGATCGGCTGCGCGAACGCGATCAGGAGACCGGCGATGAAGTTCCCGATCGTCCGCTGCGCCGCGAAGCCGACGATGATCCCGATCACGGCCGAGGACGCGAGGATCCCCGTCGCGACGGCGCGCACCTGCGGGACCACGAGCAGCGCCGACAGGACGCCGACGAAGACGATCAGCGAGAAGACGGTGCGGCGCAGGATCCGGTAGCGCGTGACCACCTCCGGCGGCAGGTCGCTGCGCGCGAACCGGCGGTCGACGAGCCGCGCCACGACGAGCGTGGCGAGCAGGACCGCGCCGAAGACGGCGAGCCTGTGCCATTGCCACATACGCATGGCCTGTTAGTCGAGCGGGAGGGGTTTCCTGCCCGCGAAGCCCTCGTCGACGCCGTGCCAGAAGGCGACTTCGTCCTCGCCGACCTGCCAGCAGAGGAGCACCTCCTCGCCCCCGCGCAGCGCCGGGAAGTCGACGAGGCCTCGATCAAGGTCCTTCACGAGCACGCCGAGCCCGTTCAGCTCCTCGACGGCCCCCGCGACGCCCTCGGCCTCGCGCTCCATCTGCTCCGCGTCCTCGCGCACCTCGCCGGGATCGAGGTCGCCGCCGTTGCCGGCGATGTGCGTCGTCAGCCGGGCACGCCGCGCGGCCACCTCCGAGAACGCTCGCCGGTGCGCGACGAGGCGCTCGGCGACCGGACGCACCTCCGCGAGCAGCTCGTTCGCCTCGGCCGGAGTGAAGTGGCGCCGCGCCATGCCAGTATCATCGCCCGCCGTGACCGCCGGTCAACGCGTTCGTGAGCGGACGGCCCGCCGCGAGCTCCGGCTGCCACGGGCCGGCAACCCCGCGCCCGAGATCTTTCTTTGGACACGCGCGGCGATCTGGGCCGCGGCGCTCTTCTCGCTGTACACGTTCATCCCGAACCGCCACCCACGCGCGAACGTCTGGGACATCCCGGCGCTGACGCACGACCTCGGCTCGTTCACGGATGTCTGGGCGCGCTGGGACAGCGTCTGGTTCCTCGGCATCGCCGAGCACGGCTACGCGCGCGCCGGCTCGGCCGCGTTCTACCCCCTCTACCCGGGCGCGGTGGGCCTGCTCGGCCGCGTCTTCTTCGGGCACTACGTCGTCGCCGGGATCGTCGTCTCGCTCGCGGCGACCTTCGCGTCCTTCCTGCTGCTCTACCGCATCGCCGAGGAGCGGCTCGGTGCGAACGGCGCGCGGCGCGCGGTGCTCTACCTCGCCGTCTTTCCCTTCGCGCTCTTCTTGCAGGCTGTCTACAGCGAGTCGCTCTACCTCCTGCTCACCCTCGCGGCGTTCGTCCTGGCCGAGCGGCGGCTCTGGCTCGCCGCCGGCGCGGTGACGGGACTCGCGCTGCTCACGCGGCCGACGGCGGTGGCGCTCCTGCCACCGCTCGCGCTGCTCGCCTGGCGGGAGCGCGATCGCCTCCGCGCCCTGGCATCGCTCGCCGTGGCACCGGTCGTCTTCGCGGCCTACCCGCTCTACCTCTGGGCCGCCGACGGCGATCCGTGGCGCTTCGTCCACGCGCAGCGCCTTTGGAGCCGGCACCTCTCGCCGGCCGGCCCGTTCGGCGGAATCTGGGACGGCCTCCGGGCCGGCTGGGCCGGGATCGAGCAACTCGCGTCCGGGTCGCACACGCACCGCTACTGGACACCTGTACAGAACACCGACCCGATCCGCGTCGCGACGCTGAACCTCGAGACGCTCGCGTTCCTCGTCCTGTTCGTAGCGCTGACCGTGGTCGCCTGGCGCCGCTTCGGCGCGCCGTACGGGCTGTTCGCCGCTCTGAGCCTCGCGATCCCGCTGAGCGTGCCGAGCGACCGCTGGCCGCTGCTCTCGCTGCCGCGGTTCGGGCTCACGATCTTCCCCCTCTTCCTCGCACTGGCCGTGCTCGGCGGACGGCCGCGCGTCCACACCGCGATCGTCGTCGTCAGCTCGCTGCTGCTCGGGGTCGCGGTGGCGCAGTGGGCGCTCTGGCAGTGGGTCGCGTGAGGGCCGCCCTCGTCGCCCTCGCGGTCGTGCTCCTGCTCGCGGGCACGGCGTGCGGCCAGCGCTCGGAGCCGACCGGCGCGCTCGTCCAGACCTACCCGGTGACCGTCCAGGGCGGCGGCGACCGCGCGACCGTCGTCCGCTCGGCGCCGAAGCGCATCGTCCCCGTCGGCGCCGGGCCGACGGCCGTGCTCGAAGGGCTCGGGCTCGGCAAGCGCGTGATCAAGGTGAACGACACGCTCGTCGGGCTGCCCCTCGTCGGCGCGATCCGCCACGCCAAGCCGGACCTGATCGTCGCCTCGAGCGACACCGACCCGCTCGACCTCGCCCGCGCACGCAGCGCGACCGGCGCGGCCGTCTACGTGGAGGCGTCCAACTCGCTCAGCGACGTAGTCGACGCGATCGGCGACATCGGGTTGCTGACGGGGAAGCCGGTCGACGCGCGGCGGCTGACGGCGCGGATCGTGGCCCAGCGGCAGGCGGTCGCCAAGGACGTCGCGGGCACGCCGCTCGTGACGGCGTTCGTCGACACCGGCGGCTTCTCGACCATCTCCAGCCGCAGCCTGCTCGGCAACCTGATCGAGCTCGCGCACGGCGCGAGCGTCGCCGGCGCGAGCCCCGAGCAGGGGCCGTTCCCGCTCACGCGGCTCGCGCGGGTCGACCCGGACGTCTACCTCGCCACCGCCGGGAGCGGCCGCACGCTCCATCAGCTGCGCCGGCAGGCCGCCCTGCGGAAGATGAAGGCCGTGCGCGCAGGCCGCTTCGCCGTGCTCCCGGCGGACGCGTCGGTCGCCGGGCCGGGCGCCGGCCAAGCGCTCCAGCAGATCGCGCGGATCCTCCATCCCGATGCGTCCGGCTGACCTCGACGCGGTCACGATCGACGCGTACGGGACGCTGGTCGAGCTCGCCGACCCGGTGCCCGCGCTGAGGGAGGGCCTGCGCGCGCTCGGAGTCGACTGCGACGACAACGCGGTGAAGCGCGCGTTCGCGAAGGAGGTCGCGTACTACCGCGAGCGCTCGCACGAGGGCCGCGACGAAGCGACGCTCTACGCACTTCGGCGCGAATGCGTCGCCGTCATCCTCGACGACCTCGGCTCCGACCTGGATCCGGCGGCCTTCGTCGACGGCTTCGTGAACGCGATGCGGTTCGCGCTCCTGCCGGGCGCGCGCGAGGCGGTCGAGCGGCTGCACCGGCTCGGGCTCGAGGTGGCGGTCGTCTCCAACTGGGACGTCGGGCTGCGGGAGCACCTTCATGGCCTCGGGCTCGGCGGATTGACCGTCGTCACCTCCGCCGAGGCCGGCGCGCCGAAGCCGGACCCCGCCGTCTTCCTGGTCGCGCTCGACCGGCTCGGCGTGCGCCCCGAGCGCGCGCTCCACGTCGGCGACAGCGGCGCTGACGAGCAAGGCGCCCGGGCAGCGGGGATGCACTTCGCGCCGGCGCCGCTCGACCGCGCGGTCGAGGCAGTGGCGTGAGACCCACCCTCAAGACCGGCAAGCTGATCGGCTGGCTGTCGCTGGTCGGCGCGCTGGCGGCGCTCAACTACGCGAGCCGCTTCACCGAAGGCAAGCCGCCTGCGGACTCGCTCTACCGCTACGACAACGCGATCAGCGGGCTCGTCTTCTACGCGATCACGTTCGGGATCGTGGTCGCGATCGCCCGCGGGCTGACCCGGTTCGAGCTCGGAGTCCGCGCGCCCGACTCATGGCCACGCGCCCTCGGGCTGACGCTGGGCGTGCTCATCGCCCTGCTGATCGCGGAGTCGCTGCTCGAGTCCGTTCTTCACGGTGCGCGCGAGCAGGGGCTCGAGCCGGCGCACTGGGAGCCGTCGAAGGCGCCACAGTTCGCGCTCAACGCAGCCGTCGTGGTGATCGCGGCGCCGATCGTCGAGGAGTTCACGTTCCGCGGCCTCGGTTTCCGGCTGCTCGCGCCGTTCGGGAGCGTGGTCGCCGTAGTCGGCACGGCCGTCGCGTTCGCAGCGGACCACGGCCTCGTGGAAGGTTTCCCGGCGCTCTTCCTGTTCGGAATCGGCGTCGCGCTCGTCCGCCTCCGCAGCGGCAGCATCTACCCGGGGATGCTGCTGCACGCCTGCTTCAACGCCTTCGCGCTCGCCGCCGCCGTCGCTCGATAGCACTATGCTCGCGCCCGTGAGGCGCATTGGGGTCCTCTTCGTCTTCGCGTTGGCGTTCGCTCCGGCGGCGCACGCCGCACCACCCACCGTCGCGGCCACGGCGGTACCGGCGACGGGAGCGGCGCCGCTGCAGGTCACGCTCACGGCGACCGGAGACGCGGTCGCCTACCACTGGGATTTCGGCGACGGCACCGCCGCGGACGGAGCGGTTGTGCAGCACACGTACGCCGCCGGGCGCTTCACCGCCCGCGTCACCGGCACGAGCGCCACGGGCGAGACCGCGCAGGCGACGGTCGTCGTCACCGCGACGGGATTGACCCTCGCCGCCCCGGGCCGAGGCGGCTACCAGCAGCTCGCGCGCTTCCACGGACGGCTGACGCCGGCCGCGAAGGGCGCTCGGATCGAGCTCTACCGCGACAACCGGCGCATCGCAATCGTGCGCACCTCGAAGAACGGGAGCTTCGTCGCCCGCGGCCGGGTCGGTACGCCCGCCGCCCGCTACACGGCGCGCTACGCCGGCGCAGTGTCGAACCAGGTGACGCTCGTCGTGCGGCCCGGACTCGACACCGCGTTCGCCGGATCGGGCCGGATCGGCACGCCGCTCTCGCTGCTCGTCCGCGAGCGGCCGGCCACCGCGGGCACCGTCACCGTCAGGGTCTGGCGCGCCGGGAAGCTCGTCGCCTCGCGCGTCTTCCACGGCCGGCTCCGGCTCGGCCTCGGCACCCGCGTCCCCGGCGAGTACCGCGTGCAGGTCGCGCTCGTTCCGGCCCCGGGTTACGTCGGCGCCAGGCGGTCGCTCCAGCGCTTCGTCGTCGCCGCGGGCCTCGGACCCGGCTCGTCAGGCCTGAGCGCCTACGCCCTCGACCGGCGGCTGCGCGAGCTCCACTACGCGCTCGGGCGCGTCGACGGCTCCTACGGCCAGGACGACGTCGACGCGATCACGGCGTTCCAGAAGCTCCACGACCTCGCCCGCACCGGCATTGTCGACGCCCGCGTCTGGGCCGAGCTCGCGCGGGCGACCGTGCCGAGGGCGCGCTACCCCGGCGACCACATCGAGGTCAGCAAGGGCCTCCAGGTGCTGTTCGTCGTGCGAGGCGGCGAGGTGGCGCTCGTCTCGACCGTGTCCACCGGCGCGACGGGCAACACGCCGCTCGGCCACTTCCGCGTCTACAGCAAGGTGCCGGGCTACAACGCGAAGGAGATGTTCTACTCGTCGTTCTTCATCGGCGGCTTCGCGATCCACGGCTACCACAGCGTGCCGGCCTACCCCGCGAGCCACGGCTGCGTCCGGATCCCCCTCTGGCTCGCGGTTCGGGTGTACTCGCTGATCGACTACGGCACCTCGGTCTACATCTACTGGTAGGGCCGCGCTCGTCGCGGTCGTGCTCCTGGCCGCCGGCCTCTGGCTCGCGTACACCCACTGGTGGGGGCGCGGCGGGGAGCAGCCGCTCGCCTACCGCGACCTGACGCCGCAGCTCGGGCGCGTCGATTTCACGCGCAAGGTCACCGGCGTCTACCACTCGCGCGGCGCGTTCCAGCGCCTGCTCGACGCGACCATGCCCGGCCGCGCGCCGGCGGCACCTCCGCTCGACTTCTCGCGCGACGAGGTGGTGATCGTCTCGCTCGGCCCGCGCTCGAGCTCCGGCTACTCGCTCCGGGTCGTGAAGCTCGCCGAGCGCCGGCGCGGGATCTACCTGACCCTGCGCGAGCGGACGCCGGCGCTCGGCGACCCGGTCGACGCCCACGTCACGTATCCGTACCGCGCGATCGCCATCCGCAGCAGCGCCAAGCCCGTGTACGTCAAGCTGCAGGGACGATGACCGAGAACGACCCCTTCATCCGCCAGGTCCGGGAGCAGATCTCCGACAACGACCGCGCGATCGTGGACGCGATCAATGCCCGCCTCAAGCTCGTCGCGCGGCTGAAGGGCTACAAGGAGTCGCGCGGGCTGGACTTCGTCGACCCCGACCGCGAGGAGTGGATGCTGCAGTACCTCGCGCGCGCCAACCGCGGCCCGCTCTCGAGCGACGGCCTGCGCGAGCTGTTCGAGGAGATCCTCGCGCTCACCAAGCGCGAGGTCGAGCGCGGGGGCAGCGACTAGTCCTCTTCGTCCGAAGCCTCGGCGAACTCGTCCGGGGTGACGTGGTCGAGGAACTGCTTGAACTCGGAGACGATCTCCTCCTCGTTCACGTCCTCGCCCTCGAACTCGATCGCCGACTCCTCGATCACGTCCTCCGCCGCGAAGATCGGCGCGTCGGCCCGGACGGCCAGCGCGATCGCGTCGGAGGGCCGGGAGTCGATCTCGATCTCCGAGCC
>DASSQG010000151.1:0-13402 GCA_035702625.1 Gaiellaceae bacterium | reverse complement strand
GACCCCGTCGAAGATCGTCTTCAGGCGTACCTCGGGGCGCTCCGAGGCCGACGTTTTCCACCACCCGAAGTCGAGCGCCTTGAGGCGGTTTTCTCTTTCTCGGACGATGCCGAACCCGCATGCTGCCGTCCCCGGATCGATCCCCAGAACCGTCACGACGACACCTTAGGCACGCCGCCGGACACTCCTGCCGGGGGCGTCTGCGCATTTCGCGAGTGCGGCGGCAGCCGCTTCGCCAGTACCCGTGTCCGGTTTGAGAGGCCGTGCGCCCGTTAACAAGGTCTCTAAGCCCGGTGCTGCGGCAGGGCACAGGAGTTACCCCTCTCCCCCAACCGCACGGGAACGTGTCCTCACATTCCCGCGCGGCGCTGCCCGCCGCCACCGGGCCTTGCGCGCCTGAAGGGCCGTTAGTCCAGGTCGGCTTGGACGAAGGTCCGGGTCGGTCGGCTCAGCCGGTGCGTACGGTCTCGAGAACAGTTGGCACTGAGCTGGAGAAAGGACATCCCGATGCGCAGGTCGTTAGCCCTCGGAAGCATTGCGGTCACGAGTGCCGTGTCGCTCGCGTTCGGAGTCGGTTCTGCAGGAGCCGCCGCACCGCAGCCCGGCGGCTGCCCGGCGTTTGGAGCGTTCATGGGCGCGGCCGCTCCCTGGTCGGCCCAGAACCAGCGGCCGCTGGGACAGGCAGTTCGGCAGCTGACGCCGTTCAACGGCGCACTCGCGATCCACAAAGGCCCGCTCTGTAGCTAGTAGAGGCCCAGCCTCCGGGCTCGGCGGCGTTCGGCCGGCGAGCCCGCACGGGTCGCTCAGGCCGTGCGGAAGCCGAGGTTCAGCAGGCGGCGCGCGTCCGCCGGGGCATTAACGTCGTGCAGAACGACCGCGACGATCGTGCGGCCGCCTCGCGTGGCCGCCGCGACCAGGCAGTGGCCGGCGAGGGTCGTCCAGCCCGTCTTGACGCCATCCGCGCCGCGGTAGGTGCCGAGCAACGGATTCTTGTTCACGTAGACCTTCTCGAAGGTCGGCGCCGACCACGGGACGTGGACGATTCGCGTGCGGACGATCTGCCGGAAGCGCGCGTTCCGCAGCGCCACCCGCGTCAGGGCGGCGAGGTCCCAGGCGCTCGAGTAGTTCCCGGCGTCGATCACGCCGCTCACGCTCGAGAAGTGGCTGTCGGCGAGGCCGAGCTCGCGAGCCTTCGCGTTCATCTGCGCCACGAACGCGCGGCGGGTTCCCGCGACGGCCGCTGCGAGCGTCATCGCGTCGTCGTTGCCGGAGAAGATCAGCAGGCCGTCCAGCAGCTTCCAGACGCGCACGTGCTCCTTCGGCCGCAAGCCCTCACGGACGAGCGGCACCCTCGTCGCCGCCGGCGGGACGCGGACGACCGCGTCCGGCTGCAGGTGCTCGAGCGCGAGCGTCGCGGTCATGATCTTCGTCGTCGAGGCAATCGGGAGCCGCCGGTGCTCGTGGCGCTGCCAGAGCACCGCCCCCCTCGCGTCGTCGACCACGATCGCCGCGCGGGCGGAGATCGGCGGCCGTAGCTCCTCGATCGAGCGTGGCGGCCCCGTCAGGAGCGCGGCCGGCTTCGTCGCGGCCCGGGGCTGCGCCGGTGGTTCTCGCCTCGGAACGACCGGTCGAGGCGCCCGCGCAGGTGCGGGCGCGGCCGACGCGTGATGGGACGGCAGCTCGCGGAACGAGGCGTATGCCCCTGCCGCGACGATCACCCCCACGACGAGCAGCCGTGGCGCCAACCGCCGCCTGCGGCGGCGCACGACGGGCTTGAGCACACCCGCCGGCATACGCGCCCGGTCGTCCCCCACGCGCCGAAGGTAGCACCCGGTCCGGAATCGGTCACGTCGTCGACCGGATGGGTGAGCGTTTCAGCCGCCTAGTGGCGGTCATCACAATGCTGCGGCAG
The DNA here is from genome assembly GCA_035702625.1 of Gaiellaceae bacterium. Taxonomy (GTDB): domain Bacteria; phylum Actinomycetota; class Thermoleophilia; order Gaiellales; family Gaiellaceae; genus AC-32. The sequence goes on along the minus strand of DASSQG010000151.1, from coordinate 11,490 downwards.
GCACTGCGGCAGTAGGACGCGCGCCCGGGGGTGACCGTTGCGCGCGTGGCCCCCCTGCCGCGTGCTCGGGACGCGCGCTCAGTAGAGACGTCCGGTGCATGGTTCGGTAGAGGTGGCCGCACCCGCCCCAGCCGAGGAGCGGGTGCGGCGGTTGGCCGTGCTTACCCGGCCGACGCGGGTGCCGGCGGCGGCGTCAGCTGGCAGAAGATGTTTCCGAGCAGCGTCCCGGGTATCGCGGTCAGATCGAGGTCGACCTTGTTCAGGTCGGCGATCAGACCGAGCAGGTTGAGATGAAGCGGGCCGAGCACGAGGTGCAGCACGGGACATTCCGTCGCGAGCGGCGTCTTGGCGGTGGTTCCGACCGAGCCGGTCCCGCTGCTTTGGCCAGGCGCGTAGATCGTCGCCTTGGCGCGAAGGATGGTCGTCCCGGCGAGACGCTTGGTCATCGTCTTCGCCGCTGCGACTGCCTTTTGCCGGGTCGACAGCAGCCCCTTGCCCTGGGCCAGGGAACAGAAGAGCTTGCCGAGCACGCCTCCCGTGTCGTCGGCGGTGAGTGTCAGCTGAATCGGCATCGTCGGATCGTCCGCCTTCAGGACGACGTGCAGTCCGGCGAGCGTCAGGTCGAGCGTGCCGAGCTGGAGCGAGAGGATCTGGCAGATCGTCTGCCCTTGGTCGAAGTGCCTCCGCCAGGAGCGGAGCGTGACCCGGAACGACTTTCGGGTGGTACTGGTCTTGCCGGCGGCGTCCGTGAACTTCGAGATCGCCGATCCTTGACCGACGACTCGACGCCCGACCGCCCGGAACCGATTGATCACCACGTGCGTCGAGAGCGTGCCGGCGACGCTGCTCGTCCTGGTCACCGGACCGTTCGAAGTCGAGCCTGCAGCAGCCGGGCTCACGAGTGTCGCGCCTACGCAAAGCGCGCACACGGCAATTGCCGCGGCCAACCGAACCGCGTTCGGAATGGTCATTGCAGCTCCTTTCGAGGATGAGACCCGGTGGCGGCCGGATCCGGGGTCCGATCCGTTTTTGCCGACTGCGGGTTTGTGCAACGTCTCGTGGCCGTGGTCGCCGACTCCGGGCCGCTTCTTCACTCTTGGGTCGAGGAAATGGCCGATGAACGCCACGTCGAGATGCGCTCGTGGCGCTATCCGCCGCCGTTCGATTCCCAGGGCTACCGGAGCATCACTCCCTGTCTTGACCGCCCCCCGCGCGGGTGGGACACTCGACGGGAAGACCCGCGCCGCAGCCGCCTGAGAGGACTTCTAGGCAGGCTCCTCTCCGACTCCTCACGGGCCTCAGCCCGGAACAGCTAGGGAGAAGAACGGAGGAGAACCATGGAGTCGACCCGCGTAAAGACCCATCCTTTGCCGTCAGCGCGCTTCGATCCACGCAGCGCATCGCCGACGGAACTGCGGCGGTATGGCGTGCCGCAGCGACCCGATGCGTCGATCCGCCCAGAGCTCGCGTCCCTCTGGGACGAGATTCTTTCGCACGAGCTCACCTATCTCACCCCCACCTTCAAGCCCGTCGAGGCGCTGCTTCCCGGTGTCGCGCCCCATGGCCCGCTGCGACCGGAGTTGGCGACCGTCACGAACCCCCATTGGTCGGGATGCGTCGTGCACGCTCCGTCCGGCCAGACGTTCACCTGGGTGTTCGGGCAGTGGAACGTCCCGGATGTCCAGCCCCCCACCAGCGGCGAAGGGAAGTGGTACTCGTTCGCCTGGATCGGTATCGACGGAGTCTCGGACGTCACCCAGATCGGCACCATCCAGTACGTATCCAGAGACGGGGACGGCGACATCAGCAAGCAGTGCTATGCCGTCCACGAATGGTGGTCGAACGCTCCGGGCTCCGGTGACACCGGTTGGAAAGCGATCAACAACTTGCCGGTCAACTTCGGGGACACCATGATCGGCTTGATCTGCATGGAATCCACGACCGACGCGTGGGCGAGTCTCACGAACGTCACAACAGGTCACCACGTCTCGTTCGACTTCTCCGCTCCGCCCAACACCGCGTCGCAAGAAAACCAGATCGAGTGGATCATGGAATGCCCGCAGACAGACGTTCCCCAGGTATTGCCGAACTTCGGTGAGATCTACTTCGACTCGGCCATGGGTGGCCGTGGCCTCGACCTTCTCGCCGACGCCGGTACGGATACGGTCATCAACATGGAGGATGACAACCACGTAACGGTGGCGACCACAACGGTCGAGACACCGACGCTTCTCAAAATCGCGTACACCGGCAACTGACCAAGTTGGCGGGCTGACCGGTTGCTCTGGCGCCCGTGGACCTCGCCATCGCGGAAATGACGGAAGAACGCCACGTCGAGATACGTTCGTGGCGGTATCCGCCGCCGTACGACTTCTACGATGGTGACGTCGACGAGCCGCTGAATCCGGAGCGGTACTTCGCGGCGCTCGACGCGCACGGCACGCTCGCCGGCTTCTACTACTTCGAGGAGAAGCCGCCCGACCTCGACTACGGCCTCGGCCTGCGTCCCGACCTCGTCGGGCGTGGGTGCGGGCTCGACTTCTTCCTGCGCGGGCTCGAGTTCGCCCGCGAGCGCTACCGGCCGCGGCGGGTCTACCTCCACGTCGCCGAGTTCAACGAGCGGGCGCGGATCGTCTACGAGCGCGCCGGCTTCGAGGTCGTCTCGCGGCACGTGCGCTCGTTCGAGCGCTTCGGCGAGGTGCCGTTCCTGACGATGGCGGAGAATCGCGAGCGGTGAAGGTCGGCGTGCAGCTCCCGGAGGTCGAGCGCGAGGTGCGCTGGCCGGAGCTGCTGGAGATCGCAAGGACAGCCGAGGCTTCCGGCTTCGACTCGATCTGGGTCGGGGACCACATGCTCTACCGCGACGACGGCGGGCGCGAGCGCGGCCCATGGGACGCCTGGACGACGCTCGCCGCGCTCGCCGCGTCGACGGAGCGCGTCCGGCTCGGGCCGCTCGTCGCCGCGACCGCCTTCCACCCGCCCGGCCTGATCGCGCGGATGGCGTCGACGATCGACGAGATCTCCGGCGGCCGCTTCGTGCTCGGGCTCGGCACCGGCTGGAACGAGACGGAGTTTCGCGCGTTCGGGATTCCGTCCGACCGCAAGGTCGCGCGGTTCGAGGAGTCGTTCGAGATCGTGCGCCGCCTGCTGGCCGGCGAGCGCGTGACGTCGATCGGCCGCTTCTACGACGTCGAGGACGCGGTGCTGCTGCCGCGGCCGCAACGACGCGTGCCGCTGCTCGTGGGCACTACCGGCCCGCGCGTGATGGCCGCGGCCGGGCCGCACGTCGACTGGTGGAACTGCTGGTACTCCTGGTACGGGAACCGGCCCGAGGGCTTCGCCGAGCTCAGCGCCCGCTTTCCCGGCGGCTTCGGGCGCAGCGCGTGCGTGCTCGTCGCGGTCGAGGGCGGCCGCGACGAGCGGCCGCTCGAGGACGAGGCGCCGCCCGTCGAGGCGCCGCAGCTACGGCGTCACCTCGATGCGCTCGCCGCCGCCGGAGCAGACGAGGCGATCCTCGTGCTCGACCCGATCGACGAAGGCTCGGTCAGGGCCGCGGCCGAGGCAGCGGCCCTGACGTGAGCGCTACGAACTAGCGCGTCTCGATGCAGCCGACGTTCGCGTAGCCCGTGCGGGCTGCCGCGGCGGCGTTGCTCCAGTTCCCCTGGATCTTCCAGCTCTGGCCGCCGATCGCGACCGTGCCGCTGAACGTCCACGCGCACTTGTCCGCGTTCTCGTTGCCCTTCTGGTCGTACCAGGCGTTGAGCTGCGGGTCGGTCAGCATCTCGCTGAGCTCGTGGCCGGAGACGTTCGCGAGCGCAGCGAGCCCCTGGCTGTGCCCGAGGCTCGAGGGCGAGCCGGGGTCGCAGCCGGGGTCGCCGTCCAGGTTGAAGAAGAACCCGAACTGGACGCGCGTGCCGCCGATCGTCCCAGAGCTGTGCCACGCGCAGTAGCCGGCGTTGCCGCGCGGCTGGTCCGAGTAGACGGGGTAGTACGCGTTTGCGACCGGATGGTTCCCCGTCACCTTCGCGACCTCCGCAAGCACCGCGTTCGTCGACGGCGCGCCCGACGGCGTGGCGGAGGTGTCGGTCAGGTTCCCCGACTTGCCGATGCTCGAGGTGTCCACGCTCCCCGAGCCGTCGGAGTACTCGCCGTTCGTGCGTGCGTAGGCCGTGCCGCCGATGCCGGAGTACAGCGTGTTGAGACCGGAGACCTTGTCGCCCACGAACGACGAGTTGCCCCAGTGCGAGCCCCAGTAGACCGGGACGACGGAGGTGGCGTGCATGACCGGGCCGTTGTGCCAGACGAGCTGGGACACGCGCGTCCTGGCGGCTCGGCTGGCGTTCCGGGACGGGACGAAGCCGTGGGCCGGCTTCGCGTCGAGCGCCGCCGGCGGGTTGCCGACCCGGGCGCTGCTTGCCGCGGCGACGATCCCGGCGACGCAGACCGCCGCGACGACCGTGGCCGCTACCGACTTGAGCTTCACGTACGACCCCCTTCTGTTGGCCTTCGGGCGTGGCCGCAGGCGGCCGATGCTCGCGCATCGCCCGCGGAGGGTCAAGAGCTACGTCGCGACCGCCTCCATCACCTGCTCGGGGATGTCGAAGTTCGCGTAGACCTCCTGGACGTCGTCGTTCTCCTCGAGCGCGTCCATCAGCCGCAGCGTCTTCTTCGCGGCCGACTCGTCGTCGAGGTTGACCGTCGTCTTCGGCACCATCGTCAGCTCGGCCGAGTCGACCTCGATGCCGGCGGCCTCGATCGCCTCGCGCACCGCCGTCAGCTCCTCCGGCGCCGAGGTGACGCGGAAGCTGGAGCCGTCGCGCTCGACGTCGTCCGCCCCACCCTCGGCCGCGGCGAGCGTCAGCTCGTCCTCGTCGAAGCGGTCGGCGTCCACCAGGATCACGCCGCGTCGCTCGAACAGCCAGGCGACCGCGCCCGAGCCGCCGAGGTTGCCGTCGTGCTTGGCGAAGGCCGCGCGCACGTCGGCGGCGGTCCGGTTCCGGTTGTCGGTCAGGGCCTCGACGATCACGGCCACGCCGTTCGGGCCGTAGCCCTCGTAGACGACCTGCTCGAAGGAGTCGGCGTCCGCGTCGGCGCCCGAGCCGCGCGCGATCGCGCGGTCGATGTTGTCCTTCGGCATGGAGTAGGAGCGCGCCTTCTCGATCGCGTTCGCGAGCGCGAGGTTCGCCGACGGGTCGGCGCCGCCCTCGCGCGCCGCGACGATCAGCGCGCGCGACAGCTTCGAGAAGAGCTGGCCGCGCTTCTTGTCCGCGGCGCCCTTCTTGTGCTTGATCGACGACCACTTGCTATGCCCGGACATTGGCCTCCTCCCGTACGAGGTCGAGGAACCGCGCGTGCACCCGCATGTCGTCGGTCAGCTCCGGATGAAACGACGCCACGAGGACGCGGCCATCGCGGAGCAGCACCGGCTCGCCGTCGAGCTCCGCCAGCACCTCCACGCCGCGGCCGGACTCGGACACCCGCGGCGCGCGGATGAAGACGCCGCGCAGCGGCTCGTCGTCACCGGCGAGCTCGAGGTCGGCCTCGAAGCTCGCCACCTGCCGGCCGTACGCATTGCGCGCGACCTCCAGGTCGACGACGCCGAGGTGGTTGCGGTCGAGCAGGATCATCCCGGCGCAGGTGCCGAACAGCGGCCGCCCGAACTCGCGGATCGCGTCCTCCAGCCCGTAGAGCCGGACGAGGCGCATGATCGCCGTCGACTCGCCGCCGGGGATGATCAGGCCGTCGAGGCCGTCGAGCTGCTCGGGCTTGCGCACCTCGACCGGGTCCGCGCCGAGCCGCCGCAGCATCGCCGCGTGCTCGCGGAAGTTCCCCTGCACCGCCAGGACGCCGATTCTCACGCCCTCGATTCTAGTGGCGGCCTTTGTGCAGACCCGCGGCAGCACCTAGAATTCGGACTGCGAAGTGAAAGCCGAGGTGTCGCACCCGATTCGCTCGACTTCGCTCCGCCGAAGGGGGGTTGCCGTCGGGGGGCGGAGGGTCTGGCGCTGCCAGGCCGGTGACCACTCGCGCCTGCAGACGAGCGGCGCGGGTTCCGCCGTGCCCGCTTCCGGCACCGCGCGGCGCGTGCTCGTGATCGACGACGAGCGCGCGATTCGCCTGCTCTGCCGCGTCAACCTCGCCGCCTCGGGCATGGAGGTCCTCGAAGCCGCCGACGGCCGCGCCGGGCTCGACCTCGCGCGGAACGAGCGGCCTGACCTCGTCCTCCTCGACGTGATGATGCCCGACGTCGACGGCTGGACGGTCGCGCGGGAGCTCGCAGCGGACGACGAGACGCGCGAGATCCCGGTCGTCTTCCTGACCGCGCGAGCCGAGGCTGCCGACAAGCGCCTAGGCGAGCAGCTCGGCGGGGTCGGCTACCTCGTCAAGCCGTTCGACCCGGTCTCGATCGGCGACTTCGTCGAGGACGTCCTGACGCGCATCGAGAACGGCGAGCGCGAGCAGCTGAGGCGGGAGATCACCTCGGGCCCGGCGCGGTGACCTCGGTCGAGAGCAGCGAGGCCGCCGACCGAGCGCGACGACTCCAACGCGTCGCGGAGCTGCTCGCCGAGGCGGTCACGCCGGAGCAGGTTCTCGACGCGATCCTCACCGAAGGCGTGCGCGCGGCCGAGGCGCGGGCAGGCTCGATCGGCGTCGTCGGGGACGACGGCGAGCAGATCGTCATGCTCGCCCAGATCGGCTACCGGCCGGAGATCATGGCCAACTGGCAGTCGTTCCGGCTCGACGCCGCGACGCCGATGTCGGACGTGATCCGCACCGGCGAGCCGCTGTTCATCTCGAGCGTGCAGGAGCGGAACCGCCTCTACCCGTTGCTGGCCGACCAGGGGCAGGAGGGGCATGCCCTCGTGATCGTGCCGCTGGCGGTCGAGGGCCAGGTCTTCGGCGCGATGTCGCTCTCGTTCGACCACGACGTCGAGTTCGAGCCGGAGCGCCGGGAGATGAAGGTCGCGCTCGGGCGACAGGCCGCGCAAGCACTCTCGCGGTCGCGCCTCTACGCGGCGGAGCAGGCGGCGCGCCAGCGCATGACGTTCCTCGCGGAGGCGAGCGAGCTGCTCGCCTCGTCGCTGGACTACAACCGGACGCTGCGACGGCTCGCGCAGCTCTGCGTGCCGCGCCTCGCCGACTGGTGCGCGATCGACATGGTCGGCGCCGACGGCGGGATCGAGCGGCTCGCCGTCGCCCACCAGGATCCCGAGAAGGTGAAGTGGGCCTACGAGCTGCAGCAGCGCTACCCGCCGGACCCGGACGGGCCGCGCGGCGTGCCACAGGTGCTCCGCACGGGCGAGCCGGACTTCCTGCCGACGATCCCGCAGGAGCTGCTCGAGGAGGCGATCGGCGACGACGTCGAGCTCCGACGGATCGTCGACGAGCTCGGGCTGACCTCGTCGATCGCCGTACCGCTGATCGCGCGCGGGCGGACGCTCGGCGCGCTCAGCCTGATCGCCGCCGAGACGCACCCGCCGTTCACGCCGGCCGACTTCGAGCTGGCGATCGAGCTCGCGCGCCGGGCGGCGGTCGCCGTCGACAACGCTCGTCTCTACCGAGAGGCCGAGCGCGGCGCGAACGCCGCGCGCGCCCTCGCCTACGTCGCGGACGGCGTCGTACTGCTCGACCGTGACGGCACCGTGCGCCACTGGAATCCCGCAGCAGCGACGATCACCGGCGTCTCGGAGGAGGAGGCGCTCGGCCAGCCGGTCACCGAAGTCGTTCCGGCCTGGGAGCAGCTCACGTCCCACGTGCCGCTGCTCGCCCCCGGCTCCGCCCCGCGGCCGGTGACCGTTCCGATCGTGATCGGCGGGCAGGAGCGCTGGGTCGCGGTCTCCGGGGTCGGCTTCGGCGACGGCACCGTCTTCGCGCTCCAGGACGTGACCGAGGAGCGCGCGCTCGAGAAGACCCGCAGCGACTTCGTCGCCACCGCCTCGCACGAGCTGCGGACGCCGCTCGCGGCCGTCTACGGCGCGGTGCGGACGCTCCGGCGCGACGACATGCAGCTGTCCGAGTTCGACCACGCCCAGTTCCTCGAGATGATCGAGTCCGAGGCGACGCGGCTCGCGAAGATCGTCGACCAGATCCTGCTCGCCGGCCAGCTCGACGCCGACGCGGTCGAGCTCGACCTGACCGAATGCGACCCGGCCGAGGTCGCGGCCGGCGTGATCGAGTCCGCGGCGACGCATCTCCCCGAGGCGATCTCGCTGAGCCTCGAGGCGGACGGGCCGCCGCAGATCGCCTGCGACCCGAACAAGCTCCGGCAGGTGCTGGCGAACCTGGTCGACAACGCGGTCAAGTACTCGCCGGACGGCGGCGCGGTCGTGCTCCGCGTCCAGAGCGACAACGGCAGCTGCCGGATCGACGTGCTCGACGAGGGCCTCGGCATCCCGGCGGCGGAGCAGAGCCGGATCTTCGAGAAGTTCTACCGGCTCGACCCGCAGCAGACCCAGGGCGTCGGCGGCAGCGGCCTCGGGCTCTACATCTGCCGCGAGCTGGTCGAGCGCATGGACGGCTGGCTGACCGTCGAGTCCGAGCCCGGCAAGGGCTCGCGCTTCAGCGTCGTCCTGCCTGCGCGGTCCTAGGCGCGGACGCGCGCGAGCAGCGCCTTCGCGAGACGCAGCTCCGCGGCCGGCAGGCTCGAGCGTGCGGCGGCGGGCGCCTCGACGCTGAGCGAGAGCTCGGTCCGGCTCCGGCCGACGAGCACGATGTCGGCCACGACGAGCGCGTGCTGCCCGGACGCCGTGACGTCGACGAGTGCCCGGTACGCCGCGGTGTACGGCGTGAGCTTCGGAAACGGCTGCCTGGTGAACGAGGCAAGCCGCTCGCCCGCCGGCAGCGACCGCGCAAGCATCGTGCGGACGCACGAGAAGGCCTTCGGCGCGGTGACCGTGCGGCGCCAGTCCAGCGCGACCATCGTCCGCGTCCTCATCACCTGCGCGTCGCTCTGCAGCTCGAGTCCTGCGTGGTGGTAGTCGGCCTCGGCGGCGCCGGTCACGACGAGGTCGGACTGCCTCGGCGCGTACCCCGGGCAGTTCATCGTCGACGAGAGGTCGGGCTTCTTGGCGCCTCCGGTCCAGCCGCCGGCAGTCCCGAGGTCGGCCCGGTGGAGCACGGCCGCGCGGGCGGCGGCGAGGTCGGCGGCCGTGAAGCTGACGCGCGCCTTGTCGGAGGAACTCGCCATCGCGCCCGACGAGACGCCGAGCGCGACGGCGGCGAACACGGCTGCGAGGGCGGCTCGCTGCATTCGTTCTCCCATCGCCGGATTCGGGCGCGCAGGGAATGGCTCGAAGGAGGGATCGTGGGCAGACTCGTGCCGCGGTGGGCGTGTTGGAGCGGACACAGCAGGTACCGGTGACCCTCGAGGCGGCGTTCGAGTTCTTCGCCGACCCGCAGAACCTTGCCGAGATCACGCCGCCGTGGCTGCACTTCCGGATCCTCGAGGCGCCGGAGCGCGCCTACCGGGGCGCGCGGATCCGCTACCGGCTGCGGATCAAGGGCGTCCGCGTCCGCTGGCTGACGGCGATCACGGAGTGGCGCCCGCCCCACACGTTCACCGACGTCCAGCTCTCCGGCCCGTACCGGCTCTGGGAGCACACGCACCGCCTGACGCCGGTCGCCGGCGGCACCGAGATCTACGACCACGTCCGCTACCGCGTGCCCGGCGGCGACGTGGTCGACCGCCTGGTCGTGCGCCGGCTGCTGGACGAGATCTTCGACTACCGCCGGACGCGGATCGCGGAGCTGTTCGGTGACTGACGTGCCGGACGTCGTCCGCGAGAAGGCGCTCGCCGTCGGTGCGGGCGCCTGGCTCGACGCGCTGCCGGAGCTCGTGCGGAGCATCGAGGCCGACTGGGAGGTCGCCGTCGGGCGGGCGTTCCCGTTCTCGACGGAGGCGTTCGTCGCCGAAGCCGTCTGCGCCGACGGCACGCCCGCCGTCCTGAAGCTGATCGTCCCGCGCGAGGACGGCGCGGCCGCGCGGGAGATCGCCGTGCTGCGGCTCACGAACGGCGAGGGGTGCGCCCTGCTGCTGCGCGACGACCCGGACCGCGGCGCGCTGCTCCTGGAGCGTCTCGGCCGGCCGCTCTCCGAGCTCGGCCTCCGGCCGCGGGCGCGGCAAGAGATCCTCGTCGCCGCCGCGAGCCGGGTCTGGCGCCCAGCCCACGGCAGCCGCCTGCCGACGGGCGCCGACAAGGCGCGCTGGCTCTCCGAGTTCGTCGAGCGGATGTGGGAGGAGACCGGCCGTCCGTGCAGCCGTCGGCTCGTCGACCACGCGCTCGCGTGCGCAGACCGGCGCCGCCTGGCCTACCGCGACGAGGCGGCCCTGCTCGTCCACGGCGACGTGCACCGGTGGAACGCGCTCGAGGCGGGCGGCGGCGCGTTCAAGCTGGTCGACCCCGACGGGCTCCTCGTCGAGCCGGAGTACGACCTGGGGATCCTGATGCGCGAGGACCCGCTCGACGGCGACCTCCACGAGCGCGCAACCTGGCTGGCGCGGCGCACCGGCCTCGACGAGGCGGCGATCTGGGAATGGGGCGTCGTCGAGCGGGTCTCGACGGGCCTGCTCGGCACGCGCGTCAGGCTCCAGCCGGTCGCGCGGCAGATGCTCGAGGCCGCCGAGCGGCTGGTCTAGCTCCGCGGCGTCGCGATCCGGAGCCGGTTCCCGTCCGGGTCCTCGATGTCGCACTCGCGGCCGGCGAGGCCCTCCTCGTCGACCGGGATGCCGAACTCGGCGGAGACGGCGTCGATGTCGCTCACGTAGAGGTGCACGAGCCCGTTCGGGGGCGCGTCGCCGGTGTGCTCGGACAGGTAGAGCCGGACATCGCCCCGCGCGACGGAGACGAACCACGGGAAGCCGGGCTCGAACTGGTGCTCCCACTCCTTCCGAAAGCCGAGCCGCGCGTACCACTCCACGGCGCGCGCGGCGTCGGCGACTCGGAGCACGGGCACGACCGCTTCGTCCACGGGCGTCTACGTCGCCGTCTTCTCGTAGATCGAAACGTGCGACTGGCTCTCGCTCGTGAACGGCTCCCGCTGCCAGCCGCCCCGGCGCTCGGTGAGCAACATGCCCGCGAGTTGCGCCATCAGGTCGAGCTCGGGCGGCCAGAGGTAACGGCCCGGGAACGTCGCGTATTCGCCCCGGCGCGGGTCGCAATGGTGCGAGGTCAGTCCCTGCGTCGCGACGTCGTACTCGTCGAAGCCGAGGTGCTCCGTGCTCACGTCGAACGGGAGGAACGCCTCGCCGGGACCGAGCCGCTGCAGCTCCGGAACCATGATCTCCACGACGAAGCGGCCCCGTGGAGCGAGGTGCGAGGCGGCGTTCCGGACGCACGCGGCCTGCGCCTCCTGCGCCCGCAGGTTCATGATCGAGTTCCACGCGACGTAGACGAGCGAGAACGTCCCATCGACCCGCGCTGTCGCGAAGTCGCCGATCGTGACCGGGATATCGGCGCCGCCCGGTTTCTCGCGCAGCTTCGCCACCATGTC
>DASSQG010000150.1:0-8538 GCA_035702625.1 Gaiellaceae bacterium | reverse complement strand
CTTCGCCGTCTGCGCGGCGATCCGGCCGAAGTTCTCCGGCGTCACGTCCGCGCGCTTGACCTGATCGTCCGGCACGTCGGACCAGTCGATGTCGAGGTCCTCGTCGGTGACGAGCACGTGGGAGCGCTCGCCGTTCTCCGCTTCGGCGGCCTCGAGCTCGGTCAGCACTCGCTCGCGCGCCTCCTCGAGCAGACGCTCCTCGACGTCCTCCGGCAGCTCGATCGAGAAGACGCGGAAGTCGCCCTCGCCGTCGAGCTCGACGACGGCGTGCCGGGAGGCGCCCGGCGTCTTCTTGTACGCCGCGAGCAGCGCGTCCTCCAGCGCCGCGATCAACGTGTCGCCTTCGATGCCCTTGTCGCGCTCGAGCTCGTGGACGAGCTCGATGATCTCCCTGCTCATCGGCCTTCCCTCTCCTCGATCAGGTTGCCCCGCACGATCTCGTCGTACGGGATGTCGACCTCGCCGCCGTCGGCGGCCACGGTCACGGCGGTGTCGCCGGCGCGGGTAACTTCCCCGCGCAGCTTCCGCCCTTCGGTCTTCAGCTTGACGCGCCGCCCGAGCGCGCGCTCGAAGTGCTCCGGCTTGCGCAGCGGCCGCTCGGGGCCTGGCGAGGAGACGTCGACGCCGTACTCGCGCAGGTAGTCCGAGAGCACGCGCGTTACCTGCTCGCACAGCGCGAGGTCGACGCCGCCGTCGCGGTCGACGTAGACGGTGAAGCGCTCGGGCCCGGTCAGCTCGACCGCGAGCACCTCGACGCCCGGCAGGGCCTCTTCGACCTTGCCGCTGACCTCGTCCTGCAGCGTTCGTTCCTTGTCGTGGACGTTCGGCACTCCGCTCCTCACAAAAAATGGGCGCTGCGCGCCCATTTCGCCAAAACCGGTGAAATGTGGTGGAGGCCAGGATAGCAACTGGAAACGGGGCGTTTGGCCCCGCCTGGGCGGGGCCGCAAGCCCTCTAGACGGCGGTCGTCCCTTCCGGCGTCTCCGACGAGCGCAAGTGCTTGATCACGTCGGCGACGTCGGCGATCTCCTGTTCGAGATCGCGCTGGTACTCCTCCAGCCGCTGGAGCCACTCCTCGCGGTTCGGAAAGCGCCGGTGCCCGCGGCCGAAGCCGCGCCGGCGGTGTCTGTGTCCGTGCATGTTCACCTCCCTCCTAGCTACGTCTTCTCGTCATCCGGTCGTATCGACCGGTCGTTTCCGACGAACCCACGGGCAGAGCCCGCGCGTCCTGATGGCGGCGTCGCAAGCGACGCCTCGTACCGCTTCAAGAACTGCGCGATCGTGGACTGCGCGCGTCCGAGCGCCTCGGCCCACGTGTCGAGCACGCGGCGGCCGTCGTCGGTCAGCTCGTAGGTGCGCTTCGCCGGCCCGGGCAGCTCGTCGCTCCACTCGGAGGTGACGAGGCCCTCCTGCTCGAGCGCGCGCAGGAGCCGGTAGAGGTTGCCGATGTCGACCCGACCCTCGACTCCCAGCTCAGGCAAGCGCTCGAGCAGCTCGTAGCCGTGCAGCGGCCGCTCGCGCAGGAGCAGCAACAGCGACGGCTCGACGAAGCGCTCGACGCGGGCGTGGACGTGCCAGCGCCCCGGCCCGACGAGCCGGCGGCTACGGGAGCGCGGGTGTCCACGGTGGCGCATGGACACCAGTATAGGTAAAACGCATATGTTGAACGCAGACGGTGCTCAGGTGCGGCGCTCGACGCCCTCGTCGAGGTCGTCGTCCCGGTCGGCGTTGCGCCACGCCTGCTCGACGGTCTCCTCGTCGACCTCGCCGCCGCCGCCGCCGAAGTCGTTCTCCTGCTCGTACTGGGTCATGCGGCGGCTCTACCCTCTCGGCGCATGACGCATCCCGACCTTCCCGCCGAGCAGGCCTACGTCGACGAGGCCTACGACTCTCTCGACCGCATGCGCGAAGCGCTTCTGCGCGCCGCCGAGGCCGGGGCGACCGAGGTCGCGCAGCAGGCGATCGAGAACTGGGCGACCGGGCGCCTGCGCACGTACGAGGACGCCGAGCGCGGCCTCTGCTTCGGCCGGATCGACGCCGAGACCGTCGCCGAGCCGATCTACGTCGGCCGCCGCTGGGTGCACGACGACGCACGGCGGGCGCTGGTCGTCAACTGGCAGGCGCCGGCCGCGCGACCGTTCTACACCGCCACGCCGGCGACTCCCCACGGGGTCACGCTCCGGCGGCGGTTCCGCACCAATGGGCGCACGCTGACCGGGATCAGCGACGAGGCGCTCGACGGCTCGCTCGCCGACGCCGGCGTCGTCGACGATTTCCTGCTCGAGGAGCTCGAGCGCGCCCGCGACGCCCGCATGCGCGACATCGTCGCGACGATCCAGGCCGACCAGTACCACCTGATCGCCCGCGACCCGGAGCCGCCGCTCGTGATCCAGGGCGGTCCGGGCACCGGCAAGACGGCGGTCGGCCTCCACCGCGCGTCGTACCTGCTCTACGCGCACCGTGAGCGGCTGCGGCGCGTGCTCGTCGTCGGTCCGAACCCGGCTTTCATGGAGTACGTCTCGCACGTGCTGCCGACGCTCGGCGAGGACAGCGTCGACCAGCGCGCCGTCGCCGAGCTCGTGCCCGGGATCGAGGTCACACGCGTCGACCCGGTGGACGTCCAGCGCCTGAAGGCCGAGCCCGAGGCCGCGGAGGAACTACGTGCGCTGGTGGAGGCCGCGACCGAAGGAGAGCCGCACGAGCTCGTCGTCCGGATGGAGGGGCGCTTCGTCGGCGTCGAGGCCGACGAGGCCGCCGAGCTGCTGGCCGAGACGCGGCGCGAGCTCGGCTTCTCGGCGCCGGCCCGCGAGCGGTTCCGGATGAGCGTCCTGCGGCGGTTCTACGAGGACTACGGCGCCCGGCTCGGCGGCCAGGCGTTCCGCAACTTCGAGGAGGTCGAGCGCGCGCTGCGCCGCGACGGCCTGCTGACGAAGTTCCTCAACGCAGCGTGGCCGTTGCCGAAGCCCGAGCAGCTCGTCCGCCGCCTCCCGGTCATGAAGGGCTCGCGGCGCGGATGGAGCGACGGCGACCTGCCGCTGCTCGATGAGGCGCGGGCGCTCCTGCTCGGCGAGCCGCAGCGCTACGGGCACGTGATCGTGGACGAGGCCCAGGACCTGACGCCGATGCAGCTGCGGATGGTTGCGCGCCGGGCCGGCGGAGGCTTCACGCTGCTCGGCGACATCGCGCAGGCGACGGGGCCGGTCGCGTACAGGCGCTGGGAGGAGCTCCTCCCCCACCTCCCGGCGGGCGAGGACGGTCGGGTCGAGGAGCTGCGCCATGCCTACCGCGTGCCGCGCGAGATCATGGAGCTCTCGCTGCCGCTGCTGGCGACGATCGCGCCCGACGTCGAGCCGCCGCTCGCCTTCCGCGCCGGCGCCGAGCCGCCGCGCATCGTCGAGTCGGACGACCCGCTGGAGACGGCGTACGAGGAAGCAGCGCGGCTCGCCGGTGCGGAGGGGCTGCTCGCCGTGATCGCGCCCGCGTCGCTGCGCGGCGAGGGCTCGGCCTCGCTGTTCGACGACAGCCGCGTGGCAGTGCTCACCGCACGGGAGGCGAAGGGCATGGAGTTCGACCACGTGATCGTCGTCGAACCCGCGCAGATCGTCGAGGAGGCGGTCGAGGGCCAGGGCCTGCGCGAGCTCTACGTCGCGCTCACCCGGCCGACGACGACGCTCGTCGTCGTCCATGCGCGGCCGCTGCCTCCCGAGCTCGCCTACAACGCAGCGTAGAGGTTGACCTCGACCCCGTCCGGGTCGCGCAGGAGCGCGTAGCGCTGGCCCCAGAAGGCGTCCCACGGCGGCTTCTCGCCCTCGAAGCCGCCGCCGGTCACCCGCTCGTAGACGGCATCGACGTCGGCGGGGCTGCCGCACTCGAAGGCGAGCGACACCTGGTTGCCGGTCTCACGCGACCACTCGGGCAGGAAGCTCTTGAGCACGTCTTCGCCGTCGAGCATCAACCGCGTCCCGTTCGGCTGCGGCGCCTCGACGTGGCCCTCGTCCGGCGTGTCGGGCATGTCCAGGCCGAGCAGGCGGTAGAAGCGGATCGACGTCGCCATGTCGGAGACGACGATTCCGATGGCGTTCAGCTCGGGCATGCAAGCTGATCCTACGCCCGGTGGCGGAGGCAGCACAGGCCAGGGGCCGGGAAGAGGGCTTCGGCCCGTGGCGGCGTGCTTTGGGGGGAGAGGGGCAGGCCCTCGAACCTCCGCTGCACCGGGCAAGATCGAGGGTAGCGCGCCCACCTGCCGTCAGCGGCGCCCTCCGTGGAGAATGGAGGCCGGGCGACCCCAGGGGATCACAGGACGCCACACCCCAGGGGCTGGGGGGAAAAGCGCCCGGCCGGGATGTATTGGACGTGCTCGGCGCGCCCGGGGTTCTGCTCCAGGTGCGTCAACCGAAGGCGAAACGCCTTCCGAGTGTCAGCCCACGGCGACGATCCGCGCGTCCGCAGCTGCCTCCTCGAGCCGCTCGCGTTCGAAGATCAGCTCGTAGTACTTCGCCGCCCCGAAGGCCGCGACGCCTGGGGCGAAGACCTGAACGAGCCGCCAGCCGTCGCGTGCCTCTCGCTCGACGGACTCGTGGTACGCCTTCCGCGCCTTGTCCTGAACGCCGAAGATCGCCGAGGTCCGGCTCTCACCGAGGCGCACGAACTTGTACTCCCATGCCTGTGCCATCAGGAGTCCTTTCTCGAGTGGGCGAAGCCGTAGCGCGCCACGACGCGCGTGCCTAGGTAGGCGAAGACCGCGACGACGATCGCCGACGGAATCGTGGTCGAGCTTCCTCCGCTCGACGTGCTGACGAAGTTCGGGCCCCAGATCGCGACGAAGAGGACGGAGGTCCACATCGAGGTGATCGCGATCGACGCCCACATCTCGGGCAGCTGCCAGGACCAGTCCTGCTTGGCCCGGCCGGCGTCGGAGGGCTCGTGCGAAATGGCAGACATCTCACACCTCCTTGTGCCCCGCCACCGTCACACGCGGCGGGCCGAGCCGCATCCGGGACGACCCCGAATCGAGGTGCGGATAGACCGAGAGCCGGACACCCGACACCCGGGGCGACACGGTTTAACCCCGCCTGTCGCGTCGGGTGCCCCGCTACAAAGCTGTGACGCGCGGGAGCACGACCTGGTTCTGGCCAATTTCGGTCATTGGGAGAGGACCAGCGTCACCGGGCCGTCGTTCGCGAGCTCCACGCTCATGCGAGCGCCGAAGCGGCCCGTCGACACGCCGACCCCAAGCGAGCGGAGCTCGGCGCAGAAGGCCTCGTAGAGCGGTTCGGCCTCCTCTGGCGGAGCCGCGTCCGTGAAGCTCGGGCGGTTGCCCTTGGCGGTGTCGGCGAGCAGCGTGAACTGCGAGACGACGAGCGCCTCGCCGCCCACGTCGAGCAGCGAGACGTCGAAGCGGCCGTCGCGTTCGAACACCCGCAGCCGCGCGACTTTGCCCGCCAGCCTCGCCGCGTCCTCGGGGAGGTCTGCGCGTGCCACGCCGAGCAGCACGCAGAGCCCGGGGCCGATTTCGCCGACGAGCTCGTCCCCGACCCGCACCGACGCGCGGGAGACCCGTTGCAGCACTGCCTTCATGTTCCGGCTCGAAACGACGATATAGCCCAGGTGGAAGCGGCCCACCTCCCCTGGCAGCACCTCGGCTCCCTGCTGATCAACCGCGGCGTCCTGAACGTCGACCAGGTCAAGCAGGCGTTCGAGGAGCAGCAGCTGACCGGCAAGCGGCTCGGCGAGATCGTCGTCGGCCATGGCTGGGTGACGCCGCAGGAGCTGGCGCAGGCGCTCGCGCTGCAGAACGGCCTCGAGTACGTCGACCTGGCCGAGACCGACCTCGACCTCCAGGTCGCGCAGCTGCTGCCCCGCGACCTCGCCGAGCGCTACGAGGCGCTGCCGGTGCGGCGCCTGGACTCCGACCTCCTGCTGGTCGCGGTGGCCGATCCGTCCAACATCGCGGTCGCGGACGACCTTCGCCTCGCGCTCGGCCACAACGTGCGCCTCGGCGTCTCGGCCCCGATCGACCTCGAGGCGGCGATCAAGCGGCTGTACCGCACCCAGATCGAGGTGGTCGACACCGACGCGATCCGGGACCTCGAGCTCACGTTCGACCCGCTCGCCCAGCGCGAGGACATCGCCGAGGCCGGCGACGACACGCCGGCGGTCAAGCTCGTGCACGCGACGCTGGCGCAGGCGATCGAGGACGGCGCCTCGGACATCCACTTCGAGCCGCAGGAAGAGGACATGATCGTCCGCGCGCGCATCGACGGCGTCACGCGGCCGGTCGCCCAGATCCCGAAGCAGATGCAGCTCGGCGTCGTCAGCCGGCTGAAAATCATGGGCAACCTCGACATCGCCGAGCGCCGCGCGCCCCAGGACGGCCGCATCTCGATCCGCTTCCACGGCAGCCCGCTCGACCTGCGCATCGCGATCATGCCGACGACCCACGGCGAGCAGGTCGTGCTCCGGATCATGCACCGCGCCGTCTCGAAGCCGGACCTCGGCGAGCTCGGGATGACCGACGCCGCGCGCGAGCACTTCGAGAAGGCGATCCGCCAGCCCTACGGCGCGGTCGTCGTCTGCGGCCCGACCGGCTCGGGCAAGACGACGACGCTCTACACCGCCCTCCACCTGCTGAACGACCCCGGCCACGTGATCATGACCATCGAGGACCCGGTCGAGGACCAGATCCGCGGGATCAACCACATCGAGATCTCGCCCAAGAGCGGTCTCACGTTCGCGCGCGGGCTGCGCACGATCCTGCGCTCCGACCCCGACGTGCTGCTCGTCGGCGAGATTCGCGACGAGGAGACGGCGCGGATCGCGATGCAGGCCGGCATGACGGGCCACCTGGTGCTGACGACGGTGCACGCACACAACGCGGCCGCCGCGATCGAGCGCCTGAAGGACATGGGCGTCGAGCCCGGCCTGCTCGCCAGCTCGGTCAACTGCATCGTCGCCCAGCGCCTCGCGCGGCGGCTCTGCGTCGACTGCCGCGAGTCGTACTGGCCCGAGGACGAAGAGCTCGAGTCGATCGGCCTGCTCGAGCGGAAGGGCGAGGTCTACTTGCACCGCTCACGAGGCTGCGGGCGCTGCGCAGGTACAGGCTTCCGCGGCCGCGTCGCGCTCTACGAAGTGCTGCCGGTGACGGCAGAGATCCGCGGGCTGATCGACGCCCCCACCGACGAGATCTTCGGCGCGGCGATCCGCGGCGGGATGCTGACGCTCCGCCAGGACGGCATCCGGCTCTGCCTCGAGGGCGTCTCGTCGCTCGCGGAGATCCGCCGGGTGACCGGCGACGGCAGCTAGTCCAGCTCTCTGATCCGCGAGCTGTAGGTCTCTTCGCCCGGTCGCAGCGAGCTCGCGAGCTTGTAGTGCCCGTTCGCCTCCTGCTCGCGGCCCTGCTTCTCGAGGCAGCGTCCGAGGGCGTAGTGCGCGTAGTCGTCGACCGGCGCGAGCTCGAGCATCTTTCGAAACTCCGTCTCCGCCTCGGCGTAGCGGTGGATGCGGAAGTAGGCGATCCCGAGCGCCTCGCGGATCGACGCCTTCTCCGGCTCGCGCCGCTTCGCCTTCTCGAGCGCGACCGTCGCCTGGGCGGCGCGGCCCTTCTCGAGGTGCGCCCGGCCCTGCTGGAAGAGGTCGAAGGTCTCGCTCATCGCTCTGCTCCTAAGTGAAGCGAAATCACGCCAGGCCGAGCGAGCGCAGCGAAAGCAGGCCGCGCAGGCGCTCCCCGTGGCTCAGCTCCTTGCGCAGCGCCTTCCGGAGTGCGCGCAGGTCCCGCCGCATCGCGCGCGCCGCCTCCCGCGCGCCCGTCTGCGGGGCGAAGCGCGCGGCCGTCGCGTGCAGGCCGAACGCCTGAGCCTCGACGCGGAACTCCTCCTCGACGAGCGACGCGAGCTCTCGCAGCGTCGCGCTCGCCGGCACCTCGAGCCCCTGGTCGCGCAGGAAGTCCCGGAGCTCCTTGCGGCACGCGCCCGCCAGCCGCCGAGGGTCGTTCGTCAGGAAGCGCGAGCCGCGGACGAGCAGCTTCGCCAGCGCCACGACGACGAGCACGCCCGCGATCCCGAAGAGCAGCAGGCGCAGGATCCCCCAGTCGTGGTGCCGGTGCGGCGTCGCCGTGATGCCGGGCTGCGCCGTGCCGAGCTCGGGCAGGTCCGGCGACGTACGCGCGGTGCCGAAGCCGAGCGTGTTGGCGAGCTTGTCGCCGAACTGGTTCAGGCCCTCGGCTCCGGCGAGCACGGCCGCGGCGGCGCCGAGGTCGAAGCTCGCCGACGACGCCGAGTACGTGCCGGCGAGGCCGCCGCGGCTCGGCGTCGGGTCGAACGGCACCCAGCCCCAGCCGCGGAACCACACCTCGACCCACATGTGCGCGTCCCGGTCGGAGACCACCCACTGGCCCTTGCCGGCGTCGTACTGCCCGCTCGTGAAGCCGACGGCGACGCGCGACGGAATCCCGAGGTAGCGCAGCATCAGCGCCATCGCGCCGGCGAAGTGCTGGCAGTAGCCGTGCCTGGTGTGGACGACGAAGTCCTCGAGCGCCGGCAC
>DASSQG010000149.1:0-7799 GCA_035702625.1 Gaiellaceae bacterium | reverse complement strand
CCCGGGTGGACGCTCATGCAGAGGACGAGGTCGACCTCCGCCTCGCGCGCCGCGTGCGCGGCGTCCTCCACCGCGGTCTCCGGGTTGAGCGCCAGGCCGACCTGGAGCCCGTGGTCACGCGCGAGTGCCACCATCTCGGGCAGGTTGGGCGTCGCCTCGAGATGGACGGTGACGCTGTCGGCGCCCGCCTCGGCGAACTGCGGGATGTGGCGCTCCGGCGCCTCTACCATCAGGTGGCAGTCGAGCGCGCCCCCTGCCCGGTGGACGATCGGCGCGATCCACTTGAGCACGATCGGGCCGGTGGTGACCGGCGCGATGAAGTGCCCGTCGCCCACGTCGTAGTGGAAGACGCGGCACTCAGCGCACAGCAGCGTCTCGACCTGCTCGCCGAGGCGCGAGAAGTCGGCCGCGTACAGCGACGGCTCGACCTCGACCGTCCGGATCCAGTCGTCCCAGCTCACGGGGCGGATCTTCTCAGCCGGGCGACGAAGAACCCCGAGGTGCGATCGCGGTGCGGCAGTGTCAGCAGGAACTCCGGCCTCGTCGGATGCGCGAACTGCGGCCACTCGTCGCCGAGCGGCTCGGGCTCGAGCCCGCTCGCGTCGACGACCGCCTCGTTCTCGTCGGCGTTGATCGTGCAGACCGCGTAGGTGACGACGCCGCCCGGCCGCGTGCGCTCGGCCGCGGCCCGCAGGAGGTCGAGCTGGAGCTCCGGCAGCGGCTCCGCGCGCCAGCGCAGGTCGGGGCGGGCGGCGAGCACGCCTAGGCCCGAGCACGGCGCGTCGACGAGCACGCGGTCGAAACCGTCCAGGTCGTCCGGCAAGTGGAGCGCGTCGGCGTGCACGACCCGCACGTTCGCGGCGCCGAGCCGCTCGCAGTTCCGCTCGAGCTCGCGCGCGCGGCCCTCGTGCAGCTCGACGGCGACGACCTCCTCGGCGGACTCTGCGAGCTGCGTCGTCTTGCCGCCGGGCGCGGCGCAGAGGTCGAGCACCCGCTCGCCGGCTTCCGTTCCGACCGCGAGTCCGGCGAGCTGCGAGCCGCGGCTCTGGGGCCACACGAAGCCGACGGCCAGGTCGCACTCGTCGATCCGCTCGACGCGCAGCGCGCCCGGGATCTCCCGATCGGGCTCGCCCGCGACCGGCCCGCGCCGGAGCTTGTTCAGCCGCACCACCGTCTCCGGCGCCTCGTTCTGGGCGCGCATCAGCGCGAGCGCGTCGTCGCGGCCGAGGTCGCGCCACCAGACCTCCGCGACCCAGTCCGGGTACGAATGCCTGAGTGCCGCCTCCTCGGCGGTTCCCTCCGGGAGCGCCTCGACCAGCTCGACGAGGCCCAGCGCGAGCCGCCGCAGGACCGCGTTCGTGAACTTCACCGCCCGCTCGAGCCCCGCGGCCCGCACGAGCTCGACGGACTCGTTCACCGCGGCGTGGGCGGCGACGTCCGAGAACGCCAGCTGGTACGCGCCGAGGCGCAGCGCGGCCCGCACGGGCGGGTCGAGCTTCGCGACCGGCCGCTTCCCGAGCTGCTCGATGCCGTGGTCTAGCGTCCGGACGCGCTGCACGGTTCCGTACGCGAGCCGCTGGGCAAGCGCGCGCTCGCGCGGGTCGAGCGTCTCGGCGGCCGAGCGAAAGGCGCGGTCGGCGTACGCGTCGTCCTCGAAGACGCGGAGCAGCGTGTCGTACGCCGCCTTCCGCGCCGGCGAGATCACGGCAGCGGACATCAGCGAAGGCCCCGCAGGAACTCGTCGTAGGTCATACGCCGGCGGCCGTCCGGCTGCACCTCGACCGGAACGAGCGCGTCGCCGTCGACCCGAGCCCGCCAAATCGTCACCGGCCGCCCGTGCAGCTCCGCTCGCGCGCCGATGTGCGGCGACAGCGCGCGCACCCGGTTCGCGAGCTCCTGCGCCGGACGGCTCCAGTCGAGCTGCCGGTCCTCGGGCCGGATCTTCTCCGCATAGGTGACGCCGTCCGCGGGCTGCGGCCGGAGCTCGGTCCCCTGCAGCGCGTGCTCGAGCAGCTGCGCCGCGAGCTCGCCGGCGCGAGCAGCGATGCTGCCGAAGTCGTCGTCGGGGGCAATCGGGAACGCCTGCTGCGCGGCGATCGGCCCCGCGTCGAGCTCCGGCGCGAGCTCGATGATCGTCACGCCGGTCTCGGGGTCGCCGGCCATCAGGGCGCGCTCGATCGGCGCGGCCCCTCGCCAGCGCGGAAGCAGCGACGGGTGGACGTTCAGCCACAGCGCGCGGTCGAGCACGTCCTCGGGGACCAGGACGCCGTAGGCGGCGACGACCACGGTGTCGACCCGGGGGTCGAAGCCGCCCAGCCGCTCGGGCTGGCGCACGTCGATCCCGAGCCGCTCGGCGACCTCCTTCGCCGGCGGGGGCGCCACCCTGCGGCCGCGGCCCTTGGGGCGGTCCGGCCGCGTCAGCAGGTACGCGATCTCGTGCTTCGCCGCCAGCCGCTCGAGCACGTCCGCGCCCAGCGGAGCGGTCGCGGCGACGGCGAGCTTCACTACCGGACGAGGACGGGCTGCGGGCGGAGGATCGCGAGCGCCTCGCGCCGCGCGTCCGGCGTCGTGCGGTCGAGGATCAGCACGCCGTCGAGGTGGTCGAGCTCGTGCTGCGCGATCCGCGCCGGCAGCCCCTCGAGCTCGAGCTTCACGTCCTTGCCCTCCGGGTCCTGGCCCTCGACGGTCAGCGACACGTGCCGCTCGATCGGGATCACGACCCCCTGGAGCGAGAGGCACCCTTCGGTGTCGCTCTCGCGCTCCTCGGAGGTGAGAGTGAAGCGCGGGTTGACGAGCACGACCGGCTCCTCCTCCGGGTCGGGCAGGAACGCGAACACCCGGCGGAGGACGCCGATCTGCGTCGCCGCCAACCCGAGGCCGTTCGCCTCGCGCAGCAGGTGGCGCAGCCGCTCGACCAGCTGGCCGAGGTCGGCGTCGAACTCCTCGACCTCGTGGGCCCGCATCCGCAGCACGGGATCGGGGTACTGGCGAACCTGGGCCAGCGCGACGCGCCGACGCGCCTCCGCCTCGGGGTCGAGCTTCTGGGTCCGGACCTCGCCGCTTTCGTCCGCCACGGCCCCAATTCTATGAACGCTCAGAGGCTCTGCGGGTCGACGTCGACCACGGCGGTGACGCCCGCCTTCCGCATCGCCGGCGCCGCGGCCGCGAGCATCCTCGCCGCGCGCGCGGCGACGCGTCTGGGCTCGTCGGTCTTCGCCACGAGCTGGGCGCGGTGGCGCCCGCGGAGCCGGAGCAGCGGCGCAGGCCCGAGCGGCTCGTCGCCGAGGCCGGCCTTCAGCTCCTCGAGCAACGCGGCGGGCGCGCGCTCGTCGGGGCCGGTCGCGACGACGCGGACGAGGTGGCGGAAGGGCGGGTACCCGAGCTCGCGCCGGCGCGCGAGCTCGTCGCCGAGGAAGCGGGGAACGTCGTGGTTGGCGGCGAGCGCCAGCGGCCGCGCGTCCGGCTGGAAGGTCTGGACGAGCACGCGGCCGGGTGCGTCGCGGCCGCTGCGGCCGGCGAGCTGCGTGACGAGCTGGAACGTCCGCTCCTCCGCGCGGAAGTCCGGCAGCCCGAGACCGGTGTCCGCGTCCACGACCGCCGCGAGCGCGACGCCGGCGAAGTGGTGGCCCTTCGCCACCATCTGGGTGCCGAGCAGGACCGAGCGGTCGGCCTCGCGGAAGCGCCGCAGCGCGGCGGCCAGCTGCTCGGGGTCGGAAGCCGTGTCGGCGTCGAGCCGGATCAGCTCGAGTTCCGGCACCCTCGCCGCGAGCTCGCGCTCGAGCCGCTGCGTCCCCGCGCCGATCCGCGCGAGCTCGAGCGAGCGGCAGGCCGGACACTCGGCCGGCCCCGGCTCGGCGTGGCCGCAGTGGTGGCAGTGCAGCCGCCCGTCGCGATGGAGCACGAGCGCGACGTCGCAGAGCGGGCAGCGAAAGGTCGTGCCGCACGCGCGGCAGTGGAGCGCCGGCGCCATCCCGCGGCGGTTCAGGAGGAGGATCGCCTTTCCGCCCCGCTCGGCGATCGTCCCGAGCTCCGCGAGCAGCGGCGCCGAGAGCGGGTAGCCGGCCTCGCGGCGTAGGTCGACGATCCGCACCGGCGGCAGCTTCGCGCCGAGCCGGGCGCCGAGCTCGAGCCGCTGGAGCCGCTCCCAGCTCTCGGGCCGCGGGGTCGCCGAGCCGTACAGCGCGACCGCGCCTTCGAGCGCGGCCCGCTTGGCCGCGACTGTGCGCGCGTCGTAGCGCGGGTCGGATTCCTGCTTGTACGATGGATCGTGCTCCTCGTCGACGCAGATCAGGCCGACGCCGTGCATCGGCGCGAAGATCGCCGAGCGCGCACCGACGACCACGCGCGCCTCGCCGCTCGCGATCCGCTCCCGCTCGTCGCGCCGCTCGGCGTCGCTCAGGCCGGAGTGCAGGATCGCGACAGAGTCGCCGAAGCGCGCGCGGAAGCGGCCGACGGTCTGCGGCGCGAGCGCGATCTCCGGCACGAGCACGATCGTCCCGAGCCCCCGCTCGAGCGCGGCGGCCGCCGCCTGCAAATACACCTCGGTCTTGCCGCTGCCGGTGGCGCCGTAGAGCAGGAAGTGCCCGCCGCCCGCGCCGAGCGCAGCGGCGACGTTTGCCAGCGCCGCCTGCTGGGCGTCGCTCAGCCGCTGCGGCGGCGCCTCGCCGTCGAGCGACTGCCGCTCCGCGGGCGGCGACTGCTCCTTCCGGCGGGTTCGTCGCACCGGTGCGACGAGCTCCAGCGCCCGGGCCGGCGTCGAGCCGTAGTACTCGGCCAGCCAGAGCGCGAGGTCGACGAGCGCCGGCGGCAGCTCGTGCACGACCTTCTCGACGGGCCGCGCGTCGACCCCGCTCGGCGGCGCCTCGACGACGTCGACGACGACCCCGCGCGCCCGCGCCCGGCCGAACGGCACCGAGACGACCGCGCCCTTGCCCGCGCCGTCCGGGAGCTCGTACGTGAACTCCCGCCCGCCGAGCGCGCGCGTGGTGACGAGCGGGACTACGGTGCCGTAGGTCAGACGGCCGAGGTTAGACGCCGGCCGCGACGAGCACGAAGTCGGTCGCAAACCCGAGCGTCAGCCCGAGCAGCAGGCCCCAGGCGGTGATCGTCTTGGTCGAGAAGAGCCGGCAGACGTTCAGCAGCTCCATCACGACGTAGAGGATCGAGCCCGCCGCGAGCGAGAGGAACAGGATCGAGACGCCGGTCGACGTCCAGGCCTGGCCGACCATGGTTCCGAAGAACGTCGGA
The DNA here is from genome assembly GCA_035702625.1 of Gaiellaceae bacterium. Taxonomy (GTDB): domain Bacteria; phylum Actinomycetota; class Thermoleophilia; order Gaiellales; family Gaiellaceae; genus AC-32. The sequence goes on along the minus strand of DASSQG010000149.1, from coordinate 2,552 downwards.
AACCCGCCGATCACGCCGAGCAGCGCGAGAAAGCGCCACGGCGGCGGCTCGGCGTCGCCGGTCAGCGGTGCGGTGATCCCGAAGCCCTCGGTCGCGTTGTGGAGACCGAAGCCGATCACCAGCACGTACGCGAGGCTGAGCTTGTCGAGCGCCGCCGCTTGCCCGATCGCGAGGCCTTCCGAGAAGTTGTGCAGCCCGATCCCGGTCGCGATGAAGAGCGCGAGCCAGCGCGCCGGGGTGAGGCCGACGAAGTGCGAGCGCTCGGCCTCCGTCGCCGACGCCGCGCCCGGCCCGAGGAACGCCTTACGGCGGCGCGCCTTCATCCACGAGTCGTAGTAGACGAGGCTGAGCAGCCCGACCGCGAAGCCGCCGAACGCGAGCGCCGAGTAGCCGGTGAACTGGCCCCAGTCGCGCGCGTTGAGCGCGTTCTCGACCGGGTCGACCGCCGCCGTGAGCACGTCCCAGAGCAGGAAGAGCAGGATCCCGGTCGCAGTCGCGCTGAGGAAGGCCTTGAAGGTCTGGCCGACGTTGTGCAGCCGGCCCATCGGCAGGCCGATGAAGATCGTCAGGCCCGCGATCAGGCCGAGCAGCAGGATGTGCCCTGTGGACAAGTCGCTCGCACCGTAGCACCCGGCGTAAGGGCGCCCTTACAACAACCGCCACTACCATTGCGGCGTGGCGCAGGGACATTCCGTCGACGAGTACCTCGAGACGATCTACTTCCTCGCGTTCCCGATCGGCGAGTACCGGCCGCAGCGCACGGGGTCGCCCACGCTCGCCTCGCGCGTGGCCGAGATGCTCGGCGTCTCGCGCGCGTCGGCGGGCGAGATGCTGAAGCGGCTCGAGGCGGAAGGGCTCGTCGAGCGCGGCGAGCGCAAGGAGGCGATCCTCACCGCCGCCGGCCGCGAGCGAGCCGAGCAGGTCGTGCGGAAGCACCGGATCGTCGAGCGGCTGCTGACGGACTTCATGGGCTACACGCCGGCCGAGGCGCACGTGCACGCCGACGAGATCGGCGAGAGCTTCAGCGACGACATGATCGAGCGCGTCAGCGCCAAGCTCGGCCACCCCGACCGCTGCCCGCACGGCTGGCCGGTCGACACGGACTTCGAGCAGGCCGAGAACCGCGAGCTCGCGCCCCTCGCCGACCTCGCGCCAGGTCGGCGGGCCGAGATCGTCCGGCTCGCCGAGCACGACGGCGAGCTGCTGCACTGGTTCTACGACCAGGGCTTCGTTCCCGGCGCGGAAGTCGAGGTGCGGGAGGCACAGCCCGCCGCCGAGCAGCTGACCGTGCGGCTCGACGGTCACGAGCAGACGATCGCCGAGAAGGCCGCCGCCGGCCTGTTCGTCCGTCCTGCCTAGGCGGTGGCGGGAGCCGTGAGCCCGGCGGCCGCGCGCAGCGCGTCTGCCTTGTCGGTGCGCTCCCACGTGAAGTCGTGCTCGTCGCGGCCGAAGTGGCCGTACGCCGCCGTCTTGGCGTAGATCGGCCGGCGCAGGTCGAGGTCGCGCAGGATCGCCGCCGGCCGCAGGTCGAAGTGCTCGCGGATCAGCTCCTCGATGCGCGGAACCTCGACGTGCTCGGTGCCGAACGTCCTCACCGCGACCGAGACGGGGTGCGCGACGCCGATCGCGTACGCCACATTGACCTCGCAGCGGTCAGCCAGCCCCGCCGCGACGACGTTCTTCGCCACGTAGCGCGCCGCGTACGCCGCCGAGCGGTCGACCTTCGTCGGGTCCTTGCCCGAGAACGCGCCGCCGCCGTGGCGCGCCGCGCCGCCGTACGTGTCGACGATGATCTTCCGGCCCGTCAGGCCGGTGTCGCCCATCGGCCCGCCGATCACGAACTTGCCGGTCGGGTTGACGTAGACGAAGTCACGGTCCTGCAGGCGCCGCTCGTCGTAGAGGTCGGCCGGCAGGATCGGGCGCAGGACGCGCTCTACCAGGTCGGGCTTGATCAGCGTCTCGGCGTCGCAGCCGTCCGCGTGCTGCGTCGAGACGAGGATGCGCTCGATCTCGACCGGCGTCTGCCGCCCGTCGTCGTCGACCTCGTAGCGCACCGTCACCTGCGCCTTGCCGTCGGGCCGCAGGTACGGCAGGTCGCCGGCCTTGCGCACCTCCGCGAGGCGCTTGCAGATCTTGTGGGCGAGCATGATCGGCAGCGGCATCAGCTCGGCTGTCTCGTTGGCGGCATAGCCGAACATCATCCCCTGGTCGCCCGCGCCGACCCGGTCGAGCGGGTCGTCGTCGGACGGGTCGTGCTGCACCTCGTACGCCGAGTCGACGCCCTGCGCGATGTCGGGCGATTGCTCGTCGAGCGCGACCACGACGCCGCACGTGTGCGCGTCGAAGCCCCATTCCGAGTGCGTGTAGCCGATCTCGGCGATCTTCTTCCGGACGAGGGCCGGGATGTCGACGTAGGTCTCCGTTGTGATCTCGCCCGCGACGACGACCAGGCCGGTCGTGATCAGCGTCTCGCAGGCGACGCGGCCGGACGCGTCGTCCTTCAGCACGGCGTCGAGCACCGTGTCGGAGATCTGGTCCGCGACCTTGTCGGG
>DASSQG010000148.1:0-14206 GCA_035702625.1 Gaiellaceae bacterium | reverse complement strand
GCGCGCGAATCGTGGCGCCGAGTTCGTCCTCGTCCCACGTGACCGGCCCGCTGACCTCTAGCTGAGTTCCGCCTGAGACGATCTTCGCTGTGTCGTCGAATCGCCCGGTCATCTGGTTCCCACCCTTTCAGCTCTCCGCAGGTACTCGGTAACCACTTGACGAGGCGTCTGCGCCTCATCTTCCGCCGCAAACGGCGGGTTCTTCGTTGGGCGCTCACAGGATCGCTGGCCTGGCGATTACGCGCCACGGTTAGAACGAACGGTCGGCTCGAACTAGCCGCACCGGTGATCCGGGCTAGATGGCGCTGCGCCATGCTCAGGGCACGATGTTCAAGGCTCGACTTCAGAGCGACGAGGGTCAGACCTTCGTCGAGTACACGCTGATCCTGGCGGTCGTCGTCGTCGCCACCATGCTGGCCGTCAGCGCGACGCCGCTCGGCAACGCGATCCAGAACGCGGTCACGCAAGTCGCCGCCGCGTTCTAGAGACGGCCCCCGGCTACTCGAGCGCGGAAGGTGCAGGAGGGACGGCCGCTCCGCCCCTCCCACAGGTGCTGCTCCCCTCCTGGTCCCCGTACCGTCAGGAGCGCGCATCACATCACGCAAAGCTAAGACGGTCCTAAGAATGGTTCCCGTCCTCTCGGCCTGAATTCCGGCGCCCGAGGTGCAGGCCACGCGGACAGGATCTGCTGCTCATCTGTTCGGATGGCTAGCGAAGGCTGGCTTCACAGCGGCAGAGGCGATCCGACATACTCGGACTCGTGGGAGCCGCCCCCGCCCAGGCCGTGAGAATCGTGCTCCTGAATGACAATCGCCTGTTTACGACCGCCTTGAACGCACGGGTCGCGCAAGATTCGCGCTTCGAGATCGTCGGCTCCGCCGCGGACGGCGCCGAGGCCGCCCGGCTCGTGGACGAGGTCAGGCCCGACGTGGTGTTGATCGACGCCGGCGTGCCCGGCAACGACCCGCTGGTCGCGACGCGGCTGATCATGCGCGGCGCCGCGACCCCTCGAGTCGTGATCATGGCCGGTCCGGACGACGAGCTCGACGCAGTCGAGGCGCATGACGCCGGCGCCTCGGCGTTCCTGCAGAAGCCGCGCTCGGCGGGCGACCTGCTCGAGACACTCGAGCTGGCCGCCCTCCTGGCGCACGTTCGGCTTCCGCAGGCCGAGTCGGACGAGCCGTAGATTTCCCTCGGCGCTACGCCTGAGCGGCCACTCCCGGCTCCACCCGCGTCGGCGACGGCAGCAGGCCGTGGATCTGCGCCCAGCGGCTTGCCTCCGTCCGGTTCGCGACGTCGAGCTTCCGGTAGATGTTCGACAGGTGGAACTTGACGGTCTGCTCGGTAACCCAGAGCATCCGCGCAAGTTGGCTGTTCGAATGGCCCTCCGCGACGAGCTGGAGGATCTCCCGCTCCCGCTTCGTCAGCACCGCAACAGCGGCGTGAGCGTCCGCCGACGCGGCGCCGTTAACCGGTGCCGGTGCCAGCGGTGGCAGGAACAGCGACGGCGAGAACGCTTGCCGGATCGCCACGCCCACGTCGTCCGAGTGGGCCGTCTTCACGACGTATGCCACTGCGCCAGCGGCGAACGCAGCTTGGACCTGAGCCGGGTCATCAGACGACGCCAAGGCGATCGCCTTCAGGGCCGGCACTCGTGCGCTTGCTTCCCGAATGCAGGTCACGCCTCCGCCGGCGGGCTCGGCGACGAGGATGCTCGGGCGAAGCTCCTCGCACAGCCGTAGCGCCCGGTCGGCGTCAGACGTCCGTCCTGCAACGGTGATTCGGTTCTTCGTGAGGATGTTCTCGACCGCGTCCAACCACAAAGGGTAGGGGTCGAGCAGCACCGCTCGTCTTTCGCCCTCCGTTGCCACAGGTGTTACCCCTTTCTCCCCCCCAGGAGATGGTTCGACTCAGGTAATACCCCATTTCGGACTGTGTGTAAAGAGGTGGATAAGCACGTGACACTGGATTGAAACCTGGACGTTTCTCCCGGTGATCGGCGGCGGTCGTTTTTCCACAGCCATTTCTCCACAGACCTGTGGAGACTTTCGCAGCCCCATCGACCAGGAGCGCGCGCTCGCCGAAGGGCGGGCTCGACCGGGCCTGGCCGCTACGCGCCGAGGCGTTTGTAGAGCCGGTCGATCAGATCGGGCATCGCCTCGAGCCTGCGGGTGATCACGCGAAGGCGGTACTCGCGGAAGTGCTCGGGCTCGACGCCGAGCGCCTTCGCGAGCTGGCCGACGACCTTGTCCGAAGGAACCGGCCGGTTCCCATGCACCAGGTGGTTGAGGTACCCGGCTGAGAGCTTCGTCTTGTCCGCGAGGCCGCGATAGGTAACGCCGGTCTCCCCCATCAGCCGCTCGATCGTCGGGCCGAACGGCTCCTCGCTGAACTTCCGCCGGCGCGCCACCTAGACGATGCTCCCCAGGTCGGCGACACCGACACGCCGCTCCTCGCCGGTCTTCCGGTCGCGCACGTCGACGGCGCCGTCGTCGAGGGTCTTCTTGCCGACGGTGACGCGAATCGGGATCCCGATCAGGTCGGCGTCGGCGAACTTTTCCCCAGCCCGCGCGTCGCGGTCGTCGAGCAGCACCTCCGCCCCGGCCTCGTCTAGCGCGCGGGCGGCCTCGTCCGCCTGCTGCTCGACGCCGGGCAACGCCACCACGTGGACATCGTACGGCGCGATCGCGCGCGGCCAGACGATCCCGTGCTCGTCGTGGCCCTGCTCGACCGCGGTCGCCAGCACGCGCCCGGGACCGATGCCGTAGCTGCCCATGATCAGCGGGCGCTCGCCGCCCTTCTCGTCGACGAAGGTCGCGTTGAGCGGTTCCGAGTACCGCGTTCCGAGCTTGAAGATGTGTCCCACTTCGATCGCCGCCTGTAGACGTAGATGCCCGCCGCACTCGGGACATGCGTCTCCTGCGCGAACTTCTCGAAGATCCGCGAAGCGCGGCTCGTAGTCGCGCCCGGCCTGCGCGCCGCGCAGGTGGACGTCGTCGCGGTTCGCGCCGACGACGTACTGCCCGTCGCGGAGCGCATCGTCGGCGACCACGTCGACCGACACGCCCACGGGCCCGATCGAGCCGCCGCTCGCGCCGAAGGCCTCGCGGATCTCATCGGCCTCCGCGGGCCGGAACGTCTCGCCGAGCGCGGCCAGCAGCTTCATCTCGTTGAGCCGGTCGTCGCCGCGGACGAGCGCGAGCACGACCTTGCCGTCGGCGACCACCGGCATCGCCTTCGCCGTCGCGCGCGGGTCGACGCCCAGGAACTGCGAGACGGCCTCGATCGTCCGCTGACCCGGCGTCTCGACCTCGTCCGGGGCGTCCAGCGGCTCGGGGAAGTCGGGCGCCGACGGCACGCCTGACGCGATCTCGATGTCGGCGGCGTAGTCGCCGTTCTCGCAGAGCACGAGCGTGTTCTCGCCGGACTCGGCCGGCGCCAGGAAGTCCCGGCTACCGCTTCCGCCCATGATCCCGGACTCGGCCGCCACCTCGAGCGCCTCGATGCCGCAGCGCTCGAAGATGCGCCGGTACGCGCCGGCGTGCTTCCGGAACGCCTCGTCGAGTCCGGCCTCGTCGCGGTCGAACGAGTACGCGTCCTTCATGATGAACTCGCGCACGCGCAGCAGTCCTCCGCGCGGCCGTGGCTCGTCGCGGTCCTTGACGGACAGGTGGTAGAGGATCTTCGGCAGGTCGCGGTAGCTCTTGAGCTCGCGGGCGTGGAAGGTGACCGTCTCCTCGTGCGTCATCGGCAGCACGAACTCGCGTCCGGCGCGGTCGTTCAGCTTGAAGAGCTCCGGGATCGAGTAGCGGCCGGTCTCCTTCCAGAGCTCGGCCGGCGTGAGCACCGGCATCAGCATCTCCTGGCCGCCGATCGCGTCCATCTCCTCCCGGATGACCTGCTCGACCTTGCGGTGGACGCGCCAGCCGAGCGGCATGTACGTCCAGATGCCGGCGCTGACCTGGCGGATGAAGCCGCCGCGCACGAGGAGACGGTGGCTGACCGCCTCGGCGTCGGCCGGATCCTCGCGCAGGGTCGGCAGGAACAGGGTTGACGCCCGGGCGATCATCGTTGTCCGAGGAGACTATTCGAGCGGGATCAGCGAGGCTTCAGCCATCGCGAGAGCCGCCGGCTTGGCCATCTTGAGCCGCTTCGGCCGGAACATGCCTTCGGCGATCCACTTGTCGATCTCGTCGAAGAGCTCGTTGACGAGCGTGTCGGACGAGACCTTCTTGAGGACGCGCCCGTGCGCGTAGACGAAGCCGACGTCGCGGCCGCCGGCGATGCCGAAGTCTGCGTCGCCCGCCTCGCCGGGGCCGTTGACCGCGCAGCCGAGCACGGCGACCTCGAAGTGCTGCGGGTACTTGCGCAGCCGCTCCTCGACCACCTCCGCGAGCGTCTGCACGCCGACGTTGTCGCGGCCGCAGCTCGGGCAGGCGATCATCACCGGCCCGCGCTCGCGCAGGCCGAGCGCCTTCAGGATCTCGAACGCCGCCCTGACCTCCTCGACCGGGTCGGCGGTCAGCGAGACGCGCACCGTGTCGCCGATGCCGTCGACCAGCAGCGCGCCCATGCCGACCGCGCTCTTGATCGAGCCCGAATACGGCGTGCCGGCCTCGGTCACGCCGAGGTGGAGCGGGTACGGCACCTTCTCGGAGAGCTTGCGGTAGGCGCGGATCATGGTCGGCACGTGGCTCGACTTGACCGAGATCTTGAAGTCGTAGAAGCCGAGGCTCTCGAGCAGCCGCACCTCCTCGAGCGCCGCCTCGACGAGCGCATCGGCCTGGTCTTGCTGCGCCAGCTCCGCCAGGTGCTTCGGCAGCGAGCCCGAGTTGGCGCCGATCCGCATCGGGATGCCCGCCTTCTGGGCCGCGCGAACGACCTCGGCGACCTTGTCCGGGCCGCCGATGTTGCCGGGGTTGATGCGGACGGCGGCGACGCCGGCGTCGATCGCGCGCAGCGCAAGGCTCGCGTTGAAGTGGATGTCCGCGATCACGGGGATCGGCGAGAGCCGCACGATCTTCGGCAGCGCGTCTGCGTCCTCGCTCTTCGGCACGGCGACGCGCACGACCTCGCAGCCTGCTGACGCAAGCGATGCGATCTGGGCCGTCGTCGCCTCGACGTCGTGCGTCTTCGTCAGCGTCATCGACTGGACGACGACGGGCGCACCGCCGCCGATCTGGACGCCGCCTACGTGGATCGAACGTTCGCTCGCCACGCGGTGAGCTTACCCCCGTGGATGTTTCCGATGTCCCTCGGCGTCGCTTGCGATGCCGAGCCTAGAGCGCGTGCGGGCTCCGCCCGTGCGCGTGTCTAACGCACCTCACACGGCACCGGAATCATCCGCCCCGGATGTTGCCGATGTCGTTCGAGAGCCCGACGAAAAAGAGGAGCAGTACCAGGGCAATCCCGATCGCCGACACCCGCTCGTAGACCGAGCGCTGAACGGCCCGGCCGCGCACGCCCTCGACGATCGAGAACGCCATGTGGCCGCCGTCGAGGGGCAGCAGCGGCAGCAAATTCAGCAACGCGAGCGAGAGGCTGATGATCGCGAGCACCTGAAAGTACTCGCGGTAGCCGAACTGCACCGCCTTGCTCGACTGCTGGACGATCCCAACCGGCGTCGAGACCTCCTTGCGCCCGGATCCGTTGGCGATGTGGCCGAGCCACGTCCCCATCGCCTTCGTCACGAGCCATGCGTCCTGCGCCGCGAGCCCGACCGCCTGCACCGGGTTGTAGTGCCGGTAGCTGATCACGGACGGGTGGAACCCGAGCGTGTAGACGCCGTCCTGCTTCGTCGGCTTCACCGCCTTCAGCGTGACCGGCGCCTGGCCCGGCCGCAGGACGATCAGCTGAAGCGGCTTGCCGTTGCTGTCGCGGATCGTGTTGCGGACGTCGTCGAAGGTGTACGTCGCGGTGCCGTTGATCCCGAAGATCGTGTCGCCCGCCTTGAGACCGGCGGCCGCGGCGGGCGATCCGGCGACCACGTCCTGGACCTTGCGGGAGGCGTCGTTCGGGATGCCGAGCATGTACACGCAGGCGAGCAGGACGATCGCGAAGACGAGGTTCGTGCCCGGCCCCGCGGCGATCACGGCGAGCCGCTTCCACGTCCCCTGCCGCCAGTAGGCGTCGCTGCCGAGCGCGTCGCCGACCTCGGCCAGGCCGCGATCGGCTGCGCGGCGGGCCTTCGGCGTCAGGGTCGCGCTGGACAGCGCCTGCTCGAGCGTCGCGAGCGCAGGCCGCGCCTCGTCGAACTCGTTCGCCGCGACGAGCCGCTTCACCCGCTCGACGTCGCCCAGCAACCGTGGCTCCTCGTACAGCGCCGGCCCGAAGTGCACGTCCAGGTCGGACGGCGCCGGCCGGTGCATGCCCGGGATCTTCACGTAGCCGCCGAACGGGATCACGCCGAGGCCGTACTCGATGCCCTTGTGCGTCCGCTTCACCACCGCCGGCGGGAACCCGATGTAGAACTTCCGCGGCCGCATGCCGACGGCTTTCGCCGTGAAGAAGTGGCCGGCCTCGTGGATCAGGATCAGGAGCGCGAGGCCGAGGATCGCCACGAGCACGCTCATACGGCTGCCCTTTCCGCGAGCCGCCGCGCTTCCCTGTCTGACTCGACAAGCTCCTCCAGATCGCGGGCCGGCGCGCCGTCGACCTCGGCCAGCACCTCCTCGACCGTCGCGGCGATGCCGAGGAACGGCAGCCGGCGCTCCAGGAACGCTGCGACCGCGACCTCGTTCGCGGCGTTGAAGGCGCACGGGTAGGTGCCGCTCTGCTCGCCGGCCCGCCGCGCGAGCGCGAGCAGCGGGAACGTCTCGAGGTCGGGTGGCTCGAACTCCAGCATGAGGCCGCGCGAGAAGTCCAGCGGCTCGACGGGCGTCGCGGCCCGGTCCGGATAGGTCAATGCGAACGCGATCGGGACGCGCATGTCCGGGTAGCCGAGGTGCGCGAGCGAGGCGCCGTCGCGGAACCGCACGAGCGCGTGGACGACCGACGTCGGCTGCAGCACCACCTCGATCCGCTCGTACGCCAGGCCGAAGAGGAAGTGCGCCTCGATCAGCTCGAGACCCTTGTTCGCGAGCGTGGCCGAGTCGACGGTGATCTTCGGCCCCATCCGCCACGTCGGGTGCGCGAGCGCCTCCTCGGGCGTGACGTCGTCGAGCTCGTCGCGCACGCGGCCGCGGAACGGACCGCCGGAGCCGGTCAGCACGAGCGAGTGCACCTGCTCGCGCCCGCGGCCCTCGAGGCACTGGAACGCCGCCGAGTGCTCGCGGTCGACCGGCAGCAGCAGGCCGCCGCCGCGTGCCTGCGCCTGGAGCGCGAGCTCGCCGGCGGCGACGAGGCTCTCCTTGTTCGCGAGCGCCAGCGTGACGCCGTGTTCCAGGGCCCACAGAGTGGCCGGCAGCCCGGCGAAACCGACGACGGCGTTCAGCACGACGTCGGGCTGCGTCCGCTCGAGCAGCTCGGTGAGGTCGCCGCCGACCTGGGTCAGCGGCGCGAGCCCGTCGATCGGCTGCGAGCCGGAAGCGGCTGCAACCAGCTCGAGTTCCGGGTGTGCCGAGACGATCTCCAGCGCCTGGCGGCCGATGGAGCCGGTGGCCCCCAGCAGCGCGATTCGCGTCATCTGGTCCAAGTGTACGAACGGATCGCGCTTGTGGATCAGGTCAGCGCGAGAATCGCGTAGTACGCCGCCACGGCGGCGAACAGCGGTGCGTCGATCCGGTCGAGCACGCCGCCGTGGCCGGCGAGCAGGCGCCCGCTGTCCTTGACGCCGAAATCGCGCTTGACCGCGGATTCGAACAGGTCGCCCACCGGTGCCGCGACGGCGATCACAGCGCCGAGTACGAGCGACTCGCCGGTGGTGAGAAAGTGCTGGTTGTAGAGCGCGAAGAACGGGATCAGCACGGCCGCGACGGTCGAGGCGGCCAGTCCCTCCCACGTCTTGCCGGGCGAGATCACCGGCGCCATCTTGTGGCGCCCGATCAGGCGGCCGGTGAAGAACGCGAGCGTGTCGGCCCCGAAGACCGCGAGCAGCACGGTGAAGATCGCCAGCCGCCCGTGCTCCGGCAGCCCGCGCAGGAGCATCACGTACGCGAGGCCGAGCCCGACCCAGGCGACGCCGAGCAACGTGGTCGCGACGGCGACCGTGAGCGACTGCCGCGTGTCGGAGACGCCTTTGAGCAGGAACGCGAAGGCGATCGTCGCGAGGAAGCCGCCGACCATCCACACAGGCCCGCCGAGCTGCGCGCCGAGCAGCGTCAGCGCAAGCCCGGCGTACCCCGCGAGCGCGAGCGGCCGCAGCGGCCTCGCCATCACGTAGAGCTCGTGCAGCGCGATCACGCCCGCGACGATCGCGAGGAGGCAGAGCCACCAGCCGCCTAGCCAGACGACGGCGAGGACCACGGGCAGGCCGACGACCGCCACGAGGATGCGCGACCAGAAGGAGCTCATCTTCCGCCGAAGCGGCGGCGGCGCCGGGCGTACGCAGCGAGTGCCTGCTCGAGGTCGGCGGCGCCGAAGTCGGGCCAGAGCGTCTCGACGAACACGAGCTCGGCGTAGGCGAGCTGCCAGAGCAGGAAGTTCGAGATGCGGAGCTCACCGCTCGTCCGGATCAGCAGGTCCGGGTCGGGCAGCTCCGGTGCGTACAGGTTCGCGCGCAGCGTCTCCTCGTCCGGCTCGACTCCCGAGTCGACGAGCCGGCGCGCCGCCTCGACCAGCTCGGCGCGGCCGCCGTAGTCGAACGCGATCCAGAGGTTGAGCCGGTCGTTGTGCGCGGTCCCCTCCTCGAGCTGCTCCATCTGCTCAAGCAGCTCGTCGGGTGCGCGGTCACGCCGTCCGAGGAACCGGGCGCGCACGCCCTGACGCGCGAGATCGGGCAGCTCGCGCTCGATCGTCTCGCCGAAGATCTCCATCAGGTCCTCGACCTCCTCGTCGGGGCGGGACCAGTTCTCGGTGGAGAAGGCGTAGACGACGAGCGTCTCGACGCCGAGGTCGATCGCCGCCTCCACCGTCCGCCGCAGCGCCCGCGTCCCGGCGCGGTGGCCCTCGGCGACGGGCAGGCCGCGGCGCTCGGCCCAGCGGCCGTTGCCGTCCATGATGATCGCGACGGTGCGGGCGCTGTCTTCGTGCGCTCCGCGTTCCACGGTGAGGGAGTCTGGCGCGCGCAGGCGTCAGACCTCCATGATCTCGGCTTCCTTGCGCTTCAGCAGCTCGTCGATCTCGGTGACGTGCTGGTCGGTGAGCTTCTGCACGCGGTCCTCCGCGCGGTGCTCCTCGTCGCTGCCGACCTCGCCGTTGTCGACGAGCTCCTTCAGGTGGTGGATCGCGTCGCGGCGGACGTTGCGGATGGCGACCTTGCCCTCCTCGGCCATGCGATGGACGACCTTGACGAGCTCCTTGCGCCGCTCCTCGGTCAGCTGCGGGATCGGCAGGCGGATCAGCTTGCCGTCGTTCGAGGGCGTCAGGCCGAGGTCGGACTCCTGGATCGCCCGCTCGATCGTCGCGACGGAGTTCGGGTCGAACGGCTGGATCGTCAGCATCCGCGGCTCGGGCGCGCTGATCGTGGCGAGCTGCTTGAGCGGCGTCTGCTGGCCGTAGTAGTCGATCTGGACGCGGTCGAGCAGCGCCGGAGACGCGCGGCCGGTGCGCAGGGTGGTGAACTCGCCTTGCGCCGCTTCGACGGACTTGTGCATCCGCCGCTCCGCGTCCTGAATCAGGTCATCGATCGCCATTCCGGCCTCCTCGGTGTCAGGGGGTCGAGACGATGGTGCCGACCCGCTCGCCGTGCACGACTCTACGGATGTTTCCGTCTTCGAGGGCGAACACGTAGATCGGCAGCCGGTTGTCCATGCAGAGGGACAGCGCCGTGGTGTCCATCACCTTGAGGCCGCGCTCGATCGCCTCGAGATGGGTCAGCTGCGGGAGCAGCCGCGCGCCCGGGTCGACGCGCGGGTCGCCGTCCAGCACGCCCTCGACGCCGTGCTTCGCCATCAGGATCCCCTCGGCGTTGATCTCGAGGGCGCGCAGCGCCGCCGCGGTGTCGGTGGTGAAGAACGGGTTGCCCGTGCCGGCGGCGAAGATGACGATGCGGCCCTTCTCGAGGTGCCTGATCGCCCGCCGTCGGATGTAAGGCTCGGCCACCTCGGCGGCCGCGAGCGCGGACAGCACCCGCGTGTGCACGCCCCGCCCTTCGAGCGCGTCCTGGAGCGCCAGCGCGTTCAGGAGCGTCGCGAGCATGCCGGCGTAGTCGGCCGTGGCCCGATCCATGCCGTCCGCGGCGGCCTCGATGCCGCGGTAGATGTTCCCGGCGCCGACGACGATGGCGAGCTCGACGCCTTCCTGCTGGACGGCTGCGATCTCCTCGGCGACCGCCGCGACGGTCGCGGGGTCGAGCCCGTACTCGCGGTCGCCCATCAGCGCCTCACCGGAGAGCTTCAGCAGCACCCGGTGGAAGGCCGCGCCGGACGGCCGCTCGGTCTCGGCCGGAGCGGTCTCCGTCACTCGGCCAGCGCGTAGCGGACGAACTCGAGCACCTCGAGCCCGGCCTCCTCGAGCGCCTTCGCGACCGTCTGCGAGGGATCGTGGATCCACGACTGCTCGCCCAGCGCAACGCTCGAGAGGAACTCCTTGCGCAGCCGGCCTTCGACGATCTTGGCGCGGACGTCCTCGGGCTTCGACTGCACGTCGGGCTGGTTCTCGTAGATCGCGCGCTCGCTCGCGAGCTCCTCGGCGGGCACCTCGTCGACGCTGCGGTAGCGCGGTGCCGCGAACGAGATGTGCATCGCGAGCCTGCGGGCAGCAGCCCCGTCGGAGCCCTTCACCCGGACGAGCACGCCGATCTTGTTCGCCGGGGGGTGCACGTACTCGGCCAGCAGCTCGCCGTTGCCCGCTTCCATGCGCGCCGAGCCCGCGACCTCGACGTTCTCGCCGATCTTCGCGATCAGCTCCAGCCGCCGCTCCTCGAGCGCCGAGACACCTTCGGCGCCGTCGCTCTCGACCGCCTCGAGCGCAGCCTCGGCGAAGGAGAGGAACTCGTCGTTCTTCGAGACCGGCTCGGTCTCGCAGCCGACGGCGACGATCGCGCCGACGTTGCCGGAGATCGTGGCGAGCACCTCGCCCTCGGTCGTCGCGCGGCCGGCCCGCTTCCCGGCGGCGGCCATGCCCTGCTCGCGTAGGAGCCGCTGCGCCGCCTCGACGTCTCCCTCGGTCTCCTCGAGCGCCCGTTTGGCGGCCATCATCCCGGCGCCGGTGCGGTCTCGGAGCTCCTTGACGAGGCTGGCTGGAATCTCTACCTGGCTCACGTGCTCTCCTCTTTGCTGGGCGTGTCGGGAACGGGGGCAGGCTCCGGCTCCGGCTCGGGCGCGGGCTCCGGCTCGGGCGCGGCTGCAGCCTCCGGCTCGGGCGCGGCCTCGGGCGCCGCGGCGGGCTCGGCTGGCGCGTCCTCCTGCTGCGGCTGCTGCTCGGCCGGCGGAGGCGTGAAGTCGGCGGGCGTCGCGCGGTTCTTGCCCTCCGCCACCGCGTCGCCGAGCGCGCGCACGACCAGGCTGCACGAGCGGATCGCGTCGTCGTTCCCCGGGATGACGAAGTCCGCCTCGTCCGGGTCGCAGTTCGTGTCGACGAGCGCGATCACCGGGATGTTGAGCCGGCGCGCCTCGCGGACGGCGAGCTGCTCCTTGCGCAGGTCGATGATCACGACGGCGTCGGGCTGGCGGCGCATGTCCGCGACGCCGCCGAGGTTGGCCTCGAGCTTCTCGAGCTCGCCCTGCATCGAGATCCGCTCCTTGGGCGGAAGCAGCTCGAGCTGGCCCTCGTCGTTCAGGCGGCGCAGCTCGTGCAGGTGCTCGATCCGCTCGGAGATCGTGCGCCAGTTGGTGAGCAGGCCGCCGAGCCAGCGGTGGTTGACGTACGGCATGCCCGTCCGCTTGGCCTGCTCCTCGACGGAGTCCTGCGCCTGCTTCTTGGTGCCGACGAAGAGGACGGTGCCACCGCGCTCGCCGAGGTTGCGCACGAACGACTGCGCCTCCTCGATCGACGCGGCGGTTTTCTGCAGGTCGATGATGTAGATCCCGCCGCGCTCGCCGAAGATGAACCTGCGCATCTTTGGGTTCCAGCGGCGCGTCTGGTGGCCGAAATGGACGCCGGCCTCCAGGAGCTCTCGCATGCTGACTGCCATCTGCTTCCTTCCGTGGTTGGGTGCGCTGCACCGGCGGGGACTGGTGGAACCGGCCTCAGAGCCGGCACCGCCACCTGCCCGGGTCGCCGGGTCGGGGACGAAAAAGCGCGCGAATTGTAGCGGGAGGCTCACGTCCGGGCATCCGTGCGCCGATCCATGATGGTGCCTGTGAGCACGCGCGATTCAGACGCGTTTGAGGAGCTCTCGGCAGAGATCCAGGCGTCGGCGTGGGACCTGGCGCTCGGCGTCGTCGACGAAGGCCTCCTCGACGACCAGGTCCCTTCGCTCCAGCGCCTCGGGCGCCTCGGCCAGCTCGGCGACATGCCGACCTTCGTCGCGGAGCTGGGACGCGAGCTGGCCGCCCCCCGCGCCGAGGAGCGAGTCCGCCACGGCAGCCCGCTGGCCGTCCAGGCCCGCGACCATGCCCGGGAGCGCGAGGCGCTGGGCTTCGCGCCGCGCGAGATCGTGACCGAGTTCCTGCTCCTGCGGCGCGTCCTCTGGCGCTTCGTCGCCGGGCGCGTGGCCGCGCTCGACCCCGAGCACGTGCTCGCCGCCGAGCAGCGGCTGAACACGACGATCGACCGGCTCGTGACGGAGTGCGTGGTCGCCTACTTCGACCGCGCGACCTCCGAGCTCGCCCACCAGGCGCGGCACGACCAGCTCACCGGGCTCCTTCACCACCAGGCGTTCGTGCGCGAGCTGGAGGTCGAGCTGGAGCGCGCGGCGCGCTACGGGCACGGCGTCGCGCTCGTCTTCCTCGACCTCGACCGCTTCAAGGAGATCAACGACACGCTCGGCCACCCGGCCGGCGACCGCGTCCTCCAGCGCGTCGGCGAGCTGCTCCGCGAGCAGCTCCGCGGCTCCGACCTCGCCGGCCGTATGGGCGGTGACGAGTTCGCCGCCTACCTCGTCGAGGCCGACGAGGAGGCGGGCTCGCGCCTGATCGCCCGGCTGAACGACCGCGTCGACGAGCTCGTCGCGGCCGACGAGCTGCCGCGCTGCTCCTTCAGCGCCGGCCTCGCGCACTTCCCCGACGAGGCGACCGACGGCGACGCGCTCTTCCGCCTCGCCGACGGGCGCCTCTACGAGGCGAAGCGCGGCAGAACGGCCTGAAGGTCCGGTGGGAGCGGGGACTCGACCTCGACCGCCTCGCCCGTCAGCGGGTGCGGGAACGCCAGCCGCCACGCGTGCAGGAACTGGCGCTTGAGCGCCTCGTCGGGCACCCCGTAGACCGGGTCGCCGACAACGGGCAGGCCGATCGCCGCCAGGTGGACGCGGATCTGGTGCGTCCGTCCGGTCTCGAGGCGCACGTCGAGCAGCGCGTGCCGCCCGAGCAGCTCCTCGACCTCGAAGTGCGTCACCGCGTCGCGCGGGGTGTCCGTGTCGAGCGAGTGCCGCGTCGGCTCGCGGCGGTCGCGCCCGATCGGCGCCTCGATCCTTCCGGCCCACGACCGCGGCCGGCCGCGGACGAGCGCCTTGTAGCGGCGCTCGAGCGCGTGGTCACGGACGAGCGCCTGCAGGCGCTCGAACGCCTCGTCGGTGCGGGCGACGACGAGCAGGCCCGAGGTGTCGCGGTCGAGCCGGTGGACGATCCCCGGCCGCTCCTCGTCCTCCCCGCCGCCCGCGAGCCCGACGAGGCCGTGCACCAGCGTCCCGCTCGCGTGGCCGGGCGACGGGTGCACGACGACGCCGGCCGGCTTGTCGACGACGAGCAGGTGCTCGTCCTCGAACGCAATCCGGAGCGGCACGTCCTCGCGCTCGAGCTCCGCAGATTCGGGCTCCGGCACCGTCAGCTCGACCTCCTCCCCACCTGCGAGGCGGTAGCTCTTCGAGCGGGCGCGACCGTCGACGAGGGCGGCGCCCTCCTCGACCAGCCGCTCCGCGGCGGCGCGCGAGCCGACCTCCGGCAGCGAGGCGAGGAAGCGGTCGAGCCGCTCGCCCGCGGCCTCGTCCGGGACTGCGAGCTTCAGCGTGTCTCGCCGAGCAGCAGCGTGACGAAGAGGATCGCCACGCCGACGACGATGAAGCTGTCCG
>DASSQG010000147.1:0-4014 GCA_035702625.1 Gaiellaceae bacterium | reverse complement strand
GCGTCCGCGCACTACACGCTCGTCCTCATGACGGTCGTCGCGGCGATCTTCGTGCCGCTGATCCTGCTCTACCAGGGCTGGACGTACCACGTGTTCCGCGCCCGGGTGGGCGGCGAAGAGGTGCGGGCACCGACGCTGGCGCCGGCGTCTCCGACCCGCGGCTCGCCCGCGGCCTGAGCATGCGCGCGCTCGACAAGCGGCTCGTGCGACGCGCGCGGCCGGTGCGCCGCCTGCTCACTCTCGACGTCGTGCTCGGCCTGGCCGGCGCTGTGCTAGTGCTCGTCCAGGCGACGCTGCTCGCGCGCATCGTGGCCGCCGCGTTCGGCGGCGCGTCCCTAAATGCCGTCTCGCGCGACCTCGTGCTGCTGGCGCTCGCGTTCGCCGGCCGCGGCGTGCTCGCCTGGGGCTTCGAGCTCGCCGGGCGGCGAGCGGCGGCATCGGTCTTGTCGGAGCTGCGATTGGGAGTCGTCGAGCAAAGGCTGCGCGGCGACCCCGCCGCGCTCGACGGCGTGGAGGCCGGCGAGATCGCGGCTTCGGCGGTGCAGGGCGTCGAAGGGCTCGAGGCGTACTTCGCGCGTTACCTGCCGCAGCTCGTGCTCGCGGTGGTCGTGCCCGTCGCGGTGCTCGTGTGGGTCGCCGCGATCGATCTCGTGTCCGCGGCAGTGATGCTCGTCACGCTGCCGGTCGTCCCGGTCTTCATGTGGCTGATCGGGCGCTACACGGAGGAACGCACCCGCGACCGGTGGCACGCGCTCAGCACCCTCTCCGGGCACTTCCTCGACGTCGTCCGCGGCCTGCCGACCCTCCAGGCGTTCAACCGCGGCGACGCCCAGGCGGGCGTGCTGGCCGGCGTCGGCGAGCGCTACCGGCAAACGACCATGTCGACCTTGCGGGTCGGCTTCCTCTCGGGCTCGGTGCTCGAGCTGGCGGCGACGGTCGGGGTCGCCCTCGTCGCGGTGACGGTCGGCGTCCGCCTCGACGGCGGCAGCCTCGGCCTGCAGGCCGGCCTCACGGTGCTGGTGCTCGCGCCCGAGCTCTACCAGCCGCTGCGGCAGCTGGGCGCGCAGTTCCACGCGAGCGCCGACGGGCTGGCGGTCGCGGAGCGGATGCTCGACCTGCTCGAGCGGCCGGCCGCGGTCGGCGACGGCGGGCGGCTCGTGCCGCCGAGCGCACGGGACGCTCCGGTTCGCCTCGAGTCGGTGTCGTTCGCGTACCCCTCGCGGCCCCAGCCGGTGCTCGACCGCTTCGAGCTCGAGCTGCTGCCCGGCGAGACCGTCGCGCTCGTCGGGCCGAGCGGCGCCGGGAAGTCGACCGTCGCCCGCTTGCTGCTGCGCCTGGCGGAGCCGGCGTCGGGCCGAGTTTCCGTGGGCGGTGTCGACCTGGCCGAGTGCCGCACCGACCTGTGGCGGCGGCTGGTCGCGTGGGTGCCGCAGCACCCGACGATCTTCCGCGGCACGGTCGCCGAGAACATCCGCCTCGGCGACGAGCGGGCCAGCGACCGGGCCGTGCGCGACGCAGCGGCGCTCGCGGGCGCGGCGCGGTTCATCCAGGCGCTGCCGTCCGGCTACGACACGCTGGTCGGCGACGGCGGCCGCCCGCTCTCGGCCGGCGAGCGGCGCCGGATCGCGCTCGCACGCGCGTTCCTCCGCGATGCGCCGCTCGTGATCCTCGACGAGCCGACCGCGGATCTCGACCGCACCAGCGCAGACGTGGTCGCTGAGGCGGTCGAGCGGCTGCGCTCCGGCCGGACCGTGCTCCTGATCGCCCACCGGCCTGAGCTCGTGGCCCACGCAGACCGGATCGTGCTCCTCGGCGGCGACACCGTGCGCGAGGAGGCGGCATGACCACGGTCCGCCGCCTGACGGCGCTCGGGCACGTGTCGCGCCCGCGGCTCGCCCTCGCCGCGGTGCTGGGCGCGGTCACGATCCTGTTCGGCGTCGGCCTGATGGCGACCGCGGGCTACCTCATCTCGAGGGCGGCGGAGCGGCCGGCGGTGCTCTCGCTGACGGTCGCGATCGTCGGCGTCCGCTTCTTCGCGCTCGCCCGGCCGGTGACCCGGTACCTCGAGCGCCTGACCTCCCACGACATCGCGCTGCGCAGCCTCGGCAACGCCCGCGCGCGGGTCTACGAGCGAATCGCGCCGCTCTCGCCGACGCAGTTGCAGGACCGCCGCCACGGCGACCTGCTCGCGCGCTTCGTCGCGGACGTCGACTCGCTGCAGAACCTCTACCTCCGCGGCTTGCTGCCGCCCGTCGTCGCCGTGCTTGCGGGCGCCGTGAGCGTCGGCGTCCTCGCGGCGATCCTCCCCGTCGCCGGGCTCGTGCTCGCGGCCGGCCTGCTCGTCGCCGGCGTGCTCGTGCCGGCGGTCGCGGCCGGGCTCGCCGCCAGGTCATCCCAGCGCCAGGCCGCAGCGAAAGGCGCGCTCGGCGCGGAGCTCGTCGAGACGCTGGCGGGGAGCGAGGAGCTCGTGGCCTACGGCCGCCGCGACGACCGGCTCGAGCGACTCCGGACGGCAGACCGCAGCCTCGTGCGAGGCGCGCGCCGGGCGGCCGCGGCCGACGGTACCGGCGACGGCCTGCGACTCGTGGTCACCGGGCTCACGGTGGCGGGCGTCCTGGCCCTTGCGGTCGACGCGCACGCCGTCGGCAGCCTCGATCGTGTCCTGATCGCCCTCCTCGCGCTCGCGGCGCTCGCGGCGTTCGAGGCCGTGCAGCCGCTGCCGGAGGCACTCCGCCAGCTGCGCGTGACCCTTGCCGCCGGCGAGCGGATCCTCGAGCTCGTCGACCAGGAGCCCGCGGTCACGGACCCGGCCGACCCGCTCCCCGCGCCGGCGTCGCCCTACACCGTCGAGCTCCAGGACGTCGCCGTCCGCTACTCCCCGGGCGAGCGGCTCGCGCTCGACGGCCTGAGCCTCAGGCTCGAGCCGGGTCGGCGGATCGCGCTCCTCGGTCGCAGCGGCAGCGGCAAGACGACCGTCGCGAACCTGCTGCTCCGCTTCGTCGACCCCGAGTCGGGACACGTCACGCTCGCCGGCCACGACCTGCGCGACTACCGGCTCGAGGACGTGCGGTGCGCGATCACCGTCTCGGGCCAGGACGCCCATCTGTTCGCGACGACGATCCGCGCGAATCTTCGCGTCGCGCGCCCGGACGCAAGCGACGAAGAACTGGAGGCGGCGCTGCGCTCCGCGCGGATCCTCGACTGGGTGCGCTCGCTACCGGACGGCCTCGATACGCACGTCGGCGAGCGGGGGCGCGAGCTCTCGGGCGGCCAGCGCCAGCGGATCACGCTCGCCCGGGCACTCCTGACCGATGCGCAGGTCCTCGTGCTCGACGAGCCGACCGCCCACCTCGATCCACCGACGGCGCAGCGCCTGGTCGAGGACGTCTTCGCGGCTGCAGGCGAGCGCTGCGTGCTCCTGATCACCCACCGGCCGGAGGGCCTCGACCTCGTCGACGAGCTGGTCGTGCTCCCGGATCCTCTCGAGCAACGGAGGGCTGCGTGATGGCGGATCTCGTCCAGACACACGACCTGACCGACACCTCCCAGCACGGCTGGGCGGTCGACTACCTGATCCGACGCGAGGACGGCGAGGAGCTTCACGCCGAGGTCCGCTGCTGGGACCGCGCTCACGACGCCGCCGAGCGAGCGGCCAACAGGGCAGCGTTGACCGCGATCGCCGACCGCGGCCTCGCCGCTGCGCTGGAGTCGGCGGAACGGGCGGACTCGCCGGCGTCACGCGGTGTGGTGATGATCTCGATCTGGTTCGACCCGGCCGACGACGGCAGGCTGCGGGAGCGGATCAGCTACGAGCGCCCGGCCACGTAGACGTCAGGTCGTCAGGTGCACCGGAAGGGTCGCGAGGAAGATCAGCGTCCCAACGAGCAGCGCCCACCCAAGGCCGAGCGTCAGCAGTCGCGCGTTGCGCGTGGAGAGCTTCGTGCTGATGCCGCCGAAGAACAGCGCCGAGGCGAACAGCACCACGGCCAGCATGTAGTCGTCCGCGCGGGCGTT
>DASSQG010000146.1:0-5971 GCA_035702625.1 Gaiellaceae bacterium | reverse complement strand
CGCGGTTGCACCGGCCCGGACGTCCTTTTTTCGCCGGCTCGTGGCTACACTACGCGGCCGCGGCGAGGTAGCTCAGTTGGTAGAGCACACGGCTGAAAACCGTGGTGTCGCCGGTTCGATCCCGGCCCTCGCCATCAACTCCCAGGCCGCACCGTCGAGAGGCGCTCGAGCAGGCCGTCGACGAGCTCGCTCTTGAGCAGGACCTCGTCGGCGCCGGCCTCGCGCACGGCGCGGTGCAGCGCCGGCTCGTCGTCGCCGGTCAGCGCGATCAGGCAGAGGCTCGGATGGTCGCGCCTCAGCCGCGCCGCTGCGCTGACACCGTCGAGAAGGGGCATGTGCAGGTCGAGCACGACCGCGTCGGGGTCGAGCTGGTCGGCGAGCTCGATCGCCTCGAGGCCGTCTGCCGCTGCGCCGATCACCGTCAGCTCCGGCTGACCGTCGATCAGCTCCCAGAGCGATTCGAGGAACGGACGGTCGTCGTCGGCGATCAGCACGCGGATGTGGTTGTTCTCCGACGGCGGGAGATCCATCAGTGACAACGCTAGCCTTGCCGCCGTGCGGAGTCGAGAAACGCAGGATCAGCCGGTCGCGGTGATCGGGGCCGGGCTGGACCTCGGCGCCGGCCGGCGCGGCGTCGACATGGGCCCCTCGGCGATCCGGTACGCAGGGCTCGACGAGCGGATCGAGGAGCTTGGCCGGCGTGTCGAGGACTGGGGCGACGTCGAGACCGCAGTGCCCGAGGCGACGGAGATGGTCGACGTGCGGATGCGGTACCTGCCGCAGATCAAGGCGACGTGCGAGCGGATCGCGGCGCTCGTCGCCCGTGCCGCGGAAGAGGGCTATCTGCCGCTCGTGCTCGGCGGCGATCACTCGGTCGCGCTCGGAACGCTCGGCGGGATGGCGCGAGCGCACGGCCCTGGCGGGGTGCTCTGGCTGGACGCCCACGGGGACCTGAACCGGCCGGAGACCTCCCCGAGCGGCAACGTCCACGGGATGCCGCTCGCCGCGGCGCTCGGACTGGCGGGCACCGAGTTCGAGAGCGACGAGTACCCGCTGCCGGCCGTCGAGCGAGTGGCCCTCGTCGGCGTGCGGTCGCTCGACCCGGGCGAGCGGGAGCTGCTGGCCGACCTCGACGCGCTCGTCTTCACGATGAGCGACCTCGACCGGCAGGGAGTCGAGCCGGCGCTGCGGCAGGCGCTGGAGCACGTCGCCGGCGGCGGCTTCGTGCACGTCAGCCTCGACCTGGACGTGCTCGATCCAGACGTGGCCCCCGGCGTCGGCACGCCGGTGCGCGGCGGCCTGTCGTACCGCGAGGCCCACCTCGCACTGGAGCTCGTCGCCGAGGCCGGCGTGCTCAGCTCGCTCGAGGTGGTCGAGGTGAACCCGATCCTCGACCGCGAGAACGAGACGGCGAAGTTGGCGGTCGAGCTGGTCGCAAGCGCGCTCGGCGCCCGCATTCTGTGACACGCGCGGGAACCTTTCCCCGGGGTCCCCGCCTTGGTTCCCCCTCGCAGGTCAGCGTAGCCGCGAGCGACTCACGCGTGTGAAACGGAAGTGTGTCGAATGAGGAACGTCTCCACCGCGTCCGCGGTCTCCTGGTAGGCGTCCCAGTAGACGATGTGCCCGCCGGGCACTCCGACGATCTCGATGTCGCCGAGCGCCCGCGCGTACTCCTCCAGCTGCTCTTCGCGCACGAGGCCGAACTGCTCGGCGTGAACCAGCAGCGACGGCAGCCCGGCGAGCACGGTCGGAGGCGGCGGCTCGCGGCAAATCTCGCCGTACATCGCTGCGACCGCGGCTCGGGAGACCTGCCAGCGGAGCCGGCCGTCCGGCGACGGCGCGAGCTGGTCGCGCGCGTCCTCCTCGACGAACGATCGCGGCGTCGGCGCGCCGCTTGCGAGGCGGGCGTCCACCGCCTCGTCGAGGGACGCGAACGAGTGATCTTTCGCGGACTCCTGCGCGAAGTCGAAGCCGACGTGCGGGAGGATCTGGATCGCGGGATCGAGCAGCACGGCCGCGGTCAGACGCGCGCGCTCACGCGCCGCTAGCTCGAGCACCACCCGTCCGCCGAAGCTGTGCCCGATCCACGGGCACGGGCCGATCCCGAGCTCGTCGATGGTCTCCAGCAGGTCGTCGAGGTGCGTCTCGAGATTCCACGGCGGCTCCCACTCCGACTGCGCGTGTCCGCGGAGGTCGGGCGCGAGCACACGGAACCGCGTCGCCAGACGCTCCTCGGCCAGCTTGCGGAAGCGCCGCCCGTGCGCGGACACGCCGTGGACGCACACGACCGGCGGCGCGCCGCCGTCGCCCCACTCGTGCACGTGCAGCCGCATCGAGGTCAGACTATCCGCGCGTGCTGGGCGTCCTCTACGACATCCACGGCAACCTGCCGGCGCTCGAGCGGGTGCTCGCCGAAGCCGACGAGATCGGCGTCGACCGCTGGCTGCTCGGCGGCGACTACGGCACGCCGAGCCCGTGGCCGCTCGAGACGCTCGAGCGGCTGAAGCAGCTGCCCGAGGCGACGTGGATCCGCGGCAACGGCGAACGGTGGCTGCGGGAGCCGCCGGAGGACCGGCCGGAGGTGATGGAGTCCTACGCGCTCTTCACGGGCGGCCTGCCCGACGACGTGGTCGACTGGCTGTACGGCCTGCCGCCGCAGGCCGAGGTCGACGGCGTGCTCTTCGTCCACGGCTCACCCCTCTCGGACGTCTCGAGCTTCGCGCCGGCGCGCGAGCCGGACGAGGAGCGGATGCTGGCCGGGGTGCACGACCGCCTCGTCGTCTTCGGCCACAGCCACCAGCAGTTCCGCCGCCCCGGGCCCGCCGGGACGGCGCTCTTGAACCCGGGCAGCGTGGGAATGCCACTCGACGGCGACACCCGCTCGGCGTGGGCGACGTGCGACGACGGCGACTTCACGTTCCGCCGCACCGAGTACGACGTGGAACGCGCCGCAGAGGCCTACCGCGGTATGGGCGGCGGCTTCGGCGCGTTCGCCGCGAACCGGATCCTGCGCGGCTCGGACTAGCCGTCTACACGAGCGACGCGTCGAGAAAGATCTCGACGCCACCGAGCGCGTTCGAGACCGGGCAGCCGTCCTTCGCCGCCTGCGCTGCCTGCTCGAACTCGGCGTCGTCGATTCCGTCGACCTCGCCGCGCATCGTCAGCTGCATCTTCGTGATCCGGAAGCCGGCGTCGGTCTGGTCGAGCGTGGCGACCGCCTCGGCCTCGAGCCGCGTCGGCGGATGCCCTGCCTGGGCGAGGCCGTTGGCCAGCGCCATCGAGACGCAGGTCGCGTGTGCGGCCGCGATCAGCTCTTCGGGGCTCGTCTTGCCGCCCGCCTCGGGCTCGAAGCGCGACGCGAACGTCACCGCCTGGCCGGTGATCGCGCCGCTGCTCGTCAGGTCGAAGCTGCCGCTGCCGCTGCGCAAGTCGCCTTCCCACGTCGCGTGAGCTCGTCGTTCGACTGCCATCGCCTTCCCTTCGTCGCTGGGCTGAGAGCCGAGGCTATCGGCCGGCCCTCAGTGCACGCGGAAGGCTTGGGAGGCGCTCCACAGCGCCTTGCCCCGCGGTGCGTTCTCGGGGGCGACGTACAGCCGCGCGACGTACCTGCCGTTGGCGAGCGGCACGCGCATCTTCTGCGGGTGGAATGGGCTGAGCTGCAGTCGCCGCACGCTCAGCCACTTGCCGCCCCGCCGCACCTGGAGGAACGCGATCCGCGACGCGAGCTTCGCGGACGAGGTCGCCTCGAACCACGCCGGGTGACGTGAGCTCAGGACCCGGAGCGTGACTCGCAGGCGCGTCTCCTCGGCGGGCTGTGCGAGCGACCGGTCGAACCCCTTGCCCGCTGCACCCGGCCCGTCGCAGAGGCTCTCGTCGCGCGTCCAGAGATAGACGCAGGCGGCGCGCTCGGTGGCGGCGTCGGCGCGGCTGCCCGGGAACGTGGCCCAGCCCCACGACCACACGGACGCGAGCGAGAGCTCGGCGGCGACCTGCTTCGTCGCGAGCGTCTCGAGCTTGACGACGTCGAACCACGGCCGTGCGGCCAGGCCCAGCCGCCCGCCGACGCCCTTCTGGAAGCCGAGGACGATGCCGACGCGGCTGCTGGGTATGCCAATCGTGGTGAGGTTCCGCACCGCGCGCCGCAGCTGGAAGCGCATGTAGACGCTCCCTCTCGCGGTGCCGAGGGCGTGCAGCGAGGGCGCGGGCAGGTACAGCTCGCGGACGATCGTCGCCGACTGCGCGACGGCGCGCCACCAGCTCGCGGCCGCGCCGCCCGTGGCCGCTGCCTGCGAGATCAGGAGCTGCGGTTGCGCCCCTCGCGCGGCCAGCGCCTGGACGAGCGCGAGGACGTCGGCCCGGTAGCGCGCGTTCGCCGGACGCCAGGGCGTTGCGCGCTGGGCGCCGAACAGCTCGTTGAGGCCGACGACCGGCGTCGAGCAGCCGGTCACACGCACCGCGTCGTCCATCAGCCGCGACGTCGCGGCCGGGATCGTGCTCGGATCGACGGGATGCGCCGGCGTCCCGACCGCGCGGCGCAGCGCCATCGCCCAGAAGGCGAGCTGCGCCCCACGGCGGCGTGCGTCCGCCCCCGGTGCGTCGTGCGCGAGCGCAACGGCGAGACCGGGACGGAAGAAGAGCCGCCTGAACGGCACCCACTTGTCGCCGTAGTCGATCCATGCCGTTTGGGCCGGCTGGACGCACGGCAGCGCGGCCGGCGAGGCGGCGTGCGTCAGTCCGGTTGCCCCGGCCAGCGCGACCACGAGCGTCGACGCGGCCGCGAGGTGAATGGCGGCGACCCTTCTCACTTCGACCCGGCGCCGAGAGTAGCGCAGGCCCGGGCGCCACCTGGGCCGACGAGCGTCACGCGGTACTGCGAGCCGTCCGCCGGTGTGTGGTGGCGGTACGGGTAGAGGCCGACACACCAGACGCCGTTCGGGCGGTGAGGCAGGAACGAGTTCACCCGCTGCCAGCCCTTGCCGTACGGGGAGTCGAGGCTGTCGAGGTAGATCAGACGGCCGTACTGGTCGGTCGGCGCGCCGTTGCGGGTGCTGCTGAAGCCGTAGACGCCAGGTGCGCGCCTTATCCCGGATCGCTCTCCTCGCCGGAGTCGCGCGGCCGGTAGTACTTCTTGCCCTTCAGCGGCTCCGGCAGGTAATCGACGTCGAAGCCGCGCGGATCCTCGTGCGGGTAGACGTAGCCTTGGCCGCGGCCGAGCTTCTTCGCGCCGTAGTAGCTGGCGTCGCGGAGCGCGTCCGGCGGCCTCGTCTGCCCGAGCTCGCGCACGTCGGCCGTCGCTTCCTTGATCGCGACGTAGGACGCGTTCGACTTCGGCGCCTGCGCGAGGTAGATCGCTGCCTGGGCCAGGTTGAGCCGCGCTTCGGGCAGGCCGACGTGCTCGACCGCCTGCGCCGCTGCCACCGCCACGAGCAGCGCCCGTGGGTCGGCGTTGCCGATGTCCTCGGAGGCGAGCACGATCATTCTCCGGGCGACGAAGCGCGCGTCCTCGCCGCCCTCGAGCATCGCCGCGAGGTAGTAGACGGCGGCGTCCGGGTCGGAGCCGCGCATCGACTTGATGAAGGCCGAGATGAAGTCGTAGTGCGCGTCGCCGCCCTTGTCGTAGACGAGCGGGCGTTTGCGCGCGGCGTCCTCGACGTGCTGGTCGGCCACCGGCGCGTCCTCGGCCCGCGCGGTCTGGACGGCCAGCTCGAGGATGTTGAGCGCGTTTCGCGCGTCGCCGCCGGCCCTCCGCGCGACGAGGCGGACCACGTCGCCCGGCACCTCGACCGCCAGCGCCACCGCGCCGCGGCCGACGATCTCGCGCAGCTCCTCATCGCCGAGCGGCTCGAGCTCGTAGATCTGGCAGCGCGAGAGCAGCGCCGAGTTGACCTCGAAGTACGGGTTCTCGGTCGTCGCTCCGATCAGCGTGACAAGCCCCTCCTCGACCGCGGGCAGGAGCGCGTCCTGCTGGGCC
>DASSQG010000145.1:0-3666 GCA_035702625.1 Gaiellaceae bacterium | reverse complement strand
TCCAGAGCCGAGCGTCCTACCGTTAGACGACCCCGCAACGTGCCGTTGCGGCGGGCCTCAGTGTAGCCGGGGTCACGCGGCGGTGGCGCTGAACGCCGCGCCGTTGCGGCGCAGGCGCCAGCCCGGATCCTGCAGGGTCTGGGCGCGTCGCATCGTCTGCCACGTTCCGTCCCGGCGGGCGAGCTGCAGCCCGTCGAACCGGTACGCGTAGCGGTTGCAGCGCTGCGTCTCGGCGTAGCTCTCGGCCGTCGCGACCGGAGCGAAGGCGCGGTGGCTGCGCGGGAGGTAAAAGGGCCCGGAGACACCGGTGGGCGAGACGACGACCCACTGGTTCCGAGCGTACGGGAGCTCCATCACGGCCACGCGGACGCGAATCCCGGGGACGATCCCCGATGCCAGTTCCTGGTACTGCGGCGGCGCCCCTGGCCGCTCGAGCTCGTAGTACAGGTGTCCGCCGGCCGAGCTGCCAAAGGTCGCCAGGCCCACCTGAAGCCACTCGTCCGCGCCGTTCGGGCCGAGCCCGGGGCCGCCGACGCCGACCCAGCCCGCGACGTGGCTCGACTCGCCGTACGCGGCCGGCGCGCCGAGCATGCTGATCGTCGCGGCGATGCCGGACGCGCGAGAGGCGCTGTAGAGCCCGGCGTAGGAGTACCCCTTCGGGCAGGCGAGCGCGGCCGGCGCGATGGCTGCGGCCGCGAAGAGCGCGAGCACGGTCAGGCGGATGCGTTGCACCGACCCGAGGATCGGGCCGCCTGCGCGCACCACGGATCCCTCGTCTCAGGGACGCGAGGCGTTCGTCACGAAGTCGTGCCTCAGGCGACGTCCGCGGCCCAGTCGCCGTAGAGCGACGTGTAGAGGCCGCGTTGCGCCATCAGCTCGTCGTGCGTGCCCTGCTCGACCACCCGGCCGTGCTCGAGCACGACGATCAGGTCGGCGTCGCGGATCGTCGAGAGGCGGTGGGCGATCACGAACGCGGTGCGCCCGGCGAGCAGCGTCCGCAACGCCTGCTCGATCTTGCGCTCGGTGCCGATGTCGACCGACGAGGTCGCCTCGTCGAGGATCAGGATCCGCGGGTCGGCGAGCAGCGCGCGCGCGAGCGCCACGAGTTGGCGCTGCCCCAGCGAGAGGCGCGTGCCGCGCTCCTGGAGCTGCGTCTCGTAGCCGTCCTCGAGCCGGAGGATGAAGTCGTGCGCGCCGATCGTCTCGGCCGCGCGCACGACCTCCTGCGGCGTCGCGTCCGGCCGCCCGAAGGCGACGTTCTCCGTGACGGTGCCCGCGAAGAGGAAGCCTTCCTGCGGCACGATCCCGAGCTGGCGGCGGAGCGAGGCCTGCGTGACGTCGCGCAGGTCGTGGCCGTCGATCGTGAGCGCGCCCTCCCGCGGGTCGTAGAAGCGCGCGAGCAGCTTGGCGATCGTGGACTTGCCGGCGCCGGTATGTCCGACGAGCGCCACGGTCGTGCCGGCGGGAACGTCGAGATCGAGCCCGTGCAGGACGTCGTCGCCGTCCCCGTAGCCGAAGCGGACGTGCTCGAAGCGGACGTGCCCTTCGACCCGCGGCAGCTCGATTGCTGCCGCACGGTCGACGACCTCCGGCTCCTTGTCGAGCACGTCCATGATCTTGTCGAGGGCCGCCGTCGCCGAGAGGAACGTCCCGTAGAGCTGCGACAGCTGCTGCACCGGGTCGAAGAAGTTCTGCACGTAGAGCATGAAGGCGAACAGCGTCCCGAGCGTGACCGCGTCCTGGAAGTAGAGGTGGCCGCCGTAGCCGAGCACGATCGCCAGCGCCGCGGTCGAGAGCAGGTCGACAAACGGGAAGTAGAGCCCGTTGAGGACGACCGTCTCCATGTTCGCGAGGCGGTAGCGCTCCGTGACCTGCTCGAAGTTGCGGATGTTCGTCTGCTCGCGCGTGAACGCCTGGACGACGCGCATGCCGGCGATGTCCTCGGCCAGCGTGGCGGTGACGAGGCCGAGCCGCTCGCGCACGGCCGAGTACGCGCGCCCCGACCGGCTGCGGAAGATCGCGGTCGCGACGCTCATGAACGGGAACACGATCAGCGTCGCGAGCGCGAGCCGCCAGTCGAGCACGAAGAGCAGGATCGCCGTGCCGAGGAGCATGAGGGTGTTCTGGACGAGGCTCGTCACGCCGTCGGTGACGAGCTGGTCGATCGCCTCGACGTCGTTTGTCAGGCGGCTGATGAGCACGCCGGCGCGGTTGCGCTCGTAGAAGCCGAGCGACAGGTTCTGCAGGTGGTCGAAGAGGCGGTTGCGGAGGTCGGCCAGGATCCGCTCGCCGACCCAGCCCGTCAGGTACGTCTGCGCGTAGCTCATGCCCCAGTTGAGGAGGCCGGCGATCAGGAACGCCGCGACGATCCACCAGAGCGCCTGGAGGTTCTGGTTCTTGATCCCGTCGTCGACCGCGTACTTGGACAGGTACGGCGGCGCGAGCGCCGTCGCGGTCGCGAGCAGCAGCGAGAAGATCGAAAGGATCGTCCGCCCGCGGTAGGGCTTCGTCAGCCGGACGAGCGTCCCGAGGCGCCGGCGCGTGCTGTGCCACGACCAGTCTTCGACCTCCGCCGTGCGGTCGCGCATCAGGTGGCCGCCCGGCTGCCAGACCCTCATGCAGATCGCTCCTCGTGCGCCGCGGCGAGCAGAAGCAAACCCGCACCCCCACCCATCAACAGGGCGGGGTTGAACCCGCCACCCTCGGTGTCGACGGTACCCGGCGCGGGCGCGCGGGTCTGTGACGCGGCCGCGCCGATTGCGTGCCGATCTGTCCATAGGCGCTTCACGACGCCGCCTCCAGCGCTTCTTCTTCCTCGCCTGCGCGCGCTTCGACTGCGTCGGCGAACTGCCGCTCGAGCAGCCCGTGCTCGTAGATGTCGCGGTAGACGGGGCTCGTCTCGAGCAGCTCGTCATGCGTGCCGCGGGCGGCGATCCGGCCGTCGTCGAGCACGACGATCTCGTCCGCGAGCGCGATCGTCGAGAGCCGGTGCGCGATGATCAGCGTCGTCCGGTTGCGCATCGCCTCGCGCAGACCGACGCGGATGCGAGCTTCGGTGGTGGCGTCGACGGAGGCGGTGGCGTCGTCCAGGATCAGGATCCGCGGGTCGACGGCGAGCGCCCGCGCGATCGCGAGCCGCTGGCGCTGGCCGCCCGAGAGCGTGATCCCGCGCTCGCCGATGATCGTGTCGTAGCCGTCCGGCAGCCGCTCGACGAACTCCTGGGCCTGGGCGAGCCGCGCGATCCGCTCGACCTCCGCGTCGTCGAGGTCGGGCGCGCCGAAGGTGATGTTCTCGCGCACGCTGGCCGAGAAGAGGAACGGGTCCTGGGAGATGACGCCGACCGCGTGGCGCAGCGACTCGAGCCTCACGTCGCGGACGTCGACGCCGTCCACGAGCACGCGCCCCGTCGTCACGTCGTAGAAACGAGGCACGAGCGAGGTGAGCGTCGTCTTGCCGGACCCCGTCTGGCCGATCAGCGCGATCGTCTGGCCCGGCGCGACGTCGAGGGTCACGCCGTCGAGCACCGGGTGCCCCTCGAGGTACTCGAAGCCCACATCCTCGAAGCGCACCTCCCCGCGGCCGAGCGGCAGCTCGACCGCGTCGGCCGCGTCGGCGATCTCCTCGGGCTCGTCCATGATCTGGAAGATCCGCTCGCCCGAGGCGGT
>DASSQG010000144.1:0-7988 GCA_035702625.1 Gaiellaceae bacterium | reverse complement strand
CGGCGCAAGCGGCAACCTAACGGCCCGGACAGGTCCCAGCAAGAGGCGCAAATCGGTCAAGTGCGCTCTTTGCGAGGTTTTCTTCTACGGGGTGCAGCTGAGGTCGTCCGCCGGGTCGAGCGGCAGACGCTCGAGCAGGCGGCCGAGCGCCGTCAGCTCGTCCTTGGAGAAGCGGTCACGGAAGAACTCGCGGATGTCGGCCACGTGCGTGTCGGCCGCCTCCCGGAGCTTCGTCTCGCCGTCGTCGGTCAGCTGCGCGTAGGTGACGCGCGCGTCGCTCGGGCACGAGGCGCGCTCGACGTAGCCGGCGCGCTCCAGGCCCTCGAGCAGCCGCGTGATCCCGGACGGCGTCAGCAGGACGCTCTCGGCGAGGTCGACGCGGCGCAGGCGCTTGCCCTCCGCGCGCGAGAGGTGGAGCAGCGCCTCGTAGTCGTTCAGCGTCAGTCCGTGCTGGGCGACGAGCTCGGCGTTGAAGCGCCGCGTGCTCGACGCGTGCGCACGCAGGAGCGCGACCCAGGTCTGGATCTCCGGAACCGTGCGCTGGGGTACTTGTGTGCTCAATACTTGACGCCTCAACCTTCTCTGCTACATTGTTGACAGCTCAAGTATAGCCCACCGAAAAGGAGAGAGCCAGAGATGCCCACCATCACCACCGCCGAGATCATCCCGACCGGCACCTGGGCGGTCGACCCCGTCCACTCGACGATCGGTTTCCAGGTCACCGACACGAGCGACCTCTTCAGCACGATCAACGGTCGTTTCACGCAGTTCGAAGGCCGGCTCGAGGGCGGCGAGCAGCCGTCGATCGCGGGGACGATCCGCGTCGACTCGCTGCGCACCGACCAGGAGCAGCGCGACGCGCACCTGATCTCGCCCGACTTCCTCGACGCGGCCACGGCCCCGGAGATCCGCTTCGAGTCGACCGCCGTCGAGGCGCTCGACGAGCAGCGCTTCGCAATCCGCGGGAACCTGTTCGTCAAGGAGCAGCCGTTCGAGGTCGAGCTCGAAGGCACGATCCGCGGGCGCGGCCAGGGCAAGGCCGGCGACGACCGGCTCCTGCTCGACGCGCGCGGCTCGTTCGACTGGGGCTCCACCACCGTCGAGATCACCGCGGCCGCCTCGGCCGTCAAGGCGTAACAACGGTGCGGATCCTCGGAATCGCCGGCAGCCTGCGCGGGAGCTCGTACAACCGAGCCCTCCTGCGGGCTGCCCGCGAGCTCCTGCCGGACGGCGTGGAGCTCGTCGAGCGCGACCTACGCGACCTGCCGTTCTACGACGGCGACGTCGAGGCTGTCGGCGATCCCGATTCCGTCGTCGCGTTCAAGGGGGCGATCCGCGACGCGGACGCGCTGCTGATCGCGACGCCCGAGTACAACCGCGGCGTCCCCGGCGTGCTCAAGAACGCGATCGACTGGGCCTCGCGGCCGCCGCTGGCCTCGCCGCTCACCGGCAAGCCGGTCGCGATCATGGGCGCCTCGACGGGCCGCGGCGGCACGGCGCGGGCGCAGGAGCAGCTCCGCGCCGCGCTCGAGTTCTCGCGCGCGAACGTGCTCGAGCAGCCCGAGGTGCTGGTGCCCGAGGCGTTCATGCGCTTCGACGAGCTCGGCAAGCTCGTCGACGGCGGCGTACGAGCGGAGCTGGCCGAGCTGCTCGACACCCTCGTCGCAGTGGCAAGCGATGTTACGCTCGCCGCGTGAGCAGCACCGTCGGCGAGATCATGACCAGCGACGTGTTGACGGTGGAGCCGTCGGACACGATCGGCGAGACCGCGCAGAAGATGGTCGAGCGCGGCGTCAGCTCGGCCGTGGTCTCGGACTACGGCACGCTCGTCGGCATCGTCACCGAGCGCGACCTGACGCGCGCGGTTGCCGGTCGCGTCCATTCGAGCGAGGCGCGCGTGCGCGAGTGGATGACCTCCGACCCGATCACGCTGGCGCCCGGCGCGAGCGCGGACGAGGCCGCGAAGATCATGCTCGACAACGGCTTCCGCCACGTCCCGATCGTCGACGACGGCCGCGCGGTCGGGATCGTCTCGATCCGCGACGTCGCCCGCTGGAGCACCGAAGAGGGCTAGTCCCGGCGCGAGCCAACAGTTCCAGCCGCCACGGAAACCTCAGGCGGTGCGAGCGAAGCGGTACTTGATCTCGTACGCGCTGTCCTGGTCGGCACAGCGGTACTGGCGCGTCTCGTGGTACTCGAGCGGCCCCTTCACCGGTGGAATCGTCTTGTTGACGTCGACCTTGATCCCGTCCGGCTGGTCGTAAGTCGTCGGCGCGGGCGCCGGCGAGTTGGCGCTCGTCAGCGTCGCGAAGTCGTTGATCGACAGCGCGATCGTGTCCCTGATGATCGGGTCCGCCGGTGCCCACCAGGCAATCAGGGCATCGATGCCCGCCAGGATGAGGAGGGCGATGCCCTCGACGATCACCTTCGTCCAGGAGAAGTTCTTCAGCAGATCCCCGCCCGCGCCGCCCAACGCCGCGCTGATGTAGGGCAGCTCCTCCTTGACGATGTTGACGAAGTTGTCCCACGTGCTCGTGACCTCGTGGTGGTAGGCGCTCGAGCTGTCGATCTCGTCGCCGAGCACGACCAGCGTCATGCCGAGCCAGGGCTTGTCGGGCTGGAACACCGGCCGCGTGATGTCGCGGCTGGTGCCCGAGTCGAAGTCGACGCTCTCCAAGTCCTTGAAGCGCCGGTCTTGCGCGAGCGGGCGAAAGCTCGGATCGATGAAGTCGGGCATGTCGATCAGTTGCAGGTTCGTGTCGAACGCCGCCGCCATCGTGTGCAAGCCGACCTCGTCCGAGCCCCACCAGGCCGGCGAGGTCTCCTCGCGGGCACTGATCCACTCGGTCACGATCTCGAAGCGCTCGTTCGGAGAGGGGACGACGTTGAGGAACTCGGTCGTCGAGGTGAGCTCGGGACCGTACTGGGAGATGCCGGTCGTGTTCGGCACGACGACCTGGATCCAGTAGGTGCCAGGCGCGAGATCGTCGGGGATGCTGAAGGTCAAGCGGTCGTCGACGCGGCAGTCGTTGATCAGCTGCCCGTTCGAATCGGTCACCGGAGTGTCCACATCACCCCAGACCTGGGTGTCGACGTCGCGGACCGGATTGCCGGTCTGCGGGTCGCTGAAGCGCACCTTGGCATCGACGCTGAAGAAGTTGACGCCCTCGAGCAGGATGCCGTCGCCGTAGGCCACGTTCAGCACTCGCCCGCAGACGCCACCGTTCAGCGTGTTCCCGGGACAGTTGCTCGACTGCACCTCGCAGTCGAGGATCGGCTGCCCGTTGACGATCTGTGTCGTGCACTGGTGCTGGATCTCGTCGGGCGTCCAGTCTCCAGGGCTCAGATCGGGGACCCAGTTGGCCGTGCGCAGGCCGTTGATCTTGCAGATGCGAACCTGGGCGGGAGTGATCTCGCCTTCGGGCGGTTCGACCCGCATCTTGCCGGGCCGCTCCTGGCCCATCCCTTGCGGATCGTTGAAGACGAGGAGTCCCATCCGCTGGAGGATCTCGTCGCCCAACGCCTTCGTGAGCACGGACTCGTCGAGCGGCTGGCCTGGATCGGTCAGCAGCGATTGGTCGAAGAGCTTGCTGATCAGGTTCTTCGGCGCGGACTCGAAGGCCGAGAGCGTGCAGTCGAGCAGATCGCCCGAGATCTTGCCGAAGATCGGGAACACTGATGCCTCGAGGTCGTTGCCCGCACTCTTGCCGTGCCGGTAGCGGCGCATCATCTGGATCACGCTTGCCGCGACCGCGCTCGGCACCGGCGTGCCCTCTGCCAGCCGGGCGAGCTTCTGCTCGCGGCTGAGCTTGTGCTTGGCGCCCGCGGCTACAGGGATGCACGTCCCCTCGGGCCAGGGGCAGCGCCCGCCGTCGCCCTCATCGTCTCCGTCGCCCTTCCCGCCGTCTCCCTTCGTGCCATCGCCGGGCGGCGAGGTGCAGTTGTAGATGTTCACCTCGCCGGGGTCGGTGATCTGGATGTCGATGTTGCATCCGCATCCGCAGCCGTCGTCGTGGTGGTGACGGTGCTTGTCGCGATGCGGTGGACGGTCGACCTTCGTGCCCTTCCCGCTGCCCTTCGAGGCGTCGCTGCCCTTACCGGGCTTGGTCTCGGTATCGCGGCCCATCGGAATCCCCCTTTTGATGGCGCCGCAGCCGATCGACGATCTTGCTCTGCCGGGGCTCGCGATCGAAGCCGCTCCCCGGCTCCTGCCACGCTATCACCGGCCGGCGGGCTACACGAGCTCGAGCTGGCGGTGGAGCTCGAGACCCGACACGCCGACGCCGACCAGCCGCAGCGCGCCCGGGCGATCCGCGAGGGCGCGGTCGAGGCACGCGCACGCGAGCTCCCAGATCCGCTCGGCGTCGTCCGTGCCCACCGGGAGCGACGTCGCCCGCGAGCGGATCGAGAAGTCCGGGTAGCGCACCTTGGTCGTCACCGTCCGCCCCGCCTGGCCCGACGCGGCCAGCCGCTCGGCGACGAGCAGCGACAGCCGGCGCAGCTCGTCCTGTAACCGCTCGACCTCGGCCACGTCTCGCGGGAACGTCTCCTCCGCGCTGATCGAGACCGTCTCCGACGAAAGCTCGAGCGGCCGCGGGTCGATCCCGCGCGCGCGGTCGCGCAACAGCGGCCCGAGCTTCCCCGGCAACAGTCCGCGCAGCACAGCGTCGTCGAGCCCCGCTAGATCGCCGATGGTCTCCACGCCGGCGCGCCGCAGCCGCTCCTCCGCCCGCGGCCCGACCCCGGGCAGCCGACGCACGTCGAACGGCGCCAGGAACGCCGCCTCCCGCCCCGCCGGGACGACCGTGATCCCGCCGGGCTTTCGCCGGTCGCTCGCGATCTTCGAGACGACCTTGCACGACGAGACGCCGAGCGAGCACGACAGGCTCGTCGCGCCGCGCACCGCGGCCTGCACCGCCTCGGCGACGGCGCGCGCCCGGCCGAAGTCCGCCGCGACCTCGCCGATGTTCAGGTAGCCCTCGTCCATGCCAGTCCGCTCGACCGTGGGCACGACCTCGCGGATCGCGCTCCAGACCGCCTTCGAGTACTCCGAGTAGAGCCGCTTCCGAGGCTGGAGGAAGACCGCCTGCGGGCAGCGCCGCAGGGCCTCGGCGCACGACATGGCCGAGTGGATTCCGTACCGGCGCGCCACGTAGTTCGCGGTCGCCACGACGCCCCGCCCGTGCGGGTCGCCGCCGACGACGAGCGGCTTGCGCCGCAGCTCGGGCGCCTCGAGCTCCTCCACCGCGGCGAAGAACGCGTCGAGGTCGAGGTGCGCGACGATCACGGGTCGCCCCGGTAGACGAGCCGCATCGGGATCCCGAGCCGGCGAGCCGCGAACGGGACCGTCGAGCCTTGCACGACGACCGAGAACGCGACGACGACGAAGACGACGCCGTAGATCCGCTCGGCGCCCGGCGCCTCCTGGATCAGCGCGAACGCGGCGAGCAGGATCGGCACCGCCCCCTTCAGGCCGCTCCACATGACGAAGATCTGCTCGTTCCGCCGCATGCGCAACGGCACGAGCAGGGGCGCGATCGCAAGTGGCCGCGCGAGGAACGCGAGCACGAGCGCGATCAGCAGCCCGTCCTTCCAGACCGGCTCGAGATTCACCTTGTGCACGGTCAGGCCGAGCCCGATGAACACGACCACCTCGGCGAGGCTTGCAAGCGACGTGTGGAAGCGCTCGACGTCGCGGCGAAACGGATAGTCGGCGTCGCCGATCAGTACGCCGGCCACGAAGACGGCGAGAAAGCCCGACCCGTGCGCGACCGCGGCAGCCCCGTAGATCACGCCGGCGGCCGCGAGGCTGCGGAGCGGATAGAGGGCGGGGTTTGCGAGACGCAGCCGGCGCAGCGAGTACAGCACGAGCCACGCGCCGGCGACGCCGACCGCGAGCCCGATCGACATCTCGAGCGCGAACTCCTTCACGACGACCCAGAAGGTCGCGTGGTCGGTCGTCGCGAACTCGATCATCCCGATCATCAGCGCGATGCCTACGGGGTCGTTCACGCCGGACTCGCCTTCGAGGATCGTGCCGGTGCGGCCGCCGACCTCGTGGTTGCCGAGCACCGAGAACATCACGGCCGGATCGGTCGGCGCGAGTGCCGCGCCCAACAGACCGGCGCCCGTCCAGGAGAAGTCGAACAGGTAGCGCCCGGTGAGCATGATCAGGGCCGCGGTGGTGAAGGTGCCGGCGATTCCGAGCACGGAGATCGGTACGGCCGCGGCACGGAAGCGCCTCCAGCCGATCCGGGCACCGCCGTCGAAGAGGATCAGGATCAGCGCGACGACGGCGACTCGCTCCACGCCGACGATCGAGATCGCGCGGCCGATCGCCGGCCAGAAATGCACCGTGACCGCCGCCGCGAGCAGGAAGATCGCCGGCGACGGGATCGGGACGCGATCGCTGAGCTTGTTCGAGAGGACTGCCGCGCCGAGGATCGCCGCGACGATCAGGATCGCGAGCCCGAAGTTCGTGATCTCGCCCATCGGGCGAGCCTAGACGACCTAGCTGCTGCCCCTGCCCCGGCTAGATCTCGGCTCGGAGCGCGGCCCGGGCGGCGTCCTCCGCCGTCTCGACCGCCCGCTCGGCGGCCGCGAGCCGCTCGTCGCCCGGCGCCGTCGCCAGGTTGACCGCCACGAGCTTGGCCGCGGCCCGCGTGGCGCCGGCGGCGAGCGCGGCGGCCGCGGACGCGTCGGCCCGGGCGGCGCCGTCCGCGCATTCGGAGGCCTCGGCCGCCAGCAGTGCGACGTCGGCCGAGGTCTCCGCGAGCGCGAGCGGAATGTCCGCGGCGACGGCGAGCGCGTCGGCGAGACCGGGGTCGCGCCGCTCGAGGTGGCCGAGAGCCGACTCGTAGACCAACGAGTCCTGCGCGGCGAGCGAGAGCAGCCGGTCGCGCAGGTCGGCGGCCTGCGCGCGGGCGCCGCCGGCGCCGCTCCAGCCTTCGGACCGTGCGGCCACCTTCGCCACGAGCGCGGCGGCGAAGGAGGCGGAGACTCCGGCGACCCAGCCCGAGGCGGGCGTGGTCTCCGTCGACGAGATCAGCTCGGCCAGTTCACGCGGCTCGTTCATCGCGCGCTCAGAAGAAGAACTGCTTCCAGGCCGTCCACCAGTCGTCGCCGCGGGAGACGATCGTCCGGTCGTCGACGCGTTCGACCCCGGCGCGGTAGCGGAGCTTGTCGACCGGCCCGGTCCACTTGTACTCGACCTTGATCTCGCACGGCTTGCCTGGGTCGTACGGGGGAACGGCGCTCAGGTCGGAGAGCGCCTGCTTCGCGCCGGCCTCGATAGCTTCACGCGCGCGCGAGGGAACGAGGCTGCGCCCGCTCTGGACGCCGGTGCCACGCTTCACCTGCACGGTCGTGAGCCCGGCGCCGAGCAGCTCCTTTCCCTCCGCGCAGGCGGCCTGGTCCCCCGTCACCAGCACGACCGGGCAGGCCCAGGTGCCGCAGAGCGCGGCGTTGATCCCGGTCTCGCCCACGAGCGTCCCGTTGAACCAGAGGTTCTGGAAGTCGACGCCGGAGACAGTGTGGTTCATCACGCCCTGGCCCGAACCGGCGCGCGCGTGCATGCCGACGAAGAGCGCGGCATCGACGCCCCCCTCCAGGAACTCCGTGTACTCCGTCCACTCGTCCTGTACGACGAACTCGCAGTCGGGGTCGAGATCCTCGGCGATGAGCGAGTTGAAGGTGTACCCCTCGCCCGCGCCGTGGCAGTCCATCGCGACGATCTCGGTCGCACCCGCGGCCTTCGCGCCCCGCACGGCGGCGTTGATCTCCTCCGTGTAGAGCTTGCGCGCCTCCTGGTAGAGCGTCATGTCGCCCTTCGGCCCGGTCTGGGCGCCTTTGATCACGCCGGCGCAGCCCTCGATGTCGCTGACGATGAAGACCTTCACGCTTGTAGCCTCTCACGTCGTGGACTCGGGGCTGGCGGGGAAGCGCGTTCTGGTCACGGGCGCCTCGGGTGGCATCGGCGCGGCGTGCGT
>DASSQG010000143.1:0-23562 GCA_035702625.1 Gaiellaceae bacterium | reverse complement strand
GCGCGCTCGAACTCGCTCCACGCGTCGCGGATCCCGCTGGCCTGGCGCGTGCACCCGGGCGTGTCGTCCTTGGGGTAGAAGTAGAGGACGACCGGCGTCCCGCGCAGGTCGGAGAGCCTGACGGTCTCGCCGCTGTCGCTCTCGAGCTCGAAGTCCGGTGCGGGCTTGCCTTCCTCGACCACGTCGCCGCGCAGATTAGCGCCAGCGAGGCGGGAGGGAGATCCGCGCGGGGGTCGAAGGACGCGGCATGGAACGCAACCTGGCAAAAGAGCTGTCGCTGCTGGCGACGGAGGTCGACTCGCTCGAGAAGGCGCGCGTCCTCGCCGAGGGCGAGCGCAACCGTGAGGCGAAGCGGCGGGAGAAGGCCGAGGCGGAGGCACGCAACCTGCGGGCGGAGCTCGATCAGGCGCGCCGCCGGGCGAAGGCGGCCGAGCGCGAGCTCGCGACGCTGAGCGCCAACGTCGAGGCGACGTCGCACCATGCCGAGGCACACGAGCGCGAGCTCAGGGCGCGTCTCGACGACGCCGAGCAGGCCAAGAAGGTGCTCCGCCACGAGGTCGAGCAGTCCGAGCGGGAACGGCGCGCGATGGAGGTCCACCTCAAGGAGGTGCTGGGCAATCTCCGTCAGGCCGCCCGCGAGGCTCAGCGAGTGCGAGCCGCTTCGGAGCCGGACGAGGCGACGGTCGTCTCGGGGCCGCGCGACGTCGGCTGGTAGCTCGCCCGCGCGGGCTACCCTGACCGCATGAGACGCGCCTTTCGCGACATGAACCCGACGCTGCGCGGGTTCCTGATCATCGCGCTGATCGCGGTGGTGATCGTCGTGCTCCAGCTCGAGAAGACGCTGGCCGCGCTCTTCCTGCTCGCGCAGATCGCGTTCTTCCTCGCGATCGCGTTCTTCATCTACCTGCTCTGGCGAGACCGGCGCGAGGAGATCTCGATGTGGCCGAAGCGCTCGCGCGTCGTCTTCTACGGCGCGGCGCTGCTGATTGTCGTGAACGTCGCCTCACGGTGGTTCATCCCGGTCGGCGGCGCGAACCTGCTCGTCTTCATCGCGGTCTTCGTGCTGGCCGGCTTCGCGATGTGGCGTGTCTGGCGCGACGAGCACTCGTACGGCTACTAGGGCCGCGGCGGCCCGAACGACTCAAGTACCAGACTGGTACTTGGAGGCCGAGGCGGTGGCGGAGACCGAGACGCGGGCGCCGTCGAGCTCGTCGAGCGCTTCGCGAATCTCGCAGTGCCGGCCGACGAAGATGGGCGTGTCCCGCTCGGTGTAGCGGCTCGCCTCCGACTCGCGCAGCGTCTGCATCAGGTGCATGAAGTCGGACGGCTCGTCGCACTCGAAGACGGTCATGAACTCCTGGTCGTCGATCCCGAACGAGTACGTCGTGTGGTTGTAGATCGTCGAGAACTCATGCCCGACGCGCATGTGCTCGTCCATCGCGCGCTGGCGGTCCTCCTTCGGCAGCGTGTACCACGAGCGGAGCTTCACGAACGGGTAGACGACGAGGTACGGCGAGCCCTTGGGCACGACCTGCCTCGGCCTCCGCGCCTTGGTGTACTCGGACGCCTTCGTCGTTGCGAGGTACGAGTACGGCGTGGACAGCCAGCCGGCGAGCGGCGTCCCGTTCAGCGCCGCGCCGAGCTCGCCCAAATCGTCG
This sequence comes from Gaiellaceae bacterium, assembly GCA_035702625.1. Classification (GTDB taxonomy): domain Bacteria; phylum Actinomycetota; class Thermoleophilia; order Gaiellales; family Gaiellaceae; genus AC-32. Next base: position 21,904 of record DASSQG010000143.1, on the reverse strand, counting down.
TAGCGCTCCGTGATCTTCCAGAGGAAGAAGTCCGCCTCCGGGCGCACACCGGTGGTGGAGTACGCGCGCAGCGCAGCCATGCGGCCGGCGAAGTCCTCCACCGCCTCCGCGAAGGCGTCCTTTCCCGCCGCGCGCTCCTCGATCGGGAGCCGCCGCCACGCGGGGTCGACCTTGAAGAACGTGTAGGCGACGTACTGGCCGGCCACGCCTGAACCCTAGCCGCCGCAGGCCGGGAAGCGGCCGTTCCGCAGGTCGCTCACGGCCCGCTTGAACGCCGGCAGGCTCGGCTTCGGCGTGCGGTCGGCGAAGTAGAGCCCGGACTGCCAGCCGTAGAGGCTCGCCTCGTCGAACGTGTGGAAGATGAACAGGCCGCGGACGGTCGGCTGGCAGTACGCCAGCTCGAGCGCGCGGCGGTAGTACGCGGCCTGCGTGGCGAAGGAGACGCTGTCGGAGCGCGTCGGCGAGCCGAGGTCGGAGTAGAACCGCCGCTTCGACCCCGGGACGGGCGTCTGGACGCCGAACTCCGTGTAGTAGACCGGCAGCTTCGCCGCCTCCTGGTGCGTGCCGCGGAACGCCGCGTCGAGCAGGCGCACGAGCTTCGGGTAGTCGGCCAGCGTGATCGTCGTGTTGTCCGGGTGCGCCGCCGCCGGCGAATCCCGCGAGGCCTGCATGTACGGGTGGATCGCGAAGGCGTCCATCAGCGGCTTCGTCCGACCGCTGGCGCGGTAGGCGACGCCGAGGTCGTAGAGGAAGCGCGTCGGCGAGTGGGTGGGACGCGACCCGTTCGGGCGGTCGGCTCCGCGCGGCGACAGCGCGCCGCCGATCACCTCGACGTCCGGCCGCGCGGCCTTGACCGCGTCGTAGCTGCGGGCCAGGAGATCCTCGTACGCGTGCGCGGCCGCGTCGGTGCCGCCGGCGCCGAACTGCGGCTTCCAGAACGTGCTCAGGTTCGGCTCGTTCCCGACGATCACCGCCTCCACCTGTGGCAGCGACCGCACCAGCGCGGCCGCGAACGCGGCGAAGTCGGCGCGGTCGGAGGGCGAGCGCGGCGTCTCGCGCGCCAGGCCGTGCCAGACGACGACGATCAGCTCCATGCGATCGCGCGCAGTCGCGCGGGCGACGTTCCGGAAGACGGAGAGCGCGGCCGGGGTCGGCCTGCGCTGCCCGCGCTGCCAGGCAGCGGAGACGATCGCTGCGTCGAAGCCTGCGTCGCGGGAGCTGTCCACCTGCGCCTGCGCGAACTGCGGGCTCTGCTGGGCGAGCGAGTCGTCGACGGTGCCGACGACGAACGACTGCCGCTTGACGGACCGCGGCGACGGCGGTGGCGGCAGCTTCACCGGCCGTGTCGGGATCGGAGCGCCGGGCGTCGTGTGCCGCGAAGTCGTGGTCGCGGCGCGTGTCGTGGTCGCGGCAGTGGTCGTCGGCGCCTGCGTGGTGGCGGGCGCGGTCGACCTCGCCGTCCCGACCGTCGTCGAAGCCGTCGGAGGCGCCGCCTGGCCGTCGCCTCCACCCCTGGAGGAGAGCACCATCGCGGCCACGACGCCCCCGATCGCGGCCACGGCGACCACCCCTGCGAGCGCGGCCTTTCTCACGGGGCCTGAGGCTACCCTTGCCCGGCCATGGCCAATCCTCGCGAAGAGCAGCTGAAACGGCTTCCGGCCAAGCCGGGCGTCTACCTCTTCCGCGACGAGCGCGGCCAGGTCCTCTACATCGGCAAGGCGAAGTCGCTGCGGCTGCGCGTGCGCAGCTACTTCCAGAAGACGCCCGACTCACGCTCGACGATCCAGCGCCTCCCCGACCGGGTCTCGGACGTCGAGGTGATCGTCACCAACACCGAGGTCGAGGCGCTGCACCTGGAGCAGAACCTCGTCAAGCGGCACCGGCCGCCGTTCAACGTCCGCCTGCGCGACGACAAGTCGTTCCCGTACATCGCGGTCACGGTCGGGGACGACTACCCGCGGGTCATGTTCACGCGCGAGCGGCACCGGCGAGGCGTCGTCTACTTCGGCCCGTACGCGAACGCGAAGAAGGTGCGCGAGACGCTCGACGTGCTCAACCGCGTCTTCCCGTACCGCCCGTGCGAGGGCCCGAAGCCCGGCCGCCACAGCGGGATTCCGTGCCTCGACTACCACATCGAGCGCTGCCTGGCGCCGTGCGTCGGCTACGTCTCGAAGGACGACTACCGGCAGATCATCGACAACGTGGTCGAATTCCTCTCCGGAGAGACGCGGCCGATCCAGCGCGAGCTCGAGCGCAAGATGAAGGAGGCCGCCGACGGGGAGCGGTTCGAGGAGGCCGCGCGCTACCGCAACCGGCTGTTCGCGGTGCGGCACCTGGTCGAGCGGCAGACGGCCGACCGGCGCTCGGTCGGCTCGGTCGACGTGATCGGCATCGCCGTTGACGGCGACCGCGCGGCGGTCCAGATCTTCCCGCTGCGCGACGGCAAGCTGATCGACCGCTACGGCTTCCACCTCGAGAACGTCGACGGCCAGGACACCGCGACGCTGCTGGAGGCGTTCGCGATCGAGTACTACGGCTCGTCGCCGAGCGTGCCGCCGCAGATCGTCGTCCCGACCGACGCCGGCGATACGACGGCGCTCGAGCAGTTCCTCACCGACCGCCGCGGCTCGCACGTCGAGGTGCGCGCTCCGATGCGCGGCGAGAAGCGGCGCCTGCAGGAGCTGGCGACCGAGAACGCGCGCCTGGCGCTCGAGTCGGAGGCGGTGCAGGCCGAGCGGAAGCGCCTGCGCCGGGTCGAGGCGCTCGAGGAGCTGCGCGAGGCGCTGAACCTGGAGAGCCTGCCGATCCGGATCGAGTGCTACGACATCTCGAACATCCAGGGCTCGGACGTCGTCGGCTCGATGGTCGTCTTCCAGGACGCGATGCCGAGGAAGGCGCACTACCGCAAGTTCGGCGTGCGCACGCTCGACGGGCAGGACGACTACGCGGCGCTCGAGGAGGTCGTCTCCCGCCGGTTCGCGCGGCTCGAGCTCGGCGCGGCGGCCGAGGACTACGACGAGTCGTTCGCGGCGACGCCGAACCTCGTCGTGATCGACGGCGGCAAGGGCCAGCTCGCGGCGGCGCTGCAGGCGATGCAGGCGTACGACCTGCCGCGGGTGGCCGTGATCTCGCTGGCCAAGCGGGAGGAGGAAGTCTTCGTGCCGGGCCAGCCCGACCCGATCCGGCTCGACCGCGACTCCGCAGGCCTGCACCTGCTACAGCGGATCCGCGACGAGGCCCACCGCTTCGCGCTCGGCTTCCACCGCCAGCGCCGCGACGCGCGGGCGCGCGAGTCGATCTTCGACACGCTCCAGGGCGTCGGCCCGGCGCGGCGGCGGGCGTTGTTGCGGCACTTCGGCTCGGCCGAGCGGTTTCTCGCGGCGAGCCAGGAGGAACTGGAGGGCGTGCCCGGCATCCCGGAACGCACCGCCCGCTCGATCTACGCGCAGTTGCACAAGGCAGGCCGGGCGTAGCGGCCCAAGTCGGGCCGGCCGCCGCCTTCGCGCTGCTGCGGCGGCGCACGTTCGGCCCCTACTTCGTCGGCAATGCGCTCTCCGCGAGCGGGACCTGGTTCCAGAACCTCGCGGCCGCGCTGCTGATCTTCCGCCAGACGCACTCGCCGCTCCTGCTCGGGGTGCTCAACTTCGCGCAGTTCATCCCGATCCTCGTGCTGGCGCCGTGGGCCGGCGGGGCGTCCGACCGCTGGAACCGCCGGAGTCTCCTGTTCGTGACGCAGAGCATGGCGATCGTGCTCTCGAGCGGGCTCGGGCTGCTCGCCGCGTTCGGCCTCGCGGCGACGCCGGTCGTGATCGCCGACGCGCTCGCGCTCGGCGTGGTCAGCGCGTTCTCGGCCCCGGCCCAGCAGGCGCTGATCACGCAGCTCGTCGACGAGCCCGAGGTGCCGACGGCCGTCGCGCTGAACTCGATGACGTTCAACCTGGCGCGCGCAATCGGCCCGGCGACCGCGGCGGTCGCGGTCGAGTACCTCGGCATCCCGGCCGCGTTCGGGCTGAACGCGGTCTCGTACCTGGTCTTCATCGCGGCGCTGATCGTGATCGGGCCGCGGGCGCAGCAGCTCGTCGAGCGTCCCAAGAGCCAGCTGCGTGCGAGCATCGAGCTGCTGCAGCAGCGGCCGCAGCTCGTCGTCTACCTCGTGATCGTCGCCGCGGTCGGTTTCGCGTCCGACCCGGTCAACACGCTCGCGCCGGCCTGGGCGCACGCGTTCGGTCAGAGGGACACAACCGCCGGGTACATCATCGGCGCGTTCGGCGCGGGCGCGGTCACGGCCGGGCTCGTGGTCGCCGGGCGCGTGGGCGGGAGCCGGCGGCGGATGTTCACGACGCTGCTGCTTCTCGGCGGCGGCATGGTCGCGTTCTCGCTCTCGCCGTGGCTCTGGCTGGCGCTGCCGCTGCTGTTCGTCGCGGGCTTCGGCTACCTCGCCTCGAACACGCACGCGACCTCGCGCCTGCAGCTCGGCGTCGAGCCGTGGCAGCGCGGCCGGATCATGGCGCTCTGGAGCGTCGCGTTCCTCGGCCTGCGGCCGTTCGCGAGCCTGCTCGACGGCCTCATCGCCAGCTCGTTCGGCGTCCGCTACTCGGGCCTGATCATGGCGACGCCGGCGCTCGCCTGCGCGGGCTGGATGGCGCTGCGCGCGCGCACCCGCGGCTGGGGGCCCGCCGTGGCCGAGCTTCCGCCCGAGGCCTAGCGCACCGCGAGCGAGGTGGCGAACGCGGCCTCGTGCAGCTGCGCCGTCGGTGCGCTTGCCAGCACGAACACCGGCACCGCGCGCCCGCCGGCGAACGACGTCGAGATGTAGTCGCCGACCATCGAGCCGAGCGAGGTGCGTGCGATGCCGCTCATCGGCACGCGGCGCGAGTCGAGCAGCTGCGGCTTCGTCCAGCGCGCGCCCGCGTTCGACGAGGAGACGAAGCGGACGTCCAGCGACGAGCCGTGGAAGACGTAGTACGCGAGCGCGAGGCGCCCCGGCCGCGTCGGGTCGGCGTCGAGCCCGGGCAGCTCCGCGTCGCCGGCGCCGGTCGGGATCCGCGCCACGGGCGTCCACGAGACGCCGTCGGTCGTCGACGTGTAGACGATGTCGTTCGCCGGGCACCCGGCGCGGAAGGCGCAGTCGGCCCACCCGACATAGGCGCGCCCGTCGGAGCTGACGGCGGAGGTCGGCAGCGGCGCGGCGCGCAGGCCGCGGTGGGAGCGATACGACGCCGCTGCGATCCCGAGCTGTGCGCTCCAGGTGAGGCCGCCGTCGTCGGAGATCAGGGTCGAGAGCTTGCCCTCGTCGTAGTACGGGACGAGGGCACGCCCGCTCGGCAGCACCAGCGGCTGCACGCCCGGGGCGAACTCGCCGCGGATCGACGCACGGCCGGGAAAGCCCGGCGCCGTCGCCTCGGCCGACCAGGTGCGGCCGCCGTCGGTCGAGACCTGCACGACGACCTGCTCGGCGATCACGTCGCTGTAGCTCAGGTAGCAGGTGCCGTAGTGCGGGCTTTGCGGCCAGTCGTCGCAGGCAACCCACTCCTTGTCCTGGCCCAGCCCGGGGCTCGTGCTGACGGCCTTGATCGGGCCGCCCCAGTGGCGGCCGTCGCTCGAGCGGTTGACGTCGATCGACGAGCTCGAGCTGGAGAAGACGAGCGAGACCGTCAGCCAGACGCCATGCCGGCGGTCGTAGGCGACCGACGGGTCGCTCGCGCGCGGCGTCAGGCCGCTGAGGAAGCCACGGGTCCACGTGCGGCCGGCGTCACGCGAGACGGCGAAGCCGATGTTGCGCGCGCCGCCGTTGAAGACCCGGCCAACCTGGAAGACCGCGACCACCTTCTTGCCGAACGCCGCCGAGTCGGGCTCGACCTCGGTCTGGTGCTGGCTCTCCGTGTTCGTGTACGGGTCGCGCGAGGTCGCGCGCGTGACGACCTCGCAGTCGCGGCCGACGTGGTCGAACGCGTCGACGGTCGCGAGGTCGTAGCCGCCGCCACACGACACGGTGTCGCGCGCGCCGTTGACGGTCTGCAGCTTGTCCGGGCCGCGGGTGCCGCGGATCCTCGCGGCCGTGGCGACCGAGGCAGCCACGAGCACCAGCGCGATGCAGACGACGAGCGCGCGCTTCAGCGACTACCGCCGGGCCCGCCCGGCCGACCGTCCGTGTCGTCGGCGTCGAGGAACGAGTAGCGGTAGTCCCGGGGTGGGACGAACGTCTCCTTGATCGTGCGCGGGCTGACCCAGCGGATCAGGTTCCACATCGAGCCCGCCTTGTCGTTCGTGCCGGACGCGCGCGAGCCGCCGAACGGCTGCTGGCCCACGACCGCGCCGGTCGGCTTGTCGTTCACGTAGAAGTTCCCGGCCGTGTAGCGGAGCGCCTCCTGCGCCTCGTCGATCGCCGCGCGCTCCTGCGAGAAGATGGCGCCGGTCAGCCCGTAGGCCGCCGTGTCGTCGACCAGCTCGAGCGTCTGCTCCCACTGGTCCTCGGGGTAGACGTAGGTCGTGACGATCGGGCCGAAGAACTCCTCGCTCATCAGGCGGTCGCGCGGGTCCTTCGTCTGGATCACGGTCGGTTCGACGAAGAAGCCCTCGCTGTCGTTAGTGCCGCCGCCGACCAGGACTTCTGCCTTGTTCGCCTTGGCGTGCTCGATCGCCTCTCGTTGGCGCGCGAACGACTTGGCGTCGATCACGGCGCCCATGAAGTTCGAGAAGTCGGTCACGTCGCCCATCGCGATCGTGCCGACCTCCTCGACGAGACGCTCGCGCAGCTCCGGCCAGATGTTCGACGGCGCGTACACGCGTGAGGCGGCGGAGCACTTCTGGCCCTGGTACTCGAACGAGCCGCGCAGGATCGCGGTCGCGACCGCATCGACGTCCGCGCTCGGGTGCGCGACGATGAAGTCCTTGCCGCCGGTCTCGCCGACGATGCGCGGGTAGTTCCGGTAGCGGTCGATGTTCTCGCCGATCGTCTTCCAGATCGAGTGGAAGACCGGCGTCGAGCCGGTGAAGTGCACGCCGGCGAGGTGCTCGCTCGCCAGCACGGGATCGGCGACCGTCGCGCCGCTGCCCGGGATGAAGTTGACGACGCCCGGCGGCAGGCCGGCCTCCTCGAGCAGCTTCAGCGTCCAGTAGCTCGAGTACGCGGCGGTCGTCGCCGGCTTCCAGAGCACGACATCGCCCATCAGCGCCGGGCTCGACGTGAGGTTCGCGCCGATCGCCGTGAAGTTGAACGGGCTGATCGCGAAGACGAAGCCCTCGAGCGGGCGGTACTCCAGCCGGTTCCACACGCCCGGCGAGGAGACGGGCTGCTCCTCGTAGATCCGGATCATGAACTCGACGTTGAAGCGCCAGAAGTCGATCACCTCGCAGGCCGCGTCGATCTCGGCCTGGTGGGCGGTCTTCGACTGGTTGAGCATCGTCGCGGCGACGAGCGTCGAGCGCCACGGGCCGGCGAGCAGCTCGGCGGCGCGCAGGTAGACGGCCGCGCGCTCCTCCCACGGCAGGCGGTGCCAGTCCTCCCACGCCTCGGCCGACGCCTGGATCGCCTGCTCGACCTCGCCGGGGCCGGCCATGTGCACGTCCGCGAGGACGTGATCCTTGTCGTGCGGCATGACCGCCTCGAACGTGTTGCCGGTGCGGATCTCCTCCCCGCCGATCACGACCGGGATGTCGATCCGCTCGGCCTTCATCTGCTCCAGCCGCACGCGCAGCTCCTCGCGCTCGGGCGAGCCGGGCGCGTACTCGAGCACCGGCTCGTTGCGCGGCGCCGGCGGTCGGAAGATCCCGGGGCGGCTCATCGCGCGGATTCTACGATGCGCGGCGATGGTCGAGCAGTTCGCCTACGCGGTACGCGGTTGGGGCACCGGCGAGCTGGTGCTGGCGGACGGGGTCGTGGCCTGGCACGAGCTGCCGACGACGACGTCGAGCCGCCACCGCCGGCACGCGCTCGTCGACCGCGTGCGCGGCTACTTCGGCGGCTCGCGGGACACGTTCGCCGACGTCGAGCTCGACCTCGAGTGGTGCACGCCGTTTCAGCGTGCGGCCGTCGAGGCGATGCGCGCGATCCCGTACGGCGAGGTCGCGAGCTACGGCGAGGTCGCGGCGCTCGCCGGTCATCCGAACGCCCAGCGGGCCGTCGGCTCGGTGTGCGCGGCCAACCGCTTCTCGCTGTTCGTTCCCTGCCACCGCGTCGTCGGCGCCGCCGGGCTCGGCTCGTACGGGTCTCTCGGACTCGGCTACAAGCGCCGGCTCCTGGAGCTCGAGGGTGTCGTTCTCTGAGGACGTCCGTGCCGAGCTCGCCGGCATCGCGCCGGCGCGCGCGTGCGACCGCCTGGCCGAGCTCTCGGCGCTGTTCCACTTCGCCGGGCGGCTGCACCTGCTCGGGCGCGGCGAGGTCAGCCTCCATCTCGACCTCTCCAGCCCCGCGGCGGCGCGACGCGCGTTCTCGCTGCTGCGCGACTTCGGGGTCCGCTCGGAGATCCGGACGTACCAGCGGCACGCGTTCGGCCGGGAGACGCGCTACCAGCTCCACGTCGAGTCGGCGGCCGGCCCGCTGCTGGAGCGCGCTGGGGTGGTCGATTCCCGCTTCCGTCCGCGCGACCGGCCGCCGCGGCGCGTGGTCGCGCGGTCGTGCTGCCGGGCCGCGTACGTGCGCGGGGCGCTGCTCGCGTCCGGCTCGGTGAGCGCGCCGCCGTCGCCACACCTAGAGGTGCGCAGCGAGACGCGGGAGGGCGCGGAGGCGGTGGCAGCGGCCGCGGCAGCGGAGGGCGGCGAGCTGAAGGTGACCGAGCGCAGCGACCACGCGATCGCGTACGCGAAGGGGATCGACCGGATCGCGGGCGTGCTGGCCGCCGCCGGGGCGAGCGAGGCCGCGCTCGCGCTGCAGGAGCGGGCTGTTGTCGGGTCGACGCGGGCGCGGGCGAACCGGCTCGCGAACGCCGACCACGCGAACCTCGTCCGCACCGGCCGGGCGGCACACGCCCAGCTTTCCGCGGTGCGCCGCCTCCAGCGCGACGGTCGTCTCGAGCAGCTCTCGCGGCCGCTCCACGAGATCGCGCTGCTGCGGCTGAGATACCCGTCGCTGCCGCTCCGCGACCTCGGCGCGAGGTGCGACCCGCCCGCCAGCAAGTCGGCGGCACACCGCCGGCTGCAGGCGCTCGTGCGCCTCGCGCGCAGGTAGAAGAAGCTCGACTTTCCGAATTGCAAACGCCGTGGCTTTTGGGCGGCGCAGTGCGTCATACTCTCGTCCGGCGGGTTCGCGCTCGTCCGGCGATGGATTCAGACCCCGTCCGTCGCCAAGGTCCGGAGCGCGACAATGCGGAGGGGGAGGTCGTCCTCGGAGCTTCCCCTCCGGCCCGCCGCGAACTGCAGACGAACGCGCGGGCCGGTCGGGCTGGAGATGCGCGCACGGGGAAGGCCCGCACGTGCAGCGGGCTAGACTTTGCCCATGGCAAGCGAGCGCGGAGGTGAGCCTGTGGCTCCTGGCAGTACGAGTCGAAGACTCGTGCGTGCGCGCGCGACGCCGCCGGACAGCCGTTAGGCGCTCTGGTTGTCGTCTGCGCGTGCAGGCGGCTCCGGGCTTGACGGCGGATGGAGAGATGGACACGGATGTTCGGCGCGCGTCCGCGGTCGCGCGGGAGGATCGCCCTCGGACCTTCACGCCTTGGCGCGAGCGTGCGGCAGCGGCTGCCGACGCTGGCGTTCCTGGCCGTGCTCGGGCCGGGGCTGGTGAGCGGCTTTGCGGACAACGACGCCGGCGGGATCACGACCTATTCGGTCGTCGGTGCCCAGTTCGGCTACGCGCTGCTCTGGGTGGTGCTGGCGAGCATGGTCGCGCTGTTCATCACGCAGGAGGTGGGTGCGCGCCTCGGTCTGGCGACTGGACGCGGCCTGCTGGATCTCGTCAGAGAGGGCTTCGGCATCCGGTGGGCGGCACTCGCGATCGGGACGATGCTGGTTGCGAACCTCGGCACGACCCTGGCGGAATTCGCCGGAATCGGCGCCGCCCTGTCCCTGTTCGGAGTGCCGGTCCCGGTCTCGGTGGCCGTGTCGGTGCTGGTGGTCGGCCTCTTGCTCTCGCGGGCGGGCTTCCTCCGCGTTCAGTACGTCTTCCTCGCTGTCGGTGCGGGCGTGTCGCTCTGCTACGTGGTGTCGGCGATCCTGGCGAAGCCCGACTGGGGCAAGAGCGCGCAGAGCCTGGTCGCTCCGCACGGACACGTGACCTCGGCGTACCTGCTGGCGATCGTCGGTACGGTCGGTACGACGATCACTCCATGGGGACAGGCGTTCATCCAGTCCTACTGCGCCGACAAGCGTCTCAGCGCCGAGCACCTACGCACGTCGCGCTTCGACGTCGCCTTCGGTGCGTTCCTCACCAACACGATCGCCGCCTTCATCGTGATCGCCGCCGCGGCGACGCTCTGGGCGCACGGTGAGCGGAGCATCCCGGATGCGGCAGCGGCCGCGAAGGCGCTCGGTCCGCTCGCCGGACACGCCGCCGAGACGGTCTTCGCGCTCGGCCTGCTCGGCGCCGCCTTCCTCGGGCTCGGCGTGGTGCCGCTGACCAGCTCCTATGCGACGACCGAGGCGCTCGGGCTGGAACGCGGCCTCGACCTTCGCCCGCGACAGGCGCCCGCCTTCTACGGCCTGCTCGCCTTCTTCCTCGGCGCCGCCGCCGTGCTCGTGTTGATTCCGGGCCTGCCGCTGATCCACGTGATGTTCCTGGCGCAGGTCGTGAACGGACTCCTGCTGCCGATCATCCTCGTCTTCGTGATGCTGCTCAGCCGTCGCCGCAGACTGCTCGGCGAGCTCAGGAGCGGCCCCGTGCTCTCCACGGCAGGCTGGCTCGTCACCGTGGTCGTCGGCGCGATGTCGATCGCACTCGTCGTCACCTACGTGCTGCCATGAGCGTCGCTCCCGCCATCCTCCATCTCTCGCTCGTCGCCAGCGGCAAGCTGACCGACGCCGACGGCCGCAAGCTCGGCCGCATCGAGGACCTCGTCGTCCGATTGACCGGGGAGGAGTACCCGCCGATCAGCGGCGCGGTCGCGAAGGTTGCGGGCCGGCTCGTCTTCGTGCCGGCGGAGCGGATCGCCGAGATCGAGCACGGCCGCATCACACTTGCCGAGGCGAGGCTCGACCTGCAGCCGTTCGAGCGTCGCGAAGGCGAGCTGCTGCTCCGCGAGGACGTCCTCGACCGACAGCTGATCAACGTCGAGGGCGCGCGCCTCGTGCGCGCGAACGAGATCGAGATCGCCCGCATCGAAGGCTGGTGGCGCGTCGTCGGTATCGACATCAGCCCACAAAGCCTGTTCCGGCGCCTCCTCCCGCGCACGGTCGCGCCGCGGGTCCGAGTGTCCGAGTTCCTCGACTGGGCGAGCCTCGAGCCGTTCACCGGCCACATCCCGACCGTCCAGCTCCGCGTGCCGCACCCGAAACTCGCCCGTCTCCATCCGGCCGAGCTCGCCGACCTGGTCGAGGCGGCGCCACACGGGCAGGGCGAGGAGATCATTGCCGCCGTTCAGCACGACCCAGACCTCGAGGCCGACCTGTTCGAGGAGCTCGGCGACGAGCACCAGCTCGAGTTCGCCGAGGATCGCGACGATCACGAGCTCGCCGACCTGATCGCCCGGATGGAGACCGACGACGCCGCCGATCTGATCGCCCAGTTCGAGGAGGACCGCCGCACCCACATCCTCGGCCACCTCCCGACCGTCCAGCAACGACGCCTGCGAGCGCTGCTCGGGTACGAGCCCCTCACCGCCGGCGGCCTGATGAGCCCCGAGTTCGTGGCCGTCTACACGCAGGCGACCCCGGCCGAGGTGCTCGACCGCGTCCGCCGGGCAGCAGCTCCGTCCGATGCCCTTGGCTGGGTCTTCGTGATCAACACCCACCGGCGCTACCGCGGCGCCGTTTCCCTGCCGGACCTCATCCGCGCGGCGGTCGACATCCCGGTCTCCCAGTTGATCGAGCACCGCCGAAGCGTCATCGCCGAAGCCGGCCTCGACGACGTCGTCCGATCCATGACCGACTACGACCTGACGATCGTTCCCGTCGTCGACGATCAGGAACGGCCGATCGGCATCATCACCGTGGACGACGTCCTGGAGCTGATCGCACCGCCGCCCGGACGGGGCTTCAACATCTTCGGCGGATCCTGAACCGGTCGCAGCCGACGCGTCAGCGGTCGAGCAGCAGCTCGAGCTCCAGCTCGTCCTTGATCGGGATCCCGTTCGCGGCATATTCCGGGATCGACGGCTTGGTGGCCTTGCGTGCTTCGGTGACGGCGTCCCGGCGGAAGGCTGCGAGCTCCATGCCCCAGCGCTGGTAGATCTCGAGCGCCCGGAGGTTGTTGTTCGTCGTCACCAGCCAGAGTCGCCGGCAGCCGGCCTCGACCGCCGTGTCGCGGACGGCGTCGAGGAGCGCGCGGCCGACGCCGATCCCCTCCCGCAGGCTGTCGATCGTGACGAGCTCGCACTCGTCGCCGCGGACGGCGTAGGTCGCCAGTCCCGCCCGCTCGCCGTTCACGAGCGCGACGAAGCCGGGGAGCACGGTCGGGTCGAGCAGCTCGCCCCGCCGCGCGACGACGCCGCCCCAGCTCTCGCGCAGGAACGCGGTTGACCACCCGCGGTCCTGCTCGCCGAGCGAACGCACCTCGATCACAGCCGGCCAGCCTACGCATGGCCGCCGTTAGACTCGACGGCGAGAAACCGAAGGAGGCGAGATCGTGGCTATTCGCGTTGGGATCAACGGATTCGGGCGCATCGGGCGCAACTTCTTCCGGGCGCACCTGCAGCGCGGGGGCGACTTCGAGGTCGTCGCGGCGAACGATCTCGGCGACGCCGAGACGATGGCCTACCTGCTGAAGCACGACTCGGTGCTGGGCACGCTCGACGAGGACGTCTCCGCAGGCGACGGCGCGATCCGCGTCGGTGCTCACGAGCTGAAGCTCCTCTCCGAGCGCGACCCCGCAGACCTGCCGTGGGGCGACCTCGGCGTCGACGTCGTGATCGAGTCGACCGGCTTCTTCACCGCGCGCGACGGCGCAGCCAAGCACCTCGAGGGCGGCGCGCGGAAGGTGATCATCTCCGCGCCGGCGAAGGGCCCGGACGTCACGATCGTGCTCGGGGTCAACGACGACGACTACGACCCCGAGACGCACGACGTGATCTCGAACGCCTCCTGCACGACGAACTGCGTCGCGCCGCTCGCGAAGGTCCTCCACGACGAGCTGACGATCGAGCAGGGCTACATGACCACGATCCACGCGTACACGAACGACCAGCGCGTGCTCGATCTCCCGCATGAGGACCTGCGCCGGGCCCGGGCCGCGGCGATCAACCTGATCCCGACCTCGACCGGCGCCGCCAAGGCGATCGGCCTCGTCATGCCCGACCTGCAGGGCAAGGTCGACGGCATGTCGATGCGCGCGCCCGTGCCGACGGGCTCGATCGTCGACCTCGTCGTCCGTGTCGGCCGCGAGACGAGCAAGGACGAGGTGAACGAGCTCTTCCGCTCGAAGGCGGACACCGGCGCGTTCGAGGGGATCCTCAGGTACACCGACGAGCCGCTCGTCTCGACCGACATCCAGCACTCGTCCTACTCGTCGATCTTCGACAGCCAGCTGACGATGGCCGGCGGGACGCTGGTCAAGGTCTTCGGCTGGTACGACAACGAGTGGGGCTACTCGTGCCGGCTGGTCGACCTCGTGGCGAAGGTCGGGGCGACGCTGCCGGCCGCCGTCGGTGCGTAGACCGCGCTCGGTCGAGCAAGCCGACGTCGGCGGCAGGCGCGTGCTCGTGCGCGCCGACCTGAACGTGCCGCTCGACGGCGGCCGCGTCGCGGACGAGACGCGCATCCGGGCCTCGCTGCCGACCTTGCAGTACCTGCTCGACCACGATGCGAAGGAGGTCGCCGTCTGCTCGCACCTCGGACGGCCGAAGGGAGCCGACCCGGCGTTCTCGATGACGCCCGTGGCGAGGCGGTTGCGGGAGCTGCTCCCCGACGAGCGGATCGACGTGCTCGAGAACACCCGCTTCGAGCCCGGCGAGACGAAGAACGACCCGGAGTTCGCCCGGCGGCTGGCCGACGAGTACGAGCTGTTCGTCGAGGACGCGTTCGGCTCCGTCCACCGCGCCCACGCCTCGACCGTCGGCGTCGCCGAGCTGCTGCCCGCCTACGCCGGGCTGCTGCTGGAGCAGGAGCTCGAGCACCTCGGGAAGCTGCTGGGCGACGTCGAGCGCCCGTTCGTGCTCGTCTCCGGCGGCGCGAAGGTCGAGGACAAGCTCGGCGTGCTGCGCAACCTCGGCGGCAGGGCCGACGCCGTCCTCGTCGGCGGCAAGATGGCGGAGGAGCTCCGCGAGGCGTCGCCGCTGCCGTTTCCGGTCGAGCTGCCCTCCGACGTCGTCGCCGCGAGCGCGTTCGAGGCGGACGCGGAGGCGAAGGTCGTCCCGTACGACGAGCTGCCCGAGGGTTGGCTCGGACTCGACATCGGGCCCGAGACGCGGGAGCGCTTCGGCGGCGCGGTCGGTCAGGCGAAGACGATCTTCTGGAACGGCCCGATGGGCGTGTTCGAGTGGCCGGCCTTCGCGGGAGGCACCAAGGCCGTCGCGGAGGCCGTCGCGGGCTCGGACGCGTTCTCCGTCGTCGGCGGCGCGGACTCGATCCGGGCGCTGAACGAGCTCGGCCTGCTCGGCCGCGTGTCGTGGGCGTCGACCGGCGGCGGCGCGGCGCTCGAGCTGCTCGAGGGCAAGGAGCTCCCGGGCGTCGCCGTCATTCCGCCGGCCTGACCGCTCCGGCCAGCGGCGCGCCAGCGCGGTGGCGCGGCGTCGGGTCGAGGAACACCTCGCTGACGTCCGGGACCGATTCGCGCAGCTTCTCGTCGAGGTCGTTCGCGAGCTGCTCGACCCCGGCGGAGTCGAGCTCGTCGGCCAGGTCGACCCGCACGGCGACGAGCAGGGTGCGCGGCCCCACGTACAACGTTCGCAGGTCGAGCACCTCGTCGATGCCGGGCTCCTGCCCGACGACGTCGCGGATGCGCTCGACGTCCTCGGGCTGGGCGCCGGCGCCGATCAGGAGCTCCTTGAAGTTCCGGCCGAGCACGAAGGCGACGTAGACGAGCATCGCGCCGACGGCGATCGCGGCCGCGGCGTCCCAGGCGGAGTTGCCCGTCGCCTGGTGCAGCCCGACGCCGATCGCGGCGATCACGACGCCGACCACCGCGACGACGTCCTCGCCGACGACGGTCTTGGCGGTCGGCTCGGTGCTCTCGCGGACGTACTCGCGCCAGCCTTTGCCGGCCTCGCGCGCCTCGCCGCGCGTCTGCCGCACGGCGCGGACGAGCGAGGCGCCCTCGGCGAGGAACGAGAAGGCGAGCGTGCCGTAGACGAGCGCGTAGCTGGTCACGGCCTCCGGCTGCAGGAGCTCGAGAATCCCCTGGCCGATCGAGAAGACGGCGCCGGCGAGGAAGATCAGCACGGCCGCGAGGAACGACCAGAAGAAGCGCTCCTTGCCGTGGCCGAACGGGTGCTCGGCGTCGGGGCCGCGCTTGCCGAGCCGGAGCGAGGTGAGCAGCAGGCCCTGGTTCGTCGTGTCGGCGACGGAGTGCGCGGCTTCGGCCATCATCGCGGCCGAGCCGGAGACGATGCCGGCGAAGGCCTTCACGATGGCGATCGCGACGTTCGCCGCCAGCGCGATCAGGACGGTCTTGCGTTCGGGCACCGGTCTACCATGCCCGCCTGTGCAGCTCTTAGCCGCGAACTGGAAGATGTACAAGGGCCCGGGCGCGACGCGCGAGTTCCTCGCCGCGTTCGACCCGCCGGGCGGCGTCGAGGTCGTGATCTGTCCGCCGTTCGGCTCGCTCGGCGCTGCGGTCGCCAGCGGGCGGACGATCTTTGCCCAGAAC
The DNA here is from genome assembly GCA_035702625.1 of Gaiellaceae bacterium. Classification (GTDB taxonomy): domain Bacteria; phylum Actinomycetota; class Thermoleophilia; order Gaiellales; family Gaiellaceae; genus AC-32. The sequence goes on along the minus strand of DASSQG010000143.1, from coordinate 6,015 downwards.
GTGCACTGGGCGGACGAGGGCGCCTTCACCGGCGAGGTCTCGACGTCGATCCTGCTCGAGCTCGGTGTCGCGGGAGCGATCGTCGGCCATTCCGAGCGCCGGCAGCTCTTCGGCGAGACCGACGAGACCGTCGCCCGCCGGACGCTCGCCGCGCTCGAGGCGGGCCTCCGCGTGATCGCGTGCGTCGGGGAGTCGCTCGAGGAGCGCGAGTCAGGCCAGATGGAGCTCGTGCTGCGCCTGCAGGTCGAGGCGATCCGCGACGCGGTAGGCGAGCACGAGGGGCTCGTGATCGCCTACGAGCCGGTGTGGGCGATCGGCACCGGCAAGACGGCGACGCCAGACCAGGCGCGCGAGGCGCACGCGTTCGTGAAGAGCCTGCTCGACGTGCCGGTGCTCTACGGCGGTTCCGTCAAGCCCGACAACGCCGAGGAGCTGCTGGCGGAGGACGGCGTCGACGGCGCCCTCGTCGGCGGCGCCTCGCTGGACGTGGAATCGTTCACCGCGATTTGTCGGGCAGCCGCCAACCAGTAGTCCTCGTCATCCTCGACGGGTTCGGCTGCGCGCCGCCCGGGCCGGGGAACGCGGTCGAGCTGGCCGAGACGCCGGTGTTCGACCGGCTCTGGGCCGAGTACCCGCACGCGACGCTGAAGGCGTCCGGCGAGGCTGTCGGCCTGCCGGCCGGACAGATGGGCAACTCGGAGGTCGGCCACCTGACGATCGGCTCCGGCCGCGTGCTCGACCAGGACCTGCAGCGGATCAACCGCTCGATCGAGGACGGCTCGTTTTTCGAGAACCCCGCGCTGAAGGCGGCGTTCGGGCAGGGCGGCAACGTCCACCTGCTCGGGCTCGTCTCCCACGGCGGCGTGCACTCGCACATCGACCACCTCGAGGCGCTGCTGCGCTTCGCGCCGGAGCGGACCTGGATCCACGCGTTCACCGACGGGCGTGACGTTTCTCCGCATGCGGCCGAGCGCGACCTCGCCGAGCTTCCCGCCGACCGCATCGCGACGGTAGCCGGCCGCTACTTCGCGATGGACCGCGACCAGCGCTGGGACCGCACCGAGCGCGCGTTCCGCGCGATCACCGCAGGCGAAGAGGAGGAGGCCGACGACCCGGTCGAGGCGGTGCGCGCGAGCTACGAGCGCGGCGTCACCGACGAGTTCATCGAGCCGCTCGTCATCCGCGGCCGCCCGCGGCTCGAGCCGGGCGACGCGGCGATCTTCTTCAACTTCCGACCCGACCGCGCCCGCCAGCTGACGAAGCTGTTGCTCGACAACGGCTACGACGTCACGACGATGACGCGCTACAGCCACGAGCTCGACACGCCCGTCGCGTTCGCCGAGCAGGACGTCGACCAGACGCTCGCGGAGGTGCTCTCCGAGCACGGATTGCGCCAGCTGCACGCGGCCGAGACGGAGAAGTACGCGCACGTGACCTACTTCTTCAACGGCGGCCGGGAGGACGAGTGGCCCGGGGAGACGCGCCTGCTCGTCCCCAGCCCGCGCGAGGTCGGGACGTACGACAAGCAGCCGGAGATGTCGGCGGAAGAGGTCGCTCAGCGCTTCTGCGCCGAGCTGGCGGTCGGCGACTACGCCTTCGCGGTGGTCAACTTCGCGAACCCGGACATGGTCGGCCACACCGGCGTGATCCCGGCCGTCGTGCGGGCGGTCGAGACCGCGGACGCCTGCCTCGGCCGCGTCGTCGACACCGTCGAGCGCCTGGGCGGCGTTGCGCTGATCACCGCCGACCACGGCAACGCCGAGCAGATGCTGGAGGAGGACGGCGAGAGCCCGCACACGGCACACACCACGAATCGCGTACCTCTGATCGTCACCGACCCGGCCGTGAGCGTCGAGGACGGCGAGCTCGGCGATCTGGCGCCCACCGTCATTGCTTACCTCGGGCTAAGGAAACCTTTACACATGAGCGGCCGAAACCTCTGCAAATAGCCAACTTAGGGGTGGTGCGAACGACCGCCACCCCGTCTATACTCCGCAGGCCTTGTCACTGGCCCAGCCCGATCTTGGCGTCCTGCGGAAGGCGCAGCGGGGTGACGAGCGAGCGTTCTCGCTCATCCTTCGTGCCTACGAGACGCCTGTCTTCAATTACGTGCTCCGCCTCGTCGGCGGAGACCGGGCGCTGGCCGAGGATCTGACGCAGGAAGTCTTCCTGCGGGTCTTCCAGGGCCTGCCGAAGTTCTCGCTCCGCTCGAAGTTCACCACCTGGCTCTTCCAGGTGACGAAGAACCGCGTGCTCGACGAGCTCCGCGCCGTCGAGCGGCGCCCGCGGGCGCTGGTCGCGCTCGACGACATCGCGCCGCTCGAGGTACTCGACCAGCCGGTGGAGCGGCTGGAGGAGATCGACGCGCTCTGGCGCGCGGTCGAGGAGCTCAGCACCGACCTGAAGATGGCGCTGCTGCTCCGCGACGTCGTCGGCCTCTCGTACACCGAGATCGCCGACTCGCTCGAGGTCACGCTCGCGACCGTCAAGTGGCGGATCTACAAGGCGCGAGAGGAAGTCCAGATCGCGCTCGAGCGCGAGGGCGTCTCCTTCGCGACGCAGCCGGCCGCTACGGCCGCGCAGCGGACCTAGCCCGCAGCCACGCAGCGATGTTCCGCGCCTGCTGCTGCGCGTCGGCGCCGCGCGGGATCGGACGCACGACCGCCTGACGCGGCCGTGCCGGCGGCTTCGAGCCGCCGTTTCCCCTAGCTGCGACGACGATGCCGGAGGCGATGGCGGCCAGCGCGACGACCGCTGCGATGGCCCACCAGATCCGGTCCTGCGGCGAGCGGGGCGCCGGCGCCGCGTGGCGCGCGGTCGCGGCGAGCTCCTGCGCGAAGGCCGCAGCCGATGGCGGGCGGTAAGCGGCGTTGCGCGCCAGCGCGCGCATCAGGGCGTCCTCGACCTGCGGCGACACCGCCGGCGCCAGGTCCCGGACCGGCGTGATCGGCTCCTCGCGCTGCTTGGCCGCGAGGTCGGCGAGCGAGTCGAACGCATACGGCGGCCGACCGGAGAGCAGCTCGTAGAGCACGGCGCCGAGCGCGTAGACGTCCGTCGCGGGCGTTACCTCCTCGCCCAGCGCCTGTTCCGGCGAGAGGTACGCCGCCGTTCCGAGCACCGTCCCGATCTGGGTCAGCGCCGTCGTCTCGGCGGCACGGGCGATGCCGAAATCCGCGACCTTGAGCACGCCGTCGTCGCGCAGGAGCAGGTTCTGCGGCTTGACGTCGCGGTGGACGAGCCCCGCCTCGTGCGCGTGCGCGAGGCCGTGGCAGGCCTGTACGACGAGCCCGACCGCCTCGTCCGGCGCGACCCGGCCGACCTCCGCGAGCGTCACGCCCGGGACGTACTCCATCACGATGAACGGCCGCCCGTCCTCGCTCTCGCCGGCGTCGTAGACGTTGACCACGTTCGGGTGCGAGAGCCGCGCGGCGAGGCGGGCCTCGCGCAGAAACCGGTCGCGGAAGGCAGCGTCGCCGGCCAGGTGCTCGGCGAGCAGCTTGATCGCGACGGGTCGGTCGAGTTCCTCGTCGCGCGCGAGGTAGACCGTCGCCATGCCGCCGTGCCCGAGCGGACGCTCGAGCCGGTAGCGGCCGTCGCCGACGCTAGTCGTCCTCGCCCTTCCCGTGCTTCCCGTGCTTTCCGTGTCCATGGCCGTGGTGCTTCGGCCCCTCGCCCTTGGGGGGAGGCGGGGCCGCCGGCTGCGTGCACGCGGCGAGCCGTGCCGCGAGGGCGTTCGCAGCGGAGGTCAGCGGCTCCTGGTAGCGCGATGGCACGCTCCCGATCGAGGCGATCACCTCGCTCCGGAAGCGCTCGGCGGCATCGCGGGCGGCGCACGTTCCGGGTGGCAGTGCGGCCACTCGGTCGGCCTGCGCCGCCAGGCGCGTCGCGACGTCCGCCGGGATGCGAGGCGGCTTCGGCGGCGGCTGCGCCCCGTGCCCGCCGCCGCAGCCCGCGAGCAGCGCGGCGCTAGATGCCGTGAGCAAGCCGCTGCGCCAGCGCATCCGGCAGTCCCCTCTCGCGGATCTCGTCCTGCGTCAGCGCGACCTCGTATCCGACGCGGCGGTGCTCGGCGCGGCCGGCGTCGAGGTCGAGCAGGAGCCAGGCGGCGCGCGGGTCGCCGTCGCGCGGCTGGCCGACCGACCCGGGATTGAGCAGCCAGCGGCTCGAGCCGAGCGCCGTCTCGGTGCCGCCGGGCGCGAGGCCGCCGTCGAGCACGTTCTCGGTCAACGAGATCGCGAGCGGCACGTGGCTGTGGCCGACGAGCACGAACTGCGACCGCGTCAGCTCGAACGCGGCCGCGGCCGCCTCACCGCTGAGCACGTACTCCCAGACCGGATCGCGTGGGCTCGCGTGGAAGAGCTCGGCCCCGTCGCGGCGACCCTGCGGCTGCCGCGACTCGAGGAACCGCCGCGAGCCTTCGGCCAGCACGCCGCGCGTCCAGCGCGCAGCCTCGACCGCGTCCCCGGTGAACTCCGCCAGGTCGATCGTCCCGATCACGCCGAGGTCGTGGTTCCCCGCGAGGCAGATCGAGGCACGCCGCTCGACGGCAGCGCAGCACGGATTCGGCCGCGGGCCGTAGCCGACGAGGTCGCCGAGGCACCAGAGCTCGTCAGGCTCCTCCTGCTCGACCTCCGCGAGCACGGCCTCGAGGGCGTGCCAGTTAGCGTGGACGTCGGAGATGACCGCGACCCGCTTCGCCAAGGCCGCAACCTTAGTCGGGCTCGTCGCGGGCTGGCTCGTGGCCGCATGGCTGCTGACGCGGACGACGATCCCGTCGAACCTCCACCTGCCGCACGTCGACGCAGCGCGCGTCTTCCCGGCGGCCGTGCTGCACCGCGCGGCGCGCTACGACGGCGTGCTGCGCTGGCTCTGGCTCGCGGGGACGCTCGCGACGCTGGCCGCGCTCGCCGTCTTCGCCTGGCTCGGGCCGCGGCTGGCGCGCGCGTGGGAGCTCGGCCGGGTCGGCAAGGGCGTGATGGTCGGCGCCGTCACGACGCTCGGCACGTGGGCGGTCGGCCTGCCGTTCGGCGCGATCGAGCTCTGGTGGGGCCGCCGCTACGGCCTGCAGACGCAGGGCTACGTCTCGTGGCTCCTCCAGCAGTGGCCCGGGCTGCTCGGACAGGTGGTCGGCCTGACTATCGCTTTGACGATTCTGCTCGTGCTCGCGGGCCGCTTCGGCCGTCGCTGGTGGGTCGTCGCGGCGCCGTTCTTCGTCGTCATGGGCGGCGTGCTCGTGTTCGTGCTGCCGTACGTTGAGACGATCGGGACGCGACCGCCGCACGACACGCCGGCGGCGGCCCGCATTCGCGAGCTCGCGCGGCAGGAAGGCGTCGGCGGCACGCCGGTGCGGATCGAGCAGGTGAGCGACGAGACCTCGGCCGCGAACGCGATGACGATCGGGATCGGGCCGTCCGCGCGCGTCTTCCTCTGGGACACGTTCCTCGACGGCCGCTACTCGACGCGCGAGATCGAGGTCGTCGTCGCGCACGAGTTCGGCCACGTCGCCCACCGGCACCTCTGGAAGGGCCTGGCGTGGTCGCTGCTCCTGACGGTGCCGGTCTTCTTCGTGGTCGAGTGGGCGACCCGTCGCCGCGGCGGCCTCGAGCTGCCGGAGAACGTGCCGTACGCGCTGCTCGTGCTGGCGCTCGCCGGCCTGGTCGTGACGCCGTTCGGGAACGCCGTTTCGCGCCGCTACGAGGCCGAGGCCGACTGGTCGGCGCTGCGCGCGACGCGCGACCCGGCCGCCGCCGAGAGCGTGTTCCGCAAGTTCACGCGCTACGACCTCGTCGACCCGAACCCGCCGCTGTGGTCGTACGTCTGGATCGACGACCACCCGACCGTCGTCCAGCGCATCTCGATGGCGCGCGCCTTCGCGGCGCGGCGCCGCTAGTCCGCGTCGTTGTCGTTCTCGGGCGTCTCGGGGAGGTTGCGGATGCCTTCCCGCGAGGACCACTTCGACCACGAGTCCTGCATCGCGTCGAGCAGCTCGCGCATGAACCGCGTCGACATGTTCAC
>DASSQG010000142.1:0-21266 GCA_035702625.1 Gaiellaceae bacterium | reverse complement strand
GCCTCCGTCCGGCTGCTCACGCCGAGCTTGCGATAGATGTTGGTCAGGTGGAACTTGACCGTCTGCTCGGCGAGCCAGAGCTTCTTGCCGATCTCCCGGTTCGACTTGCCCTCGCCGACAGCGCGCAGGATCTCGAGCTCGCGCTCCGTCAGCCCCGCGTCGCCGGCGGCCGACGTGCGTTCACGCTCGTGACGCCCGATCGGACTCGGTACGTGGTCCCGGTAGGCGGCGAGCAGCGCGCCGGGTAGCTCCTCCGGGTCGATGCCCTTCGCGATGAACGCGCTCGCGCCGAGACGCAGCGCCTCCTCGGCCAGCTCGTCCGAGTCGATCCCGGAGAGCACGGCGATCTTCACCGCAGGCAGCTTCGCCTGCAGCAGCCTGATGCACGTGAGCCCGTCCACCCCGGGCATCCGCAGATCGAGGACCAGCAGGTCGGGCTCCGTCTGCTGCACGAGCGGCAGCACCTGGCTTCCCGTCTCCGCCACGCCGACGACCTCGAACTCCGTGTGTCCTTCCAACGCCAGCTTGACCGCCTCGACCATCAGGCCGTGGTCGTCGGCCAGCACCAATCTCAACCGCCGCATTCTCTCCTCCTGGGCCGCAACCGCCGGGCCGCATCCCGACGCCTGTCTTACTCTGCTAGATGCGCGGCTCGGCGGAATCCCTCGTTCGAGCTATTCGCGTACCGGGCGTCGGCCGGACGTCGGTCGGGATGGACCCACCGGTAGGTCTAGTTCGCGCCCCGCGGCCTTGCCGCTGGGGTCGGGGTGTCCTACGTTGCCTGCGGGGAGGGCTCGTCGAGCCCGAAGAAACGAAGGGTCTTGCGGCAATGCGGCGATTGAAGGTCGTGGTCATCGACGACCACAAGTTGATGCGTGACGCTGTGCGCGTCTCGCTGGAGCGCGAGGACGACTTCACGGTCGTCGCGGACGCCGAGTCGGCAGAGAGCCTCGTTTCGATCGTTGGCCAGACCGGCGCGGACGTCGTCCTGCTCGACGTCCGCATGCCGGGCGTCGACGGGCTGACCGCGCTCGAGCAGGTCCGGGCCAAGTACCCGAGCCTGGTCGTCGTCATGTTCTCGGGAATCGACGACCCGGCGCTCGTGCGCGGCGCGCTCGAACGCGGCGCCGCGGCGTTCGTGCTCAAGCACGTCGACCCACGCGACCTCGCGGGCACGATCCGTCAGGTCGTCAACGGCGCCGTCTTCCGGCCGCTCGACCTGCTCGGGCCGAGCAAGGCGCGCGTGCTCGAGGAGACCGGGCTCAGCAAGCGCGAGCTCTCGATCCTCGAGGCGCTCCAGTCGGGCGGCTCGAACCGGGAGATCGGCGCGACGCTCTTCCTCGCCGAGCAGACGGTCAAGTTCCACCTGACCAACATCTACCGCAAGCTCGGCGTCTCGACGCGGACGGAGGCACTCCGCCGCGCGTACTCGGACGGCCTGCTCGAGCGGCCGCTCTCGTACGTCGCGTAGGACTCGACCGTCGGCTGACGCCTGCCCGACGTTCGGGTGGCTCGCGCGGCGCCGCCATCGGCGAAGGTCTGTCGGTCGCGTGACTTCGACCAGGGGAGGCGGCTTGCGCGTGCACGTTGGAGATCCGAGACTCGTCGGCGAGCTGCTCGAATACTTCGAGAGCCAGGCCGACTGCGTCGCGATCCAGGTCGGAGAGGCCGAGATCGAGGTGGCGCTGCTCGGCTCGTTCCGCAGCGACACCCACGCCGAGATGGTCGACCGGATCGTCAGCGACTTCCGCCTCGAGCACCCGTTCGCGAACTGAGGGTCGCTCAGCCGTGATGCACGGCCTCGACGTTGTTGCCGTCGGGGTCGTGGACGAACGCCGCGTAGTACGTCGGATGGTAGTGCTCGCGCAGGCCGGGCCCGCCGTTGTCCTTGGCGCCGGCTCCGATCGCGGCCGCGTGGAACGCGTCGACCGCGTCGGTGTCCGCGGCCCTGAACGCGACGTGGACGCCTGCGGCCGGCTCGCCCTGCCGGATCCAGAACCACGGCTTCCCGTCGCGGGCGAATCCCCCCATGCGGCCCTCGAACTCCATCGCCAGCTCGAACCCCAGGGGCTCGAGGGCCGCGCTGTAGAACTCCTTGCTCCGGCGGTAGTCCCGGACCTCGAGGCCGACGTGATCGATCACGACGCCAGCCTACGCCCTTCGAGGCGCGAGTGGCCCGCCCAGCCGACGGGCCACTCGCGTCCGCCCCTGGTCAAGAATCCGACGGTTGGAAGGAGCGGTCGAGCTCCCACCCGGCGACGCTGTTGCCGAGCTTCTCGCCCTGCTTGACCGAGTTCCGGAAGTGGAACCCGATCCAGACGCGGGCGTCGATCTCCTGCTGCTGGATCTCGTTGACCGTGTTGAAGTGCTGTGTCACCGAGAGGACCGGGCTGCCGCCCGCGCCGCCCGGCATGGTCACGTCGAGGTGCTTCGTTCCGAGCGCGTCGGCGAGGACGTCCGTGAACGCGGCCGTGAAGCAGCCGTGCTGCGACGGGTACTCGGGATGCGCCGGTGTCGCGAGGAGCGGCGACCAGTTCGGATCGGCGGTCGTGTCCGGGTTGCCGTCGATGTCGGCATTCCGGATCGCGGTGATCGGCCGCCAGGCCTCGTAGTAGAACTTCGAGTCGTAGCACCCGATGCCGGCGTCCGCGGTGACGATCATGCCCATCGCGAACAGGTGCGCCGCCTCGTCGAGGTCCATGCCGTGCTGGGCGACGACGCCCTGCATCGTCACGTTGAACTGGTTGATGTTGTTGCCGTTCCAGAAGTACGCGATGTCCGTCTGGTCCTTCGTCCGCACGGTGCTGTTCACGGCGCCGTAGGCCTCGGTCTCGTTCAGGTCCCTCGCGTATCGGTCGCTGGTGATCGAGGGCGGCGGCTTGGCGCGGAACTGGGCCGCGCCGTCGAGCAGGAACGGCCGCATCGTCGCGAGCCACGGCGTCTGCGCCGTCTGCGTCGGCGACTGCAGCTGCCACTTCCCCGGGATGATCGGCCCGACCTGGCCGTACGCCGGCGTCGGGGCCTTGAGCCCGTCCCCGGTGCGGAACGCGATCAGGTCGTTCGCCGCCGCCTCGCCGACCGCGACGCCGTCGGCGACGCCGCCGCTCAGCGTCGCGAGGTACGAGGCGTACTCGCTGTCCACGGTCGTCGCCTGATCGGGCAGGTAGTGGTCGAGGACCGTGCGGGCCGCCGCCGCGACCGCCGCCTGCACGGAGGCGCCGGGCGCCGGCGTGAACGCGAAGTCGTGGTACGGCTCGTAGCGGCCGTCGAGCTTCGTGACCGCGTCGTAGACCGCGGCCTGGACGTAGGCCATGTAGACCATGCCGTCCGTCTGGAACTTCGTCGGCGTGGACGAACGGACCGCGCTGACGGCGAAGTTGTTCCACGTCACGACGGCATCCGGCGGGACCGCGTCGGCCTTCGGCGTGTGCGCCGAGGCCGTCGAGAGCCGAACCGTCGCGGCCGCGGCCAGCGCCGCTCCGACGATGCCGATGGCGATAAGCAGCGTCTTGAGCTGCACGCGCCTCTGCTTCATGACTCCTCCTCTTCTCCGGACGAGACCGCTTCGACGATCCGCACGGGGTCGAGCCCGGCCCGCTCGGCGAGCAGCGCCGCATCCCGGCTCGAGGGAGCGTCGAAGACGAAGAAGCAGATCTCGTCTTCGGGAACGTGGATCGAGCGGTCGAAGCGGACGCGCTTCGACTCCCGCGCCAGCTCCTCGGCGGCCGACCGCGCCTGCTGTTCCTGCGCGGCCCGCTGGGCCGTCGCGTTGCGGGCGAGGTACGTCTCGACGAGGTAACGCTTCATTTCGGCCTCCCGATCGCTCAACGCGTCGAGGGTCTCAGCGAGCGACACCTCGGGAAAGGCGGGAATCCCTACAGTTTGTGTCGCGTGCCGCGGGTGTTAGGAGCGCGTGTCCAACCGCGCGGCGAGCTCGCCACGGGAGCGGATCCCGAGCTTTCGGTACACCCGCGTCAGCGCTCCCTCGACGGTGTGCTCGGTGACGAAGAGCGCGGCGGCGACCTCGCGGTTCGTGTGCCCCTCGGCGACGAGCGCGGCGATGCGGCGCTCGCTCTCGGTCAGGTGGCCGCGCGAGGGCGCGCGGCCGCCGATGCGGCCGAGGTCGGCGCGAGCCTTGTCCGCCCAGAGCCGGGCACCCAGCCGCTCGAAGGCGGCGAGGGCCTGCTCGAGCGTCGCGCGGGCGGCGGCCCGCTGCTTCGCGCGCCGCTGCGTCGCGCCGAGTGCCAGCAAAGTGCGGGCGCGCTGGAACGGATCCTCCGCTCTCGCATGCTCGCGGAGGGCCTCGTCGAAGCTCGCGAAGGCGCCGTCGAGGTCGCCGCGCGCAGCCAGGACGAGCCCGCGCGTACGCGCGAGGACGGCGAGCGTCGAGGCGCGGTCGAGCCAGTCGGCGCGCTCGTGCCAGCTCGCGATCACCCGCTCGGCTTCGTCGAGCTCTCCGACGCCGACCAGCGCCTCGAGGTAGTCGCCGAGCTCGAGCCGCTGGGCCGGTTCGAGCATGAAGTCCGAGCGCAGCTCGTACGAGCGGCTGAGGTGCACGAGCGCTGCGCCCGGATCGTCCATGGATAGCTCGAGGAAGCCGAGGATCCAGGCCGAGCCCGACACGGAGATGCGGATGCCCATTGCCTCCGCCATCGCCAGCTCCAGTCGGGACTCGGCGCGCGCTTCGTCGACGCGGCCCAGATGCGCGGCGAGCAACGCGACGGGGAACCCGTCCCCGGGCATGACGTTACCGAGCTGCAGTCTGATGTCGAACGACTCGGCCGCGTACCGCTCGGCGGCCTCCCAGTCGCCGGCGCGCCATTCCAGCAGGCTGAGCCACCACGTCGCCGTCGAAGCCCCGTCTGCGTTGTCGCGTTGCGTGTGCGCCTCGTGCAGCTCGTGCAGCAGGTCCCTCGCGGCTCCGAGATCGGCAGCCAGCACGAGCTGCCGGGCGAAGAGATCGGTCGGCCCCCGGTCCAACGGCCATCCGGACAGCGACCGCTCGAGCGCCATCGCCTCGTCCATCCGCGCACGCTGCATGCCGCGTCCCGCCCTGAAATTCCAGTCGCCGTAGGCCGCGAGCGCCCGGCAACGGATCTCGGGGTCGTCGATCCGCGACGCCGCCTCGAGCGCGAGCTCGGCGTGGGCGAGCCCGGCCTCCGCGCCTTCGTCCCAGGCCATCGACAACGCCAGGCGAGTGTGGACCGTCGCGGCGAGCTCGTCGTCCGCCGCGGCCTCGGCGAGCGCCTCGCGGTAGAGGGGAACCGTCGCGCGTGGATCGTCCTGCACGTCGGCGAGCCGGACCAGCGCCTCGGCCCGTTCGAGGCCGGCGGCGGCGCCGTCTCGCGCTCGCTCGAGCAGCGCGATCGCCCGATCGGTGTCGCCGGCGAGGTCGTGGCGCTCGGCCGCCAGCATGAGGCGCCGCTGCGCGTCGGCCGTGTCTCCGGTCGGCGTCAGGCGCAACGCCTGCTCCGCCAGGTCGGCCGCGCCGGCAGGCGCGCCGCGCTCCAGGGCAGCCTGCGACGCGTCTTCGAGGATCGCGGCGATCGCGCCGTCCGGCTCGGCCGTCGCGAGCGCGAGGTGGCGCGCCCGCTCCTCGGCCGTCGGCACGACCTCGGCGAGCCGCGCATGCAGGCGGCGGCGCCGGGCCGGAGTCAGCCGCGCAGCGACCGCCGAGCCGAGCAGCGTGTGCGCGAACCTGAGGCGCTCGCCGTCCAGCTCGAGGATGCCCGCCGAGACCGCCTCGTCCAGCCCTGCCTCGTAGCCGGTGCCGACGGCGGACTCGACCAGCGAGCCCGTCGGCTCGGCGAGGGCGGCGACGGCTGAGGCGACGTCGAGCGCGTCCGCACCGAGGCCGTCGAGCCGCGCACGCAGGAGCTCGTCCATTGCGGTCGGGATCGGCAGGTCTTCGCCGGGCGTCAGGGTGCCGCCCCTGCGCTGGAGGGCGGCCGCGAGCTCCAGTGCGAAGAAGGGGTTGCCGCCGGCGGTTTCCCAGAGCTTGATCAGCACCGGCCGCGAGAAGCTCGCGTCGAGGCGGTGGTGGAGCAGCTCGTGCGTCGCGCCGAGGCTCAGGCCGCCGACGTGCAGCGCCCGCAACCGGGCTTCCGGCACCGAGCGCCGCACCCACTCCGGCACGTCGCCGCGCACGGCCAACACCATGGCGACCCGCTCGTGCTCGAGCCGTGCGAGCGCGAATCGGAGCGCCGACAGCGAGGCCGGGTCCAGCCACTGGACGTCGTCGACCGCGAGGAGCAGCGGGCCGTCGGCGGCGAGCAGCCGCAGCGCGCCGAGGAAACCCGCGGCCACCGCGCGCGGATCGGCGCGGGCATCCGAGTCGCCGAGGAGCAGCGCCGCCTCGAGCGCCCGCCGCTGGATCGGCGGCAGCTCGGGTAGGACGTCGGCGGCGACCCCGCCGAGGAGGTCGGTCAGCGCGAGGAACGAGAACCCGGCCTCCGCCTCCGACGGACGGGACGCGAGAACGCGAACGTCACGCGCGGCCGCCAGCTCGACGCCGGCGAGCCACAGCGCGGTCTTGCCGATGCCGGCCTCGCCGGCGACGACGGCGACGGACGGCAGCCCTGCGGGGGTGTCGACGAGCTCGAGGAGTGCGGCGAGCTCCTCCTCCCTGCCCACGAGATTCGGAACGGTGGCTTCCATGCCCGGCCTGTACGCGGCGATTCTAGGCTGCAAACGGCCCCTTTTTCGACTGTCGTCGGAACGTCGCTCCTGCCGGCGGTGGAGTCCATACGTCGTTCGACGTATCTTCCGTCACATGCCCGCACTGGCACGTGGCGACGAGGCGAAGATCCTGAGCTTGGTCGCCGAGGCGGAGAGCTTCGGCGACGCGCATCCATTCGACGGCGGCTTTCTGACGCAGCTGAGCGGTCTCGTCGCGGCCGACTGGATCGGGTACCTGTACGGCTCCGACGAGCGGCCGTTCCGGTATTTCGAGCGACCCGGCGACGAGGGCGCCTACGCGATCCTCGACGAGTCGGAGGAGGCGGCCGAGCTCGTCCAGACACTGCCGTCGTTCGTCTACCTCAACCGGCGGTACGGTGCGGTCAAGGTCTCCGACCTCGTTTCGAAGCGCGAGCTGCGACGCACGCGGCTGTACAGCACCATCCTCGCGCCGGAACGGTGCGAGGACTCACTCGCGCTGCGCCTGCCGGTGCCCGGGACTGCACTCTTCGTCTTCGACCGCCACACCGAGTTCCGGGAACGCGACCGCGCCGTTCTCGAATCGCTGAGCCCTCATCTCGTCCGCCTTCACCGTGCGCACGAGACCAGGCGACGCCTGGATGTCGCCCTCGCGTGCCACGAGTCCAGCGGCACGGCGGTCGTCCTCCTCGGGGGCGACGGCCGGGTGGCGTTCGCGACCGCCGCGGCACGGTCCCTGATCAGGCGCTGGTTCGGCGCGAACGGCAGCGTGCCGCCCGAGCCCCTGAGCTCGTGGATCGCGGAACGCCGGCGAGGTGGAGCCGCGCCGATGCGGCTGCAGAACGGCGAGCGGACGCTCGTCATCGAGTACGCGGACGACGCCTTGGTGCTCGACGAGCGACGGCGGCTGCCGCGTCTCACGCGCCGGGAGCGCGAGGTGCTCGAGCTCGTCGGCGAGGGCCACAGCAATGCCGAGATCGCGGAGCGGCTGTGGATTTCGCCGGGCACGGTGCGGAAGCACCTCGACAACGTCTACGCCAAGCTCGGCGTCCACACGCGCACCGCGGCCGCGGCGTTCCTGCGCTCGACTTAGGCCACGGCCGGGCGCGTCGACAAGATCCAGGCACGTCTCAGCCGCCGACAGCCGCCAGCAAGCGGTCGAGCTGGAGCCAGAACGCCCTGCGAGCTGTAGGCGTCGAGAGCTTCGGCGCCGCGTGGTCGGCGACGAAGCTGCCACGGGAGCGCACCGTCACCAGGTGCCTTCGCGCGTCGCTCCCGAGCCAGCGCCAGTAGGCGCGCGCACCGACCGCGCCCGCCACGGTGTCCCGATCGCCGATCTCGATCAGGACGTCGAGCGCCGGCGGCGGCCGGGGCAGCAGCGCGCCGGGGATCATTCCCGCCGGGAAGACCGCATCGACGGCGACCGGGCGCGGAAGCCGCCAGCGAGCGGCGGTCGCCGCGTAGTAGAAGGCGAGGCTCGCGCCGTAGGAGTAGCCGGCCGCCACGACCGGCACGTGCGCGACTCCGATCCGCGCAAATCCGAGTCGGAGGCCCGCGCGGTACGAGTCGACCCTCGCGGCGCCGAAGTCGTCTCCGGTGCCGAGCTGGTACCGCGGAAAGATGACCGCGCTCCCGCCGGCGACGAGATGGGTCAGCCAGGGCGCGAACTGCCGAACCCACGGGTGCGCGGCCGAGGGTGGAGACGTCTTCCACCCGTGGCCGAAGACGACGATGCTCCGCGGGCGCGACGTCGGCCGCAGCAGCCAGACCTGCGCGGCGCCGCGCCCGAACGGGCCCTCGACCACCGGCGGTGGACGCGTCGCCGCGCTGCCCGGCGCAGCAGCCGCCAGCAGCACGGCGCCGATCGCGGCGGCTCTCACGGCTTCGCGAGCAGCGTGGCCGCGAGGGCGACCCAGCAGAGAACGGCGCCGATCAGCACCGGGTCGCTCAGCAGCACCTGCTCGGGCTCCTCGCCGAGCTCGCGGTACTGCGTCACGAACAGGTAGCGGCAGACGCCGACCGCCACGAGCGGGATCGTGATGGCCATCGCGGCCTCCGGCGACTGGAAGCCGTACAACGCATAGACGGCGATGCTGGCGAAGGCCGCGGCGTGCACGAGGCGGTCGGCGAGCGGGAGTGAGTAGCGGTCGAGCGCCGCCCGCCCGACGCTCCGCTCGGCCCCGACCCGAGCCAGCTCGGCGCGGCGCTTGGCCAGCGCCAGGAAGAGCGCGAGCAACGAGGTGCAGACGAGCAGCCACGGCGAGATCCGCACGCCGACCGCCGCCGCCCCCGCCGCCGCGCGCAGCACGAACAGGCCGGCGATCACGAGCACGTCGATGAACGCGAGCCGCTTGAGCCCGAAGGTGTAGGCGAGCTGGACGGCAGCGAAGCCGCCGAGGAGCGCGAGTGTCTCCCAGCCGAGGACGGCGCCGAGGACGAGGCCGGCCGGCGCAAGCAGTCCCGCGAGCAGCAGCGCGCGCCGCCGTCCGAGCTCACCCGCCGCGATCGGGCGGAGCCGCTTCGTCGGGTGCAGACGGTCGGCGTCGACGTCGTGCAGGTCGTTGAGGAGGTAGCAGCCGCTCGAGACGAGGCAGAACGCCGCGTACGCCGTCGTCGCGGCGAGCCAGGACGAGACGTCGTCCAGCCTGCCCGAGAACAGCAACCCGGCGAAGAGCAGCAGGTTCTTCGTCCACTGGCGAGGACGCAGCGCTCGAATCGCGGCCGGCAGCCGCTCGGCCCGCCGACGCTCGGTGAGCACGGCCGTCGTCATCGGAACGGCACCAGCGGCGAGCCGGCCCGCCGGTAGACGGCGAAGAAGTCGCGATCGTCGGGTGAGAGGTAGCGGGTGCTCGGCTGCTGGCCGTTCGGGACGAGCTTCGCCGGGTCGCGCCACCCCGCCTTGCCGTACGTGATGAAGCTCGGCCACTCGGCGTTGATGTCGAGCTCCATTGCGCGCACCGCTCCCGCGCGCCGGAGGAGGGCTGCGAGCGTCCCGACGGTCTGGTAGTCGGCGGCGGCGTAGATCAGGTTCCCGCGGCGGTCGATGCCGATCCCCGACCGCCACACCCTCACGGCGTTCCCGAGCGTCGCGCCCCAGGCGGAGCTGTCGCTCAGGTCCGGATTCGGCCGGCCGCCGTTCAGGATCAGCGGCAGGTTCTGGCGCGCGAGGACGATCCGCGCGCCAGGGACCGGGCCCCAGCGCCACGAGAGGATGTTGACGCCGCCGCCGCGCGTCGCGACGAGCGTTCCCATCCCGTCGCGAAGCGGGGTGTACGAGCGGCCGTCGACCGCGAAGCCTCCGTGTCCGTCGCGGTAGGTGAAGCCGCTGTTGAAGGTCGCGAGCAGGCGCCAGCGCTGCCCGGGCGGAACCTCCATCGGCCCGCGCGGCAGGCTGGCGGGAGGCTCGTACCGGCCCGGGTAGAGCGCGAGCTGCGTGCGCGTCCTGTCGATCCACGCGGCGTAGGCGACGATCCGCGGGTACGCCGCCTCGGGCCGGAAGGTCGTGATGAGCACCGGCGGCGCGCCTCGGACGGTCCTGCCGGTCGAGCGCCAGACGCCCTCCCCGGGCAGGGCCGGGCTGATCGCCGAGGGGACCCGCGGCGGCCACGTGCGGCTCGTCGAGCGCCGGCGGCCGGCGGGCTGACGGTGATAGCCGAGGCCCACCAGCGGTAGCCGCTTGAGCTGCGGCCCGCCCTTGGCCGGCGCCGTCCAGGAGTAGTAGAGGTTCTCGACGTCGTTGACGAGCCACGCGCCACCCTGGGCGCGCACCCACTCGACCGAGCGGATGCCGAGCGGGAGGCTCGACGGCTGCGCCATCGTCGTCGCGTACGAGAACACCAGCGGCAAGAGCGCGATCACGAGCGCCACGACGAACAGCCGGCGATAGCGCAGCCGCCGGTAAAGCGGCCGCCTCCCCCGTCGGCGCCTTCGCCTGGCACGGTAGTCAGCCGCCTCGGCGACGGTGAGGTACGCCGGAATGCTGGCGGCGCGGCGGGCGGACTGACGAGAGGCCACAGTTCCTCCGAGGCCGCGACCGTACCGGCGGTTTGTGAGACCCCCGTGAGAGCGCTCAGGGCCGTTTCGACCTAGCGGTCGTGGAAGACGGCTTCGACGTTGTGGCCGTCGGGGTCGAGCACGAAGGCGCCGTAGTAGCCGGGGTGGTACTCGGCCCGCTCGCCGGGGGCGCCGTTGTCGCGGAAGCCGGCGCCGACCGCGGCGCGGTGGAAGGCGTCGACGCTCGCGCGGTCGCGCGCAGGGAACGCGAGGTGGACGTTCTCGGTCACCGGGTCGTCGCGGACGAGCGCGAACGAGCGCCCACCGCTCGTGACGTGGAACCGGTCGGCCGCGCCGTCGTGCACGCGCAGGCCGACGGTCGGCGCGACCGTCTCGTAGAAGAGGCGCGACTCGACGAGGTCGCGAACGCGGATCCAGAGGTGGTCGAGCCGGTTCTCGCCCGGACGCGGCTCGCCGTGATGGACGGCCTCGACGCTGTTCCCGTCGGGATCGCGGACGAAAGCGCCGTAGTACGTAGGCGAGTACTGCGGCCGCGGCCCGGGAGCACCTTCGTCCGGGTGGCCGGCGGCGGTCATCGCCTCCCACCAGGCGTCGACGTCGGCCCGAGACCGCGCCGCGAGCGCCAGGTGCAGGTTGCGCGTGACGGGCCGGTCGGCCTCGTGCCCGATCGCGAGGTCCTCCCACTCGTAGAACCAGTCGCCGCGGTAGGGCTCGGCGTAGCCGAGCTGCGCGAGCGCGAGCTCGTAGAAGGGAAGCGACGCGCCGAGGTCGGAGACGCTGACCCCGACGTGGTCGAAGACGTCGAGCACGGCTAGATTCTCGCGCAGGTGATCCTCGAGAACGGCGTCATCCGCACGATGGACCCGGCCCTGCCGCTCGCGCGTTCGCTGGCGATCGCGGGCGAGCTCGTCGCGGGCGGCGTCTCCGCCCACGAGACGGCGCTCCCGGGCCCGGAGCGGATCGACCTCGGCGGGCGGTGCGTCGTGCCCGGCTTCACCGACTCGCACGTCCACTTCCCGACCTGGGCGATGGCGCAGGACGAGGTGCGGCTCGAAGGGACGAGGTCGGTCGACGAGGCCGTCGCGCGGGTGCGCGACTCGCTCGGCGCCGCCACGGGCACGTGGGTGCGCGGCCGCGGCTGGCGCAGCGGCGACTGGTCGCCGGCGCGCGAGCCGACGAAGCAGGATCTCGACGCGATCGCACCCGAGCGGCCCGTCGCGCTGATGGCGCGCGACTCCCATTCCGTCTGGCTCAACTCGGCGGCGCTCGCCTGCGCGAACGGCGACCTGCAGGTGCCGGGCGGCGTGGTCGAGCTCGACGCACAGGGCGAGCCGACCGGCGTGCTGCGTGAGGAGTCGTGCTGGCACTTCCGCGACCGCTACATCGAGACGACCGACGACGAGTACGTCGACGCGATGCGCTCGGCCGTCAAGCTCGCGGCCTCACGTGGCGTGACTGCGGTCCACGACAAGGACGGCTGGCTCGGCGCGCTCCGCTTCTGGCAGCGCCTCGAGGCCGAGGGCGCGCTCTGCCTACGCGTCTGGCAGTCGCTGCCGGCCGAGAAGGCCGACGAGCTCGCGGCCGTGGACGTCCGCGGTGGGCTCGGCTCGCCGCTGCTCAAGGTCGGCTACCTGAAGGCGTTCATGGACGGCACGCTCGGCTCGCAGACCGCGCGGATGCTCGACGGCTCGGGCGTCGAGATCACGAGCCGCGAGGGGCTGGAGGAGTTCATCCGCCACGCGGCCCGCGCCGGCTTCCCGATCGCGGTGCACGCGATCGGCGACCGCGCGAACCGCGACGCGCTCGACGCCTTCGAGGCGACGCGCTCGAATTGGCAGCCGCTCGGGCTGCGCCAGCGGATCGAGCACGCCCAGCTGCTCGCGCCGGAGGATCTGCCGCGGTTCGCGGAGCTCGGCGTCGCCGCCTCCGTGCAGTTCAGCCACGCGCCGTCCGACCGCGACCTCGCCGACCGCTTCTGGGGCGGGACCGGGAGCGAGCCGTACGCGTTCTGTTCGCTGCTGGAGTCCGGCGCGGTGCTCGCGAACGGCTCGGACGCGCCGATCGAGGAGCTCGACCCGCTGCTCGGAATCCGCGCAGGCGCCGCACGGACGCTCGACGACCGCGAGGCCTGGCGTCCGGAGCAGGCGCTGACTGTCGAGCAGGCGCTGCACGCCTCCACCGTCGCGCCGGCGTGGCTCGCCCGCGACGAGCGCCGCCGCGGCAAGCTCATTCCGGGCTACCTCGCCGACCTCGTCGTGCTCGACCGCGACCCGCTGGCGTGCGAGCCGGACGAGCTCGGCGAGATCCAGGTCGTGGCGACGATGCTCGGCGGAGGCTGGACGCACAACCCACCCCCCTGGTGAGTATTCGGTCAAGCCGCTAACAGCGGCGCGTTTCCGGCGTCGCATCTTTCGACAAGGCAAGTAACGCGGCCGCCTCTTTCCCCTCTCCCCGAGGCGTCCGTGCCCGCGGGAGGAGCGCTGGTGTTCCTCCCGCGGTTCCCTTGTACGATCGGACGATATGAGCGTGGACGGGGTCGCTGAGGTCGTCTTCTACGACCTCCCCGAACGCCGTCTCGGCCGTGCGGGGCTGACGCTCTCCCGGCGGGTGGAGAACGGCCAGGGCGTCTGGCACCTCGAGCTGCCGCGGCCGGACGGCGAGCCGTTCGTCGTCGAGCAGGTCGGCGGGCCGGTCACGCCTCCGCCCGAGGTGCGCCGCGTGCTGCCGGCGTTCCTGCGGAACGGCTCCGGGCCCGAGCGCATCGCCGACGGGCTCGAGCCGGAGCCGACGGAGAGCGAGGACGCGATTGGCCGGCTGCGTACGCTGCTCGAGCGCCAGTACACGTCGATCCTGCGCCACGACCCTGGCGTGCGGCTCGACCTCGACGCGGAGGACGTCCACGCGATCCGGGTCGCGGCGCGCAGGACGCGCGCGATGCTAAGGGCGGCGCGCCCGATGCTCGACCCATCGTGGTCGGAGCCGCTGCGCGACGAGCTGAAGTGGCTCGGCGGCTCGCTCGGTCGGCGCCGCGACCTCGACGTGCTGATCGCGCGGCTGCGGGGCGAGATCGAGGAACTCGACCAGCCCGAGCGCACGGCGGCCGGCACGCTCCTCGACCGGCTCGCCGTGGATCGCGAGACCGCGCAGGCGATCGCCGTCGACGCGTTGCGCAGCGACCGTTACTACGCCCTCCTCGACGGGCTCGAGGCCGCGGCGCGCGGGCCACGCGTCCGGCGCGGGGAGGTCTCGCTCCGCAAGCTCGCGCGGAAGGAGTTCGACCGCCTGCGGGCCGTGGCCGAGGAGCTCGGGCCGTCCTCGACGGACGACGACCTGCACCGCGCGCGGATCCTCGGCAAGCGTGCGCGCTACACGGCCGAGCTGGCTGAGTCCGAGGTCGGCGAGCCCGCGGCGCGCGTCGTGCAGCGCGCGAGGGTCTTCCAGGACGTGCTCGGCGCGCACCAGGACGCGATCGTGGCCGAGGCGCGGCTGCGCGAGCTGCTGCCGGACCTCGGCAGCCCGGGCGCCGCGTTCGCAGCCGGCCGGCTCGTCGAGCTCGAGCGCGAGCGGCGGCGCGAGGCACGGGCACAGCTGCCGAAGGCGTGGCGCCGGCTCGACCGCGCGGCGAAGGCGGCGTTCGGGTGATCGTCTACCTCGTCCGCCACGGGCGGGCCGGGCACCGCGGCCAGTGGGACGGCGACGACCGGCTGCGTCCGCTCGACGAGCGCGGCCGGCGTCAGGCGGAGCTGCTGGTCGGCCAGCTGGAGGGCCGCGAGGTCGGCCGGATCGCGTCGAGCCCCTACGTCCGCTGCGTCGACACCGTCGTCCCGCTCGCGGAGGCGCGGTCGCTCGAGCTCGAGGCAACCGACGCGCTCTCCGAGGGTGCGACCGCCTCCGACGCGCTCGGGCTGTTCGCGTCCGCGGAGGTTCCGCTCGTCGTCTCCGTCCACGGCGACCTCGTCGAGGACCTGCTCGGCGAGTCGGCGAAGAAGGGCGAGACGATCGTGCTCGAGGTCGAGGACGGCGAGCTGCGCGTGCTCGAGCGCTGGCCGCCTCAGGCGTAGGCCGCGGCGCTCTCGCGGAACAGCGCGAGCACCGAGCCCTCGCGCACGCCGCCCGAGGCGAGCTCGAGCGGGATCCCGAGCCGCCGCTGGGCCTCCGCGAAGAGGATCGTCCCCGCGAGCAGCGTCGCCGCGCGCGCCGGTGGGACGTCCCACCGCTTCGAGATCTTCGAGCGCTTCGTCGCCGCCAGCACGTCGATCGCCTCCTCCAGCCCGTGGGCGTCGAGCCCCTCGGCGACGCGGCGCAGCGCGCGCGCCGTGCCGCCGGCGGCGAGGCCGAGCTGCGCGACCGGCGGGACGACCGCAGCGAACGCGTCGGCCGCGGCGGCACGAGCGTCCGCGACCGCAGCGGCCGAGGGCGGGTCGTCCGAGAGCAGCCGGGTCGTCAGTCGCAGCGAGCCGAGGTCGACCGAGCGCACCCACGCCGGGCCGGTGGCGGTTGCTCCGACGACCACCTGCGCCGAGCCGCCGCCGACGTCGCAGACCGCGACGCTCTCCGGCGGCTCGTCGAGCGCGGCGACCGCGCCGTCCCACGCCAGCGCGCCTTCCTCCTCGGAGCCGAGGATCCGGACGGGAACGCCCGTGCCCCTGGCGAGCGCGTCGGCGAACTCGTCGCTGTTCGCGCTCTGCCGCCCGGGCGAGGTGACGAGGATCTCGATCCGCTCGCAGCCGAGCTGCCGCGCGCGCCGCGTCTGCGCGCGGGCGGCGTCAACGGCCTCCGCGCACTTGAGGTCGCTGATGTAGCCGTAGCGCTCGACCTCCTCGCCGAGGCCCAGCTGCTCCTTCTCCTGGTGGACGGCCGCGACCGACCGGCCGTCAGGGACCGCCACCAGCAAGCGGAGCGTGTTCGCCCCGACGTCGACGACTGCAACTCGCACGGGCGCCATTCTTTCCACCGCGTCGGCCGTTACTCGTCACCCCGTCGTCGACGAGCCGAGCTTGGCGATCGTCTGCTTGCCGGCGTCGACCACGCGGGGCGGCAGGGGCGCGAACTGCAGCTTCGCGCCGAACTTCTGGCCCGGGCCGATCGCGTACGTGAGGAAGTCCTGCAGGGTCTGCGCCCTCGACGACGACTGCGGCACGAGCGCGTACGTGAAGGTCGAGATCGGGTACGCCGCCGGCGCGGACGCTGGCGGGTTCGTCAGCGAGATCGCGTTGTCGGCCGGGATCTTGGTCACGGCCGCGGCGGCCGCGCCGATGCTGTCGGAGCCGGGTACCGGGAACTTCCCCGCCGCGTTCTCGACGAGCGCGTAGTCGAGGTGGTTCGAGAAGACGTACGAGATCGCGAGGTACCCGAGCGCGCCGTCGGTCGCGTCGACCGCCGCCGCGACCCCGTCGTTGCCCTTGCCGCCGGTCCCGACCGGGAAGCTGACCTGCGTGGACACGCCGAGCTTCGACTTCCACTCCGGGCTGACCTTGGCGAGGAAGTCGCTGAACGCGTAGGTATCGCCGCTCGCGTCACTGCGGTAGACGGGCCTGATCTTGGTCGCGGGCAGCGAGGCGCCCGGATTGAGCTTCGCGATCGCCGGATCGTTCCACTTCGTGATCTTCCCCAGGTAGATGCCGGCGAGCGTGGGCCCGTCGAGCTTCAGGTTCGCCGGAGCGCCCTCGAGGTGGTACGAGACGAGCGTCGCCGCCAGCGCCCACGGCACCTGCAGGCAGCCCTTGCACGCGCTCGCCTGGTCGGGCGAGAACGGCGCGTCGCTCGCGCCGAAGTCGACCGTGCGCGCCGTGATCTGCGCGATGCCGCCGCCGGAGCCGATCGCCCCGTACGTGATCGTGTTGCCGGTCTTCTTCGAGTACTCGTTCGACCACTGTGCGACGAGCGGAGCGACCAGCGTGCTGCCGGCACCGACCAGCAGCACGCCGCCGCCGCTCGAGCCCGAGCCGCTGGGGCCGCCGCCGCACGCGGTCAGGCCGAGAGCCGGCAGGAGCAGGACGATGACGATGGTTGCGCGTGCACTCATGCGTGGCCCCTCCCGCGGGCCGTGCGCGAAAAAACGCGATCGACGTAACGAGGTGGTGTCAGCTAGGCGTGCTCTTCGGGGTGCGAGGCGTCGGTGAACTCGCGGAACTCCGCCGTCAGCAGGAACGAGACCTGCTCGCCGATGTCGACGGCGTGGTCGCCGATCCGCTCGAGCGTTCGCGAGACGAGCACCATCCGGAGGACCCACTCGCGCAGGCCCGGCTCGCCGACGATCTCGATCACCCGGTCGACGAAGCGGCGGTTGGAGCGATCGATCAGCTCGTCGAGGTCGACGAGCGACTCGGCCGCGTCGAGGTCGCGGTTCGCGAACGCGTCGAGCGCGACGCGGATCATCTCCTCGGCGCGCTCGCCCATCTCCTCGAGCGACTGCAGCAGCGCCGGGTCGCCCTCGACGTCCGCGACGAGCTTCGTCAGCTTCGCGATCGTGACCGAGTAGTCCGCCATGCGCTCGAGGTGCAGGTTCGTGTGCAGCATCGCCAGGACGAGCCGCAGGTCGGTCGCGACCGGCGTCTGGCGAGCGAGCAGCGACTGGATCGTCTCCTCGATCTGGAGGTAGATGCGGTCGACGTCGTCGTCGAACGCGATCACGTCGTCGGCCAGCTCGACGTCGCGCTGGGCGAGCGCGTTCAACGCGCCGCGGAGCACGCGGAGGACGAGCGAGCCCTCTTCCTGCAGACTCGCCTCGAGCTGGTCGAGCTCCTCCTGGAAGGTCACGCGAACGTTCTCGCTCATCCGAAGCGACCGGTGACGTAGTCCTCGGTGCGCTTGTCGGCGGGAGCGGTGAAGATCTTCTCGGTCTGGTCGTACTCGACGAGGACCCCGTACCGCTGGCCGTCCTGGACCTCGAGGCTGAAGAACGCCGTCCGGTCCGCGACGCGCGCGGCCTGCTGCATGTTGTGCGTGACGATCACGATCGTGTACTCCTGCTTCAGCTGACGCATCAGCTCCTCGATCTTCTGCGTCGCGATCGGGTCGAGCGCCGACGCCGGCTCGTCGAGGAGCAGCACCTCCGGCTCGACCGCGATCGCGCGCGCGATGCAGAGCCGCTGCTGCTGGCCGCCGGAGAGCGAGAGCGCGCTCTTCTTGAGGCGGTCCTTGACCTCGTCCCAGAGCGCCGCCTCCTGCAGCGCCTTCTCGACGCGCTCGTCGAGGCCCTTCTTCATGCCGAGGATCCGCGGCGCCCACGCGACGTTGTCGTAGATCGACTTCGGGAACGGGTTCGCCTTCTGGAAGACCATCCCGATCCGGCGGCGGACCTCGATCGGCTGGACGCGCGAGCCGTAGATATCGGTGTCGTGGTACAGGACCTCGCCGTCGTGGTTGAAGCTCGGGACGGTGTCGTTCATGCGGTTGAGGCAGCGGATGAACGTGCTCTTGCCGCAGCCGGACGGGCCGATCACGGCGGTGATCAGGTTCTTGTAGATCTGCGCCGAGACGCCCTTGACGGCGATGTTCGAGCCGTACCGCACCGTCAGGTCGCGGATGTCGAAGACGTGCTCGCCGAGCTGAGGCTCGGCGGCTTCTTCGCGCTCCGCGACGTCGACGGGCCTCATCTGCGGCATCGTAACGGTCTCGTTCACAGCGTCCTCCTCGCTCATATCTGACCCAACTTCTTGCGCCAGCGGGCCAGCGCGGCGCGGGCCAGCAAGCTCGTGAAGAGCACGAACAGCAGCAGGATCAGCCCGGTGGCCCAGGCTCGCGCGTGATCTTCGGGATTCGCCGACTCGGACCAGATGAAGATCTGCACGGGCATGTTCGGCATCGCGTGGCTGGGATCGGTCGAGATGCTGTTCGCGAAGATCGAGGTCGTGAACAGCAGGGGCGCCGTCTCGCCGATCGCACGCGCAATCGCGAGGACGGTTCCGGTGAGGATGCCGCCCAGCGCGCTCGGTAGCACGATGCCCGTCACGACGCGCGCCTTCGTCGCGCCGAGGGCGGCGGCGCCGTCGCGCTGCGTCTGCGGCACGAGGCGCAGCACCTCCTGCGTCGACCGCGCGACGAGCGGCAGCATCACGACCGAGAGCGCGAAGCCGCCGGCGACGCCGCTCTGCGTGTGGCCGTAGACGAGCAGACCGAAGACGAAGACGCCGATGATCACCGACGGCAGCCCGTTCATCAGGTCGAGCGTCAGCTGCACCGCGCGGCCGACGCTCGGCCGGGCGAACTCGGTCAGGTAGAGCGCGGTCAGGACGCCGAGCGGCAGCGCGATCAGCGTGCCGATGCCGACGATGATCGCGGAGCCGACGATCAGCGGCGCGATGCCGCCGCCCGGGAGGCCGAAGAGCGGGAGCGGCTTCGTGAGGAAGCCCCAGCTCAGCTCGCTCGAGCCGCGGCGAGCGACCGAGAAGACGACGAGCCCGAGCACGAAGATCGCCGCGGCCGCCGCGACCAGGGCCACGGCCTCGGCGAGCCGGTTCGTCAGCAGGCGCCGCCGCGCCTTGCGGCCGCCGCGGAGATCGAGCGTCTGCTCGACGGTCGCCATCAGTCGGCCCCGATCCGCTGGAACTCGAAGCGCCGGACGATCAGCTGCGCGATCAGGTTGGTCACCAGCCCGATCACGAGCAGGATCGCGGCCAGGTAGAAGAGCGACGAGATCTGCACCTTCGTCACCGCGCCCTGGAACTGCTCGGCGATGCGGCTGGCGAGCGTGTCGCCGCTGCCGAACAGCGACGCGTTGATCTGCGGCGAGTTCGAGGCGCCGATCACCTGGGTGACCGCGATCGCCTCGCCGATCGCACGCCCGAGGCCCAGGATCAGCGCGGCCGCGATCCCCGGCTTCGACGACGACAGGATCACGCCGCGCACCATCTCCCAGCGCGTCGCGCCGAGGGCGAGCGCGCCGTCCTCGAGCTCGGGCGGCACGGCGAGAAAGAGCTCGCGGCAGATGCTGGCCACGATCGGGACGACCATGATCGCGAGCACGAGCCCGGCAATGAAGATCCCGCTCGAGCTCGGATCGCCGCTGAAGAGGGGTATGAAGCCGAACGTGTCGTGGAGCCACGGCTCGACGTGGGCGGCGACGAAGGGGCCGAGCACGAGGATGCCCCAGAGCCCGAGCACGACGCTCGGGACGGCGGCAAGCATCTCGACGAGCGACACGACGACGCCGCGCACACCGCTCGGGGCGAGCTCGGTCAGGAAGAGCGCGATCGCGATCCCGAGCGGCCCGGCGATGATCAGCGCCATCGCGGAGGTCACGGCGGTGCCGTAGAGCAGCGTCCCCGCGCCGAAGACGCCCTTGTTGGTGTCCCAGACGGTGTGCCAGAGGAAGCTCACGCCGAAGGAGCTGATCGCGACGTGCGCACCGCGGAAGATGCGGTACGCGATCAGCACCATCAGCGCGATCGTGATCAGCGCGCCGAGCGCGGTCAGCCCGAGCAGGATGCGGTCGCCGAGCCGGGAGCGGAGCCGCGATCGAGCTCCCAGGCGCGGCGTGGCGGGAACCGTGCTCATCGCCGGCCACGCTAACGAGTAATTCCGCTTGCCCAGCGGGCTGTCACCGGACCGTTACCAGTCCTCAACCGCCTTTCAGCCCATCCACTCGCAGCGTGACGTCACCCTCGCGCTGGGCTTTGCATACCGGGATATGACCTTCGAGAGGAGAGACATCATCGTGAGCAGAAAACGAGCCGCTGCGGCGGCACTCGCCGTGCTCGCACTCACGGCAGCCGTCGTCGCCGGCACGGCCACGGCCGGCCAGAAGGCGACGATCACCGGCGCCGGCAGCACGTTCGTCCAGCCGCTCGTCGCCGCTTGGACGCAGCACTACGGTGCCTCGACGATTGCCTACAGCGGCATCGGCAGCGGCGGCGGGATCGCGGCGATCAGCGCGCGGCAGGTCGACTTCGGCGCCAGCGACGCTCCGCTCTCGACCGATCAGTTCGCCGCCTGCAAGGGCTGCGTCCAGGTCCCGTGGGCGTTCTCGGCCACGTCGATTCCCTACAACGTGTCGGGCGTCGGCTACGGCCTCCACCTGACCGGCCCGCTCCTCGCCGCGATCTACAGCGGCACCGTCAAGTACTGGGACAACCCGGCGATCAAGAGCATCAACAAGGGCGTCAACCTGCCGCACGAGAAGATCACGCCCGTCTACCGCAGCGACGCCAGCGGCACGAGCTACAACTTCACCGACTACCTGTCGCACATCAGCAAGTACTGGCAGAGCAAGGTGGGCAAGGGCACGCAGCCGTCGTTCCCCGTCGGCGTCGGCGCCCGCGGCAGCTCGGGCGTCGCGGCCAAGCTCTCGAGCACGCCCGGCGCGATCGGCTACGTCGACGTCGCGTACTCGCTCAACAACCACCTGAAGTTCGCGTCGATCAAGAACCGCGCCGGCAAGTTCGAGCTGCCGGGCCTGATCCAGATCAAGGCGGCTCTCAGCTCGCTCAAGCGGCTGCAGAGCAAGGACAACTCGATCACCGTCGTCAACCCGAACCCGCGCGCGAAGAACGCGTACCCGATCTGCACCTTCACGTACGTGATCCTCCCGCTGAAGACGAGCAAGGCGGCCGAGCTGAAGAAGTTCGTCGACTGGGCGTTGACGAAGGGCCAGT
>DASSQG010000141.1:0-21953 GCA_035702625.1 Gaiellaceae bacterium | reverse complement strand
TTTTGAACTCGGGTTCAAGAACCAGGCCCGACGACAAGGCAAGAAGCCGCAGCGCCGACGGTGACCTAGCTGTACGGCGGGCTCGACCCTCTCATATGACACTCCCGCACGCTGGCCCAATCGAGGCGAGTACCGCCTGATCGCCTAGGGACGTTCAACAGGCGTGGCGACCGAAATGAAGTGCTCGAGGGACGGCCACGTTTGCCGTTGCCCTTCTCGCTGCGCGCCGGACTGTGCATCACCAACGGCGCGTCGCGAACAGCGGCGGCTGTGAACTTGACTGTTCTCGTCCTCTCGGTCGGGCTCTTACTCGCCGGCGTCGGGTGACATGTCGGGACACCGCCCCAGGCGGCGGACACCGGCATCGTCCCATTCTCAGCATGTGCCCCACGAAGCGTTTTACGCGACTGCCGCAGGGGATGCGGTTCTGCTCGGCGCGGACATCGTCTTTGCCGGAGTCGCGGCGGTCGTTGCGATGTACGCGCTGTTCCGCCTCCAGGATCGAACCTGGGAGCGAGATGTGGTGTTCCTCGCCGTTGCTGGATTGACCGGGGTCGTGGTGATCGCGGGCTTGAAGGTCAGCGCGGCGCGTCGCACGAGTTCCTAGCGTCAGCCGTCCTCACCGTGCGATTCCCCGATCGTGCGACGACTTCCGGAACCTGCTCTTCGCTCGACTCCATGGATTCGTCGTTGCCCTATCTCAGCCGCTCGAACCGGCACCAGGCTCCCCAAAGGCCGCGCAGAATCGATGCGATGGCGCGCGATCCGGTCTACGGCGCAGCCGGCGCCGGCCACGTTCTTGCAACACGAGCCAGCGGTCGCCACGAGACGAGAGCACAGCCGATGAAAAAGGCGAACAGGTGCTCCGTGGTGAGGATGGAGGGGTCGGGGTGGAGCCACCAGCCGATTCCTGCGAGTGCGCAGACGCCGGCGGCGACGAGGCTCCGGTCGCGGTAACTGACGCCGGCCCGAAGCCATGCGGTCGCCGTGATGGCGCCGACCCAGGCTCCTTGGATCGCCGACACGCCGAAATCCGGCGTTGCCGCTGCCCTCGCGAACGCGCCGACATCGACGAGCTGCGTCGATCCGATGATGCCGTACACGAGCAGCGTCGACCCGGCGTGTCCGAGTGCAGCCGCCAGCCAAAACGTCCGCGCCCCGCAGATTCGCAAGGTCGCCAGAGCGAGCACCACGAACACCGCCAGACCGATCAGTACCGGCCGGGCGACGACGAGGGCGCTCATCGGAAGCACCCAGACCTGACCGGCCGCGATCCTCGTCGCGCTCGCGACGAAAGGTCTCAGGGGAAGCTCGTGGGCGCGCGTCGCAAAGGTGATACCGGTCACCAGGCAGACGAGTCCCAGCCCACTCGCCCATCCCGCCAAGGACACGCGCGATGCCTTCGGACTACCGGACACAGTGGCGAGCCGCGAGATGCGATCCTCACGTCCGTGCACTCGAACAACGCTAGCGCGCCGGGCTGATTTCGCCTACTGCAACTGGGCTGACATTCACACGGCACGCTGGCCCAGACGGAACTGAGGAGGTTGAGAGTCCATGGAATACAAAGTGCTTGACGCAGCAAGACCGCCGGTGGAGCGGCAAGTTCCCTCCAGAGAACCTGGAGCAGGCATTCAACACCTATGCGTCCGAGGGCTGGCGGGTCGTCAGCACCCGTCCCGGTGGCGAGTCCGTGGAGCCTCAGCACCTCGCAGGTCATGATTCTCCTCGAGCGAGAGACCCCGGCCGGCTGACCCGCTGCATCCTCGCCTGATGAGCGCCTCGCGTGAGCCCGTGCCCTTCGAGGTGTACGAGGCGGGTGTGTACCTCCACGGCACCAAGGCCGACCTCGCGGTGGGCGACCTACTGGTTCCGGGTCGCGAATCGAATTTCGAAGCCGGCCGGGTGATGAACTACGTCTACTTCACGGCAACACTCGACGCCGCGGTCTGGGGCGCCGAGCTCGCCGGCGGTGACGGCCGCGGACGCATCTACGTCGTCGAGCCCACCGGCGAGTTCGAGGACGACCCGAACGTGACCGACAAGAAGTTTCCGGGGAATCCGACGCAGTCCTTCCGGAGCCGCGAGCCGGTGCGGGTCCGCGGCGAGCTTGTTCAGTGGGTCGGTCATCCGCCCGAGAAGCTCGAGGCCATGCGAACCGCGCTCGCAGCCTTGCAGCGGGACGGCACAGCACAGATCGACGACTAGGCCGATCCGCCTGACGCGAGGTTCCGTCCCTTCCGTCCGGAGGCGGACCTACGATCCCGCCATGGCACCGAGACGTGAAGCCGAGGAGCTTCTGCTGATCGAGGAGGCCGACGCCTGGTTCGAGTACCTCGAGGCGACGCGGGGTCAGACGGAACCGCGCTATCGCGAGGTCGAGCCGTGGGCGTGGGTGCGCCTCAGCCAGCGGCTGCGCGCAGTCCGCACCAAGCGCGCGAAGCTCAGGCCTGCGGCCGAAGCGGCGTAGGCACTCACCCATCCGGGTGATTCCGGCGCCGAGAGACGGCGACAGCGAACCGCGCTGCTAGCCTGTGACCACGGCTATGCCGAACGGTTTGACCACATTGCTGCGCGCGCTCCACCCGGTCCAGGGTGACGGCAGCGCGCGCACCCGAAAAGGAGATTCCACTTGCTTCGATGGTTCAGGCGGCAGAAGCCGTCTACTGACGAGCGCGTCCGCGAACAGGTCGCGCCACCCGCACCTACCGAGACCGTAACCACCGAGCCCGCGCAGGCGGGCACAACCGATCCTGCGAAGAAGAAGCGCCGCCGCGGTAGCCGCGGAGGGAAGGGGCGCAAGCGCACCGGCGCGACTGCCGCCGCCCAGCCGGAGGCCGAGCCCAAGTCGAAGGCGAAGTCGAAGGTCGCGGCGCCGCCCAAGAAGGACGAGTCGCGGCCGGAGCGCCGGCCGTCGCAGCGCAGCAAGCAGCGCGCACCGCGGCGCCGCACCGCTCCCCGCCGCCCACCGCTGCCGCCCGCAAAGCGCGAGCTGCTCATCTCCGTCGACGTCAGCGAGCAGCGCGTCGCGGTGCTCGAGGACGACAAGGTCGCCGAGGCCTACCTCGAGCGACCGGAGCGCCGCTCGATCGCGGGGAACATCTACAAGGGCGTCGTCGACAACGTCCTGCCGGGGATGGAGGCCGCCTTCATCGAGATCGGCCTCGAGAAGAACGGCTTCCTCTACGTCGACGAGGTGATCGCGCCCGAGCTCGAGGGCAAGTCGCGCGGCCGCAAGATCCAGGACCTGCTCAGCCGCGGCCAGGAGGTGCTCGTCCAGGCGGTCAAGGATCCGATGAAGTCGAAGGGCGCGCGCCTGACGACCGAGATCTCGCTCCCCGGTCGCTTCGTCGTCTTCGTCCCCCACGGCGAAGGCCTGGGCGTCTCGCGCCGGCTCGAGGACGAGGAGCGCACGCGCCTGCGCGACATCCTGAAGAAGCTCGACGTGAAGAAGGGCGGCGTGATCATCCGCACGGCTGCAGAGGGCGCCTCGGCGGACGACATCGAGCGCGACCTCGTCTTCCTGCAGCGCCTCTGGAAGACGATCGAGACGCAGGCGAAAACGGCGAAGTTGCCGTCACTCGTGTACCAGGAGGCGGAGCTGCCGCTCCGCGTGATCCGCGATCTCTTCACTGACGATTTCGAGAAGGCCGTCGTCGACCACGAGCGGACCTACAAGCGCGTGGTCGGCTACCTGAGGAAGACCTCGCCGCATATGGCCGACCGCGTCGTCCGCTATCGCGAGAAGACGCCGCTGATGGAGAGCTCCGGCGTCGACGCCGAGATCCGCTCCACGCTCTCGCGTCGCGTCGACCTGCCCTCGGGCGGCTACCTCGTCTTCGACTACGCCGAGGCGTTCACGGTGATCGACGTCAACACGGGCCGCTTCGTCGGCTCGCGCGGTAAGTCGTCGGGCGGCCGGCTGGAGGACACAATCACGAAGAACAACCTCGAGGCCGTGAAGGAGGTCGTGCGCCAGCTGCGGCTGCGCGACATCGGCGGGATCATCGTCATCGACTTCATCGACATGGCGAACCCGAAGAACCGGGCGACGGTCGAGGAGGCGCTGAAGACGGAGCTGGAGCGCGACCGCACAAAGACCTACGTCGTCGAGATCTCGCCCCTCGGGCTCGTCGAGATGACGCGCCAGAACGTGACCGACGGGCCGCGGGAGATCCTGACGCGCAAGTGCGTCGTCTGCGGCGGCGACGGCGTCGTGCTGTCCGAGTCGTCGACGGCGGTGGACGACGAGCGGCGCCTCCGGGCCCTCGCCGCGAGCGCGCCGCGGACGAAGGCGTTCAAGGTCGAGCTGGAGGCGAAGGTCGCCTCGACGCTGATCGGGCCCGGTGCCTCGCGGCTGATGGCGATCGAGGAGGAGACGAAGCGCCGCTTCCTGCTGGTACCGCGCGACGACGTTCCGGTCGACCACTTCGAGGTGCTCGGCAAGGGCACGCTCGAAAGCCTGGCCGGCGACGACGAGCTCACGAAGCTCGAGGGCAAGACGGTCGACGTCAAGCTCGGCGAGGTAGGGCGCTACGACGTCCACGCCGGCATCGGCAAGCTCGACGGCCTGACGGTCTGTGTCGGCCACGGCGCCGCGAGCGTCGGCAAGAAGTCGACCAAGGTGCGGATCGAGCGCGTGCTCGACGGCACCGCGTACGCGTCGCTTGTCGGCGCGAAGAAGGCGGCCGAGGAGCCGATCACGGCCGAGAGCGCCGCCGAGAAGCCGACGCGGAAGCCGCCGGCCAAGAAACAGGCCGAGGAACCCGAGGCCGCGCCCGAGCCCGAGGCTGAGGTCGAGGCAGCTCCGGAGCCGGAGGTCGAGGAGGAAGCGGCCGCCGAGCCCGAGGCTCCGGAGGCCGACGCCGCCGCCGACGAACGGCCCAAGAAGAAGACCCGGCGCGGCTCGCGCGGCGGGCGCCGGCGCAAGAAGAAGCCCGCAACCGCCGAGGCGAACGGCGATGCTCCGGCCGCGGACGAGCCGACGGCCGACGGGAACGGCCGTGCCGACGGGCCGAAGATTCACCTGCCCGACCCTTCGCTCGGCCGCGAGGACGACGAGCCGGCGGAGGTCGAGCCGGTCTCCGAGAACGGCTCCGAGGCCGACGGCGAGCAGCCGAAGCCGAAGAAGAAGACCCGGCGAGGCTCCCGCGGGGGCCGCAACCGCCGTCGCAGCTCGGGCTCGGGCGCCGGCGCCTCGAGCGGCGAGTCAGCTCCGGCCGAGTAACGACCGGTCGCGCCAGAACGCGTAGTACACGACGACGGCGCAGAGGATCATCGCGGCCCAGGCCGCCGACGGCTTCGGCGACAGCACGTCCGGGATCTGCCACGTCGTCCAGCCGCGCTTGACGACCTGTTCGCTCCAGAGGTCGTTCGCCATGTTCGTCAGCCCGTAGACCAGCATCAGCGAGAGGTACGCGGTGGTGACCGTCCGCAGGCCCTTCCGGCGGATGCCGCCGAGCAGGCGCGAGAGGAGCAGCGCGGTGACCGTCAGCAGGAAGCCGTCGAGCCCGTGATGGTGGCCGTGATGGACGGCCGGGTGGACGAAGCTGCCGCCGGGCGACTCGGGACGCCGCACGCTCGTCTGGAAGACCCAGCCGAGCACCGGCACGCCGTCGAGGAAGAAGCCGAGCTCGGCGGCGATGTAGGGGGCGGCCAAGAACAGCGCGATCGCGCCCGTGACGAGGCGCGCGACGTCGCCGCCGGTCGTCGTCCGCACGGACTCGCGCCTGCCGCGCGCCGCGGCCCACACGGTCAGGCCGAACGCGATCGCGACGCCGATGACGGCCGGCAGGTTCGACCACTTCGCATCGAGGTCGTTCGCGTTCTCGACGCCCGGGATCGCGACGGTCGCGCACAACACCAGCGCGAGCACGCCGAGCACCGTGGCGCGCCGGTCGTCGAGCCGGTCGACGACGATCGCGAGCACGGCGATCGACGCCAGCGCCGGCGAGAAGCCGAGGAAGACGAACGCGCGGCTCGCCCCGCCGGACGGGCCGGTGCCCGTCACCTTCCAGAGCTCACTCGCCGGGAAGCGCCAGTACGTCTCGAGGACTGCGACGGCGATCAGGCCGATCAGCAGCCAGACGACGTAGACCTCGCGCAGACCCGGGTTTTGCCGCGAAGCGCCCTGCACGGCTACACTTCCGTCCTCGCGGGCGACAAGCCCGCGTTTCGGTGCCATGGCCTACGCAATCATCACACTCGGCGGCAAGCAGTACCGCGTCCAGGAGGGACAGCGGCTGCTCGTCGATCGCGTCTCGACCGAGGAGGGCAAGACCTTCCACCCCGAGGTGCTGATGCTCGGCGGCGACGGGAAGTTCGAGCTCGCCCCGAAGACGCAGGTGACGGCGCGCGTCGTCGGCTCCGCGCTGGGGGACAAGGTCGTGATCGGCAAGTACAAGCCGAAGTCGGGCTACCGGCGCAAGACCGGCTTTCGCGCAAAGCTCTCGCAGATCGAGATCGAGTCGATCGGCGGCGCGGCGAAGCGCAGCGCGCCCGCGAAGAAGGAGGCGCCCGCCAAGCAGGAGGCGCCGAAGCAGGAGGCAAAGGAGCAGGAGGCCGAGGCCGCACCGGCGCAGCTGCCGAGCGGCTACGCCGACCTGACGGTCGCGCAGCTCAAGGAGCAGGTGGCGGACTGGTCGCCCGAGCAGGTCGACGCGGCGCTCGAGTACGAGCGCGCGCACGGCAACCGCAAGGGCGCGCTGGCCGCGCTCGAAGCGAGGAAGGACAGCTAGATGGCTCACAAGAAGGGACTCGGCTCGTCTCGGAACGGCCGCGACTCGAACCCGAAGATGCTCGGCGTCAAGGTCTTCGCCGGCCAGGGCGTCACCGCGGGGACGATCATCGTGCGCCAGCGCGGCACGCGCTTCCGGCCCGGCCCCGGCGCCGGCATCGGCCGCGACGACACGATCTTCGCGAAGCGCGACGGCACGGTCGCGTTCCGGACGAGCGGCGAGCGCCGCTTCGTCAGCGTCACCGACTAAGCGCTACGCGCTCGTGTTTCACGATCGGGCCCGCATCCAGGTGCAGGCCGGGCGCGGGGGCGACGGGGCGCTCAGCTTCCGGCGCGAGAAGCACGTGCCGAAGGGCGGCCCCGACGGTGGCGACGGAGGCCCCGGCGGCGACGTGGTGCTCGTCGCGGACCCGGATCTCCGCGACCTGTCGTCGTTCCGCACGCGGCGGCACTTCAAGGGCGGGAGGGGCGGCGCCGGAGGCGGGACGGGCCGGCACGGCGCCTCCGGCGAGCAGGTCGAGCTGCGGGTGCCCGTCGGCACGCAGGTCTTCGACGAGGACGAGCAGCTCGTGGCCGACCTGGCCGCGCCCGGCGCGCTCGTCGTGCTCGCGCGCGGCGGTGAGGGCGGGCGCGGCAACCGGCGCTTCGCCACGCCGACGCGGCAGGCTCCGCGCTTTGCCGAGACCGGGCTTCCCGGCGACGCCGGTGAGTACGACCTGCGGCTGAAGCTACTCGCCGACGCGGCGCTCGTCGGGCTGCCGAACGCGGGCAAGTCGTCGCTGCTCGCGCGCATCTCGAACGCGCGGCCGAAGGTGGCCGATTACCCGTTCACGACGCTCCAGCCGGTGCTCGGCACCGTCGACTCGGACGAGCGGCAGCTCGTGGTCGCCGACGTGCCGGGCCTGATCGAGGGCGCGAGCGAGGGCGTCGGGCTCGGGCACGAGTTCCTCGCGCACCTCGAGCGTGCGCGACTGCTGGTGCACGTGATCGACGCCGCCGCCGGGGACCCTGCCGAGGCGTTCGCGCAGATCGAGCACGAGCTGGAGGAGTACGGCGCGGGTCTGGCCGAGCGGCCGCAAGTCGTCGTGCTGAACAAGATCGACCTGCTACCGGAGCCGCCCCGGTTCGAGCCGGACGACCCGCGAGTGGTGCGCGTCTTCGCCCTCTCGGCGGCGACCGGCGAGGGCGTCGAGCGCTTCCGCCGCACGCTGTTCGAGCTCTGCCCCCCCTCCTACGGAGTCCAGGATGACGGATCGACCAAGGAAGGACTCCCCGACTTTCTTGTGTACCGGCCGAAGCCCGACCAGCGGCGGCGCTTCCGGATCCTGCGCACCGAGCGCGGCTTCCGCGTCCACGGCACGCCCGGCTCGGACGAGGAGCTGGAGCAGGCGCTGCGAGACGTCGGCGCGAAGGTCGGCGACGAGGTCGAACGGGACGGCGAGGTGCTCGAATTTCAGTGACCGGCCTGCTCGGCGGCGCCTTCGACCCGCCGCAGATCGGCCACGTCGCGCTCGGGCAAGCGGCGCTCGCGGAGCTCCCGATCGACCGGCTGACCGTGCTGGTGGCGTCTGCGCCCGGCCATCGCGGCGTCGTTGCGCCCCCCGAGGCGCGTCTGCAGCTCGCGCGCGCCGCGTTCGAGTTCGCCGACGAGGTGGTGCTCGACGACCACGCGTTCACCGTCGACGCCGTCGCCGGCGGACGCTTCGGCGACGCGATCTTCATCGTCGGCGCCGACGAGGGAGCAGCCTTTCCGAGCTGGAAGGAGCCGGACGAGGTATTGCGCTGGGTGCGCCTCGCCGTCGGCACCCGCTCGGGCTACCCGCCGCCCGACCTCGAGCGTTACGGCGACCGGGTGCTCTCGTTCCACCTCGACTCCCCGCCGGTCTCGTCGTCCGAGATTCGAGACCGGATCGCGCGCGGCGAGCCGATCGACGGGCTCGTGCCGGCGGCGGTCGCGGCCGCGATTCGCGAGCTCCGCCTCTACCGCGGCTACACTGATCCCGAACCTGAGAGGACCTGAAAAGACCCTGACGCCACTCGAACACGCCCGCCGAATCGCCGGCCTCGCCCAGGAGAAGCTGGCGCAGGACGTCCTCATCCTCGACATGCGGCCCGTGTGCAGCTACACGGACTTCTTCGTGCTCGCGACCGGGCAGAACCAGCGTCAGACGAAGGCGATCTGGGACGAGGTGCACGAGCGGATGAAGCACGACGAGGGCGCGCTGCCGCGCTCGGTTGCCGGAGAGCCCGAGGGGCGGTGGATCGTCGCGGACTACCTGGACGTGATCCTCCACGTGTTCACGCCCGAGTCGCGCGAGTACTACCGGCTCGAGGAGCTGTGGGGCGACGTGCCGAGCGTCGACCTCGCCTCCGCGACGGCCTAGCTAGAATCCGCTCCGCAGCAAGGGGCCGTAGCTCAGCTGGGAGAGCGTTTGGCTGGCAGCCAAAAGGTCACGGGTTCGAGCCCCGTCGGCTCCATTCTTCTCGTCGGTCGCTAGCCGGCGCGCGGCGCGTCCGCGCAGTGTGCGAGCACCACCGCCGCCGCCTCGCGCGCCTGGCAGCCGCGCGGCAGGTCGACGTCGTAGATCGGGATCGTCTCGGCGAGCGCGTTGCACACGTCGAGCTGGAGCTGCAGGAAATGGGGTGCACGCAGGTAGTCGACGACGGTCGCGCCGAGCAGCAGCCCGAGCGCCGCGGGGTCGGCGTGCGTGATCGCCACGCGCTCGACCGCCGACCGCGGTCGCAGGAGGTAGATCCTGCCGAGCGGCAGGGGCGAGCTGATCGGAGCCGGTTCGAGCATCAGCTTGTCGCTGCGGCCGACGCAGTCGCCGACGCGGGCACGCTGCGCCGCCGGAACCCGCTCGAACTCGCCGCGCTCGATGTTCAGGCGGGCCGGGCCGGGGTGGGCGACGACGCCCGCCGGAGCCGGCTCGACCGCCAGCGCGTCGTCGGTGACGAAGCCGGCGCCGAGCGCGACGAGGTGCGCGGTGAGCGCCGTCTTGCCGCTGTATTGCGGGCCGAGGAACGCCACGACGCCTCCGTCGATCTCGACGGCGCTCGAGCGGAGGAGATGGAGACCTTGCAGGCAGGCTGCGAGCGGAAGGATCTCCCGGAAGAAGAGCCGCTGCCAGCGCGCGAACGGCACGCGTGGCAGCGCGGACTCGACGGACTCACCGTCCGGCGAGATCAGGTGCCGCCCGTAGTACGGCGCCCAGACCCGGTAGCCCATGCCCTCGTAGCTGTCGACGCGGAGGAAGAGCCGGCCGTCCGGATGCCGCCGCTCGTGGAGCACGCGTCCTTCGGCAAGCGGCCAGGCGCCGTCGATCGCCTCGGCGGTCGTCTCCCGCCAGGTGATCACGCGCGCCGGGAGCGGCGTGTCGACGGCCTGAAGGCCCGGGAACGGTTTGGCCGACTCGATCACGACGCCGAACGCATGCCCGCGCCGAAGCGGTGAGAGCACGCCGGCTGGTCGTACCGGCTGCAGCTCAACCGTTGCCATTGCCGCCCACCTGTCGCCTCCCTCGGTCCGCAATCAGCGGCCAAGCCCGCCTTGCGCCAAGCCTAGGATGCGCCGCGCCGCAACTGAAGGCCGGACCGGCGAAACCCGTCGCGCGGCGAGGGCGCGCTGGCCGTTTGCCCAGGCGCGACCCGGATGGGTCAGGCGGAGCGGACGCGGCCGTGCGCGATGACCGCAGTGATCGTTCCGTAGAACGTGCCCGGGACCGGCGCCCTGCCGTTCACGCGGACGTCGAGGTTCCCGGCTTCGCCGAAGGTGATCCAGACGACGGGAGCCGTCACGCGCACGGTCTGGCCGGGCGAGACGACCCCTGCGAACAACTGCTTGCCCTTCGCGGAACCGACCCTCGCCTCGACCCACGAGTTGCCGCGCGAGCCCGTCACGACGATCGTCGTCGGGACGTTCGCAGGAACGTGCCGCGCGGCGGGCACCCCCGGCGCAGCGGGCTTGCGCTGCCGGGCGTGGAGGTTCTGCCGTGGCTGGGCTCCGCCGACGGCTGCGGGGTCCTGCCCCTGGGCCGAGTTGGTGTCGAAGACCGTCAGGCCGAGCCCCACGGCGAGCGCGACCAGGGCCACTGTCGCGACGAGCAACGCACGTTGGCGTTGGAACCCGAATTTGGCGACCGCGGGAAGGGGCTCCGGCTTCGACTGGAGCGCCGGAGGCGGCGCAGGCTCCGGCTCGGCCACCGGCGTGGGCACGACGTGGGCCTCGAAGGCCGACGCGACGGACTGCGGCTCGACGGCCGGGCCGCCGGCGTCGGCCTCCTCCAGCAAGCCGTCGTCGACGTTCGACCATTCGCGGCGCCGAAAGGTCAGCGCATACCACGCTCGACCGCGCGTCGCCCGCTCCCAGCCTTCGGAGGTGAGGAGTTCGACGAGGGCCCGGTGTGCCTCGAGCGGCGCGCCCGACTGCAGCGGCGACTGGTCACGGCAGCGAAAGAACGGCGACCCCAGCGGCTCCCCGTCCTGAAACACCGCGTAGAAGGCGCACTTGAAGTACCCGCGCCAGAAGACGATCTGGCAGGTCTCGAATGCGCCGGTGTCTTGCCGCTCCCCCGTCACCGGTGGCTGACTAGCTCCTTCCGACATCAGTGCCCAAGGCTGGCTCTTACGAACAGTAGGTCGGGTCGCGCCCCGGATGAAGGCGGCTCGGTCAAATCTCCCCGCTCGGCGAGGGCGCGACCTGCCCCTTCGGCTAGGTGCGAGCCCGCGTGCCCGGCCGCGCAAGTTAGAAGCGCTCGCGACCGCGGCAGAACCTCCCGATGCGGTTTCGGCAGGGAGCTCGGCTCGACCCTTCGCAGGTCGAGGACC
The DNA here is from genome assembly GCA_035702625.1 of Gaiellaceae bacterium. Taxonomy (GTDB): domain Bacteria; phylum Actinomycetota; class Thermoleophilia; order Gaiellales; family Gaiellaceae; genus AC-32. The sequence goes on along the minus strand of DASSQG010000141.1, from coordinate 10,390 downwards.
GTCGCGGTGGCGGCGGTTTCCCGCTGCCCGGCGGCGGGATCGCGGTCGGCGGCGGCGGTCTCGGGCTCGCCGGCCTCGTCATCTACCTGCTCGTCTCGCTGCTCGCGAACGGCGGCGGGATCTCCGGGCCGCTCTCCAACCTGAACGACCGCTCGATCGGCACGCAGCCGCCGTCGAGCGCGCTACCCGCCGAGTGTCAGACGGCGCAGGACGCGAACACGCGCGAGGACTGCCGGATCGTCGGGTACGTGAACAGCATCCAGGCGTACTGGAGCGGGCAGTTTCAGCGTGCCGGCCGCTCCTACACGATCAGCAAGACCGTCTTCTTCGATGGCTCGACGCCGACCGGTTGCGGCACCGCGACCTCGGACGTCGGGCCGTTCTACTGCCCGGTCGACAAGCACGTGTACATCGACCTCGGCTTCTTCGACGAGCTGCGCTCGCGGTTCGGCGCCTCCGGCGGCCCGGCCGCGCAGGCGTACGTGCTGGCGCACGAGTACGGCCACCACGTGCAGGACCAGCTCGGCGCCCTTGGCGGCGGCTCGGGCCAGCAGGGCGCGACCGGCCGCTCGGTGCGGACCGAGCTGCAGGCCGACTGCTACGCGGGCGTCTGGGCGAGCCACGCGACGCAGACCGGGTATCTGACCGCGCTGTCGCAGGCGGACGTCGCGGACGCGCTGAACGCCGCGGCGGCCGTCGGCGACGACCGGATCCAGCAGGAGACGCAGGGTGGCATCGACCCGGACACATGGACGCACGGCTCGTCCGCCGAACGGCGGCGCTGGTTCCGCACCGGCTACGGCACGGGCAAGCCGACCGCCTGCGACACGAGCGGAAAGCTCTAGCGAGCCCGCGCGTTCACGACGAGACGCGCTCGAGCTCCGCGGCGACGTCCTCGCCGCGGAACGGATAGAGGAAGAGCGCCCGCTCGTAACCGCGCGCGTCGACAAGGTATGACGCCTCGGTGTGGGAGACGTCGCGAACGGCGACTCCGGCGACCACCTTCTTCGTCTCGAGAACGCCGATCTTGTAGTGCTTCCAGACCGGGGCGAGGCGCGCGTACGACCCCGCGGCCCAGCGCCACTCGGGACCGAGGCGCCACTTGCGGGCGTCCGCCCGGAAGGCGGCCCGCGAGTCGGCCCACGGGTTGACGCTCACCGAGATGACCGCCGGCCGCTTGGCCGCGGGCAGCTGCGCGAGCGCGCGGTTCAGCTCCGCCGCCTCGAGCGGACAGAGGCTGTGACAGACCGGATCGAGGAACGTGACGATCACGGGCCGTCCGCGGAACTGCCGGAGGCTGATCGGGACACCGCTTGCGTCTGCCAGCTGGAAATCGGGTGCGCGCCGCGCACCGGGCTGCCACGTCGCGACCGGAGCGGCGGCCACCGTCGACAGCGGCGACGTGCTCCCACGATGCCGGAGAAGGCCGACGCCGCCGCCGAGCAGGACTCCGACCGCGAGTGCGAGGAGCAGCCACCACCAGAGCCCGAGGCCGAGCGGCCGGAGCGCCCGTCGCGTCGGGGCCGGCCCGTCGGACGCAGGCGTGTCGTGCGGCGCCATCAGCGCGCTCCCGGCAGAGACGGAAGGAGGTCCGGCACGCGTGAAATTCTCACCGACGTCTTAGGCGCGTGTAAGCAGATCTTCATGACAACGCGCCAGGATGCGCGCATGACAACGACCACAGCACTGATCCTCAACGGCATCCTTGCAGTCGGGCTGCTGGCGGCGCTGGCGTACGTGATGGCCTTCGGGCACGGGCTCGCCGGCGCGCGGAAGCGTCCCGTCACGGCCCGGCCGGCGCCGATCGCGCCGGAACGTGTCGAGCGCACCGCTGCCACCGGCGACTTCAAGCGCGCTGCGTAGCCGCCAACCCGCTGCTCAGGCGGTAGCCCGCCCGGCGGACAGTCTCGATGGGTGCCTTCGGACCGAGCTTCTTCCGGAGGCGCCCGACGCAGACGTCGACGACGTTGGAACGCGGGTCGAAGTAGTAGCCCCAGACCTCCGAGAGCAGCCGCTCGCGGCTGACGACCTCGCCGCAGTGCTCGCACAGCAACGCTAGCAGGCGGGTCTCGCGCGCGGTCAGGACGATCGAGCGCCCGCCGAGCCGCGCCTCGTGCCGGGCGAGGTCGAGCGTCAGGCTACCGCTGTGGACGATCCCGGGCCGATCCCGGTGCGCGTGGTGTGCGCGGACGTGCGCGCGCATGCGCGCGACCAGCTCCTCGAACGAGAACGGCTTCTCGAGCACGTCTGAGGCTCCGAGCTCGAAGCACCGGATCTTCGTCGGCAGGTCGGTGTGGCGGGAGAGGAGGATCACGGGCAGCTCCGGCCGCTCGGAGTGGAGCACCCGGAGCTCGTTCAGGGCCTCCGCCTCGTCGGGGCCGAGGTCGAGCACGACGGCATCGACGTCCGTTGCGAGGGCGAGCTCGACGCCGGTGCGCCCATCGTCGGCGGTGGTCGTGCGAAACCCTTCCGCGGCGAGCCCACGCGCCAAGAAGGCGGCGGTACCAGGCTCTCCCTCGATGAGCACGATCTCCATCCGCGGGCCGCGCGCGACTATCCCATAGATGACATCAGCGTGACAACTTCGTCACGTTCGTTGGAACCCGGTGGCGCGAGCGATATATCTACCTGCGATGCGGTCAGCGATGCTCTGGAAGCTCGCAGGTGTCGGGCTGGGAGTGGTGGTGGCGGGCGTCCTGATCGGCTTCTACGTCGCCAATTTCCTGCTGAGCAACCCGCCGACGTACGACGCGCAGACGAGCCCGAAGAGCGCGCGGGTGACAATCCAGACAGTGGCCGCCGTGGGGTCGAAGCTCTCCCCGAACGCCGACTGGGTCTCGTACCTGATCCGCAAGCCTTCCGGGAGCTGGGAGCGGAGCACGATCTGGAACGTTCCGGCGCATGCGCTGGTGCACGTGACCGTCTACCAGTTCGACGGCGACAGCGGACTGCGGAATCCGTTCCTCGCACGCGCGCAGGGCCTAGTCGGCTCGCCGACGCTCGACGGGAAGACGTTCCAGCAGATCAACCCCGACAACGCCTCGCACACGTTCGCGATCCCGCAGCTCGGCGTGCTCGTGCCGCTCGAGGGCGTTCCCGACAACGCCAAGAACCAGTGCGACTTTGCACCGTGCGACCCGAAGACGATGGCGCACCGCACGATCACGTTCACGTTCCGGACGGGCAAGAAGGGCAAGTACCGCTGGCAGTGCTTCGTCCCCTGCGCGGCCGGCTTCCAGTTTGGCTTCGGCGGCCCGATGCAGACGATCGGGTACATGGACGGCTTCGTGAACGTCGTCTAGCGCGATGGCCGTCGCCGCGAGAAGCGAGAGCAACACGCCGCACGGCAAGCGGGTGGTCCTGATCTGGATCGCCCTGAGCATCGCCCTGACACCCATCGCCGCGCTCGTGATCGGGCCGCTGATCCCACCCGGCAACGACAGCGCGCAGGGGCAGGCGCAGACCTACGACAACCAGGTGCTGCTCGGCGTCTCGACGCCGATCATGCTCTTCGTCCTCGTCGTGCTCGGGTACACGCTGATCGCCTTCCGGGCCCGCGGGGCCACTGCTGAGGGCGTGCCCGTACGCGGAAACGCGCGGCTGCAGCTGCTCTGGCTCGTGATCACGACGGCCGTCGTGCTCGGGCTAGCGGCCTTCGGCAGCTACGAGCTGATCAAGGACGGCGCCGGCAGCGGGCAGGGGCCGAACGCGACGTTCGCCCCGCCCCAGCACGACAAGGCGATGGACGTCCAGGTGATCGGCCAGCAGTGGGAGTTCACGTACCGCTACCCGACCTACGGCGGGCTCGAGACGCCGCACCTGTACCTGCCCGCGAACCGGCTGATCCGGCTACACGTCACGTCGCTGGACGCGATCCATTCGTTCTGGGCGATCAACCTCGGCGTCAAGGCGGACGCGAACCCGGGCACCGACAACGTCGTCTACGTCAAGACCGGGCACCCGGTCAAGATCAACATCCGCTGCGCCGAGCTCTGCGGCCTCTGGCACGGCTACATGTTCGACGAGCAGGGCCGCGTCGTCGCGCCGTCCGCCTTCGCGACCTGGATCAAGCAGCAGCAGCAGGTCTACGGCCCGATCACCAAGGAGCTGCCCCCGTATGCGACCACGTACTCTCCCGAACCGACGCTGAGGGCCGGATGAGCGACGTTCCCGCAACCGCGCCGGCCCAGCACCCAGTCCACGGGCGCCCGCTCTGGCGCCGCCTGATCGGGTTCAACCTCCTCACCGCGGTGCTGCTCGGCATCGGCGGCTGGTCCCTCGGCTGGTGGCTCGCGCACCAGATCACGGCGCCCAGCCTCGACTACTTCGGCGACACCGACCAGAACGACATCGCCGTCTTCATGGGCTACTTCTTCGGCGTCGTCGGGTTCCTGATCGGCCTCGGGTTCCTGCAGTACCCGCTCGCTCGACTGCGTGGCTACCCGCCGTCGCTGCGCGAGAAGGAGACGGAGGGAATCGGCCGGTACTTCGGCCTTTGCACCGACCACAAGGTCGTCGGCCTCCAGTACCTGTTCGGCATCGGCCTGTTCTTCTTCATCGCGGGCCTGAACGCGATGCTGATCCGGTTCGAGCTGCTGCGGCCGACGCCCGTCTTCAACTCCGGCAACTACCTCACGCTGGTCGGCCTGCACGGCACGATGATGATGGGGATGATGACGAGCGCGGTCCTCGGGCCGTTCGCGAACTACTTCGTCCCGATCATGATCGGCGCGCGGCGCATGGCCTTCCCGCGCATCGAGTCGCTGACGTTCTGGATGCTGATGGCGGGCGGCGGCATCCTGATGACCACGGTCTTCTTCGGCGGCTTCCCGACGGGCTGGACGGGCTACACGCCGCTCGGCGACCAGGCGAACTACGGCATGGACGCGTACATCATGTTCTTTGCCCTCGTCGGCATCTCGATGTGCCTGCTCGGCATGAACATGCTGGCGACGGTGATCACAATGCGCGCGCCGGGGATGACGTGGTCGCGGCTGCCGATCTTCGTCTGGGGAATCATCTCGACGTCGATCCTGAACCTGCTCGCGCCGCCGGTGCTGGTCGCAGCGCTGGCGATGGAGCTGCTCGACCGGACGGCGCAGACGACCTTCTACCTCCAGAGCGGCGGCGGCAGCCAGTACCTCTACGAGAACCTGTTCTGGTTCTTCGGCCACCCCGAGGTCTACATCCTCGCGCTCCCCGGCTTCGGGATCCTGCTCGAGCTGCTGCCGGTATTCGCGCGGAAGCCGCTCTGGGGCTACCGCCTGGCCGTGGCCGGGATGATGGGCGTGACGCTGCTCAGCTTCCTGGTCTGGCAGCACCACCTGTTCATGAGCGGGATCAACAGCAACCTGCGGCCGTTCTACATGCTCTCGACGGAGCTGATCTCGATCCCGACGGGCTTCACGTTCCTCTGCGGCCTGATGACGCTGTGGCGCGGGAGCATCCGCTTCACTGTGCCGATGCTCTTCGCGCTCGCCTGGTTCTTCAACTTCCTCATCGGGGGAATCTCCGGGATCTTCAACTCGGACGTGCCGAGCGACACGACCGAGCACGGCAGCTTCTTCGTGATGGCCCACTTCCACTACACGATCATGGGCGGCCTCGTCTTCACGTTCTTCGCGGCGCTGTACTACTGGCTCCCGAAGATGACCGGCTTCCAGCTGAACGAGCGGCTCGGGAAGATCCACTTCTGGGTCATGTTCCTGGCCTTCAACTCGACCTTCCTGCCGCTCTTCGCCGTCGGCTTCATGGGCCAGCCTCGCCGCGTCGTGACCTACGCCTCGAACCTCCAGTGGCTCAACGACTGGGTCTCGATCTCGGCGTTCGTGCTCGGACTGTCGATGCTCGTGTTCCTCTACAACCTGGTCTACTCGCTCCTGTTCGCGCGCGTCCGGGCCGCGCGGAATCCTTGGGGCTCGCTCTCGATCGAGTGGCAGCTGCCCTCGCCGGTGCCGGTGCAGAACTTCGACCGGACGCCCGTCTTCGAGAACGACCCGTACGGCTACGGAGACACTGACGGCGCCCGGACGGTTGCGCGCCCCGTCGGCGTGCCGGCGAGGGGAGCGTGACGTGACCGAGTTCGAGTGGGTCAGCGAAGGCCATCGATACGAGGTCGTCGAGGCAGAGCATCCGCGTCTCCTCGCGCGGAACCTCCTCTCCGCCGCGCACCTGTTCGCCAGCGCGACGGCGATGTTCTACCTCGCGTTCTTCTTCGCCTACTTCTACCTGCGCACGCTCAACAGCAACGGCCTCTGGCACCCGAAGCACGTCGAGCCGTCGCTGACGCTGGGGACATTGTCGACCGCGGCCTGGGTCGCCGGAGCCCTCGTGCTCTGGCTCGGCGTCCGCGACCGGCGCGGTGATCGCCTCTCGCAGTGGCGCGTGAAGGGTCTCATCGCGCTCGGGCTCGGTCTCGCCGGAATCGTGTTGCAGATCGTCGCCTGGCTCGTGGTCGGCTTCGGGCCGGCGGATGGCGGCTACGCCAGCGTCTACTTCGGCTGGACCGCGTTCATCGTGCTGTTCGGCGTCGGCGCGCTGTTCTGGCTCGAGACGACGGTCGCGACCTCGCTCCGGTACCGCAAGCTGGCCTCCACGGCGCCGCCGGCCGGCCACGGCTCGGGCGACGCGTACCGCATGGAGCACGACATCGCCGACCCGCTCTCGCTCGTCTCGCCGATGCTCGAGGCGGTCGGCTTCTACTGGGCGTACTTCGCGGCCCTCGTCGTGATCGCCTGGATCGTCCTCTACCTGGTCTGAGGCCGGACGCTGGTGCCGAGCATCACGAGCGCCGCGGCCTGGCCGGTGCAGGCGCCGTTCTTCCTCGTTCTCGCCGCGGCCGTCCTCTATCACCTCGGCGGCAGGCGGCGGGCGCCCGGACACCGCGAGAGCGCGGAGCGGCGGTGGCGCTCGGCGGCGTTCTACGGCGGCCTGCTGACGATCGTCGTCGCGACGGACACGCCGCTCGACCCGCTCTCCGACACGCTCTTCACCGCGCACATGACGCAGCACATCCTGCTGCTGATGGTCGCGCCCGGCCTGATCGTGCTCGCCGCCCCCTGGCTGCGCCTCTGGCAGCCGCTCCCGCTCGGTTTCCGCAGAACGGTCGCCAAGAGCGTGGCCCGCGGGAGCTGGGCGGCGCCGCTCCGCGCATGCGTGCGCACGCTCGCGCGGCCGGTGCCCGCGTGGATCGCGTTCAACGCCGTCGTCGTCGGCTGGCACGTGCCGGCGCTGTACGACGCCGCGCTCTCGAACGAGGCCGTCCACGACCTGGAGCACGCGCTCTTCTTCGTGGCCGGGATCGTCTTCTGGCTGCAGATCGTCGACTCGCCGCCGGTCCGCGCGCGGCTCGAGTACGGCCTCCGCGCCGTCTACCTGACCGGCGCACTGCTCGTGAGCTGGGTGCTCGCGATCGTGCTGGCCCTTGCGTCTTCACCGCTGTACCCGGCCTACGCGCACCTCGACCACCGCACGGCCGGGCTCTCCGCGCTCGCCGACCAGCAGATCGCGGGCGGGGTGATGTGGGTGCCGGGCTCCGTCCCGTTCACGATCGCGTTCATCTGGGCGCTGTACCGCTGGCTCGACCCGGCCGAAGACCCTTCGATCCGCGCCCGCCGCAACGGCCACCCGCCTCGTCGGCGCCGGGCGTCGCTGATCTCGTGAGAGAGGAGCAGACATGAAGCTCGCCATCGCCGACACCTTCCAAACCGCGGCGGTCCTGACGTGGGCGCTGCCGATCCTGCTGCTCGCGATCGTCGGCCTCTACTGGTGGTTCGTCCTGCGTCAGACGGATCTCGGCGAGGAGCTCGACGAGGGGGTCACGGACCGGGACGAGCGCTGATCGACGGCCGGCCGCCGTCCGTCACCACGAGCACGGCGTACATCCGCGCCTCGGCCTGACCCGGCACGAGACTGGTGATCCGGAACACGCCTGCGCGCGATGGCGTGAACGAGAACCGCTCCCCGGCGCCGGACGTGGTGCCCTCGAGCGGCTGCGCGACGGATGCTCCGCGGAAAGGGATCGTGGCACTCCTGGCGCCGGTGACGACCGCACACGACGTTCGCCGGGACGCGTGGTTCTCGAAGTCGACGGTCACCCGCCAGTCGCGCGGGACCGACGCGACCAGCTCGCCGCGGCCGTAGCCGTCGAAGTTGTAGCCGTTGTTGGAGGAGCCGAGGCCGGCGATCATCGTCAGGCGCACGCGCTTCGCTGCGGGGTCGAACGCGAGGAACCGGCGTGGGTCGGGCCGCCCTGAGGGCGGCGTCCCCGTCGTCTGCGTCACCGCCGCCGTCGTGGCCGGCACGGCTTGCGCCGACGGCGCGTGCGAGGAGCAGCCGGCGGCGACGCTCGCCAGCGCCGCGAGCGCGACTGCCGCTGAGAGTGATCCCATTCGCACCGGGCGCCTCGTCGGCATCGTACGGCCGCGGCGCCCGCGGGGCCTAGGCGTCTGCGACCCAGTCGCGCGTCAGGTAGAGCCAGAACGCAAGCCCGGCGTACTCGCGGTACCGGCGGAAGCGGCGCTGGATCGTCTTGTCGGTCGCCTTACGGCCGTTCAGCCGCGCGTAGGTCGGCCGCGTCCACGAGTCGAGGATCAGGCGCGAGTACCGGCCGAGGAGCATCATCATGTGCGCCGTCGCGTAGGGGCCGCAGCCCGGCAGCGCGATCAGCCGCTCGGCGACCTGTTCGTCGGACAGCTCCGGGTCGTTGAGCGCCTCGAGGTCGAGGATGCCGTCCGCCACGCTCGTCGCCAGCGAGCGCAGGTAGGCGCCGCGGTAGCCCGCCCGCACGACGTCGCGGTAGAAGGCCTCGTCGGCGTTCGCCATCGCCGCCGGGGTCGGAAACGATCTCCGGCCGTCGGGCGCCTGCTCGCCTAGGTGGTCGACGAGCGCCGTCGTCATCCGCACCGTCGCCGACCACGCGCAGTTCGTCGTGCAGATCGTCTTGACCACGTCCTCGAAGACGGTCGGACTTCGCATCATCCGCCCCGAGCCGGCGGCCGCCCAGCTCAGGTCGGGATCTTCGCGCGCGACCACGTAGAACGCCGAGAGGTCGTCGTCGAGGCGGAGCATGTGGCGGATCGTGTCCACCACCCCTGCGCGCGGCCCGCGACCTGCGAGGCGCGCACTCCCGGCCGAGCCGCCTTCGACGTGAGCGGTCGTCGCGCCCTGGGGGCGTGCCAGCGTCGTCGTCAGCGTGCCGGCCTCCGCGTCGACCTCGTTCGGCGGCAGGTCGGCGACGCCATGGGATGCGAGCGTGCGCCGCAGGTCGACCGGCTCGCCACCTGCGCCGACCAGCTCGAGCTCGGCCTTCCACGCGCGCACGTCAGGTCGAACGAGCGCAGCGGCGACGCATTCCCGCGCCAGTCAGGCGAGGATCGCGTCGGCGATCCGTGCGCCGATTGCGAGGGATGCGGTCGCCGCGGGCGAGGGCGCGTTCACCACGTGTAGGACGTTGCCTTCGCGCTCCAGCAGGAAGTCGTCAACGAGCGTCCCGTCGCGCCCGACCACCTGCGCGCGGATGCCGCACGGCCCGAACGCCACGTCGTCGGGGTCGATGTCCGGCACGTAGCGCTGCATCTCGTGCACGGCGGCGCGCTTGACGATGTCCCGCCAGAGCTCGAGCGCGCCCGTTCGCCAGTAGCGGCGCGCCAGCCGCCACAGGCCGCGGGAGCCGGCGAGTTCGCGCGCGTCGCGCGCGTCGAAGGCGAACCGCCGGTAGCGCTCGCGTGCGAGCGACGGCACGGCGTTGGGCCCGGCCCAGACCGCCTCGTCGTGACGCCGCGTGAAGTGGACGCCGAGAAACGGGAAGGCCGGGTCGGGCACCGGGTACACGAGGGTGCGGATCAGTCCCGCCGACCGACCGCGGAGCACGAAGTAGTCGCCTCTGAAGGGGACGATCCTGTGCTCGGTGTGGGCGAGTCGATCCGCCTGGAGCCCCGCGCAGACCACGACACGGTCGGCTGCGAGCTCGTCCACGCGCTCGACCTGCCGGCCGAGCAACACCTCGCCGCCCCTTGCCCGGACGTCGTCCGCGAGCGCGGCGAGGACCGCCTTGAAGTCGATCACCGCGCTTTCCGGCACGTGCAGCGCCCGGAACCCGGCGACGTGCGGCTCGAGCTCGCGGAGCTCGTCCGCGTCGAGCTCCCGCGCCCCTTGCACGCCGTTCGCGTCCGCGCGCTGCTTCAGGTCGTCGAGCCTCGGCAGCTCGCTCGGCGACGTGGCGACGATCACCTTCCCGCGCACCGTGTACGGGATGTCGTGCTCCTCGGCGAAGTCTCGCAGGGCCGCGCGTCCCTCCCGGCACAGCTGCGCCTTGAGCGAGCCCGGCGCGTAGTAGACGCCCGCGTGGACGACGCCCGAGTTGCGGCCGCTCTGGTGCAGCCCGAGCTGC
>DASSQG010000140.1:0-10389 GCA_035702625.1 Gaiellaceae bacterium | reverse complement strand
CGCTCGCGGTCGAGCTCGAGGAAGAGCACGCGCTGCCAGGTGCCGAGGCAGAGCTCGCCGTCGCGCACCGGCACCGACTCGCCGGCCGTGCCGAGCAGCATCGCCATGCAGTGCGAGTGGCCGTTGCCGAAGTCCATGTCCTCGGGGCAGATGTTCTCGGTGCGCCGGTCCCAGTCGTCGTGCGCGTAGTAGCTCTCGCTCGGCACGAGGCGCTTGAGCATGTTGGCGAAGTCCTCCAGGAAGCCGCTCTCGAACTCGTTCACCCGCACGCAGCACGTCGTGTGGGGCGAGTAGACGCAGGCGATCCCGTCGACGACCCCGCTCTCGCGGACGGCCTCGGCGACCTCCTCCGTGATGTCGCGGACAGCGAGCCCGCCGGACGTTCGAAGCTGCCGTTCGTGCTGGAAGACTTTCACCGTTCGCCACCCTCCTTCGTGGACGGCCGCTGGAGCGCGGAACACCGCGGTCTATTGTGAGGGTTCACACCACCGCGCGTCTAGACGAACCGACGGCGGCGTTACGCTAGCCGCGCCGGGCCCGTAGCTCAGCTGGTCAGAGCAGCGGACTCATAATCCGTTGGTCCCTGGTTCGAATCCAGGCGGGCCCACTCAGGCTCACCTCGGCTTGGCTACGGCCACAGAAAAGGCGTAGGGTCGCGCACGGGCAGGCCGTCCGCGCTTACGCGCGGGCGATCGAAACCGACGCATGAGGGGAGGGAGTGCGTATGAGCGTTCGTCAGCGACGATTGCTGATGACGTTGGTGCTCGCCGGGATGGTCGCAGTCGCGGCCATAGTGGCGCCGAGCGCCTCGGCGGTCCTGAAGGTGTTGCCGAACGGCCAGACGGTGTCCTATCAACCGTTCCGCTCGGCTGCTCGTTCGGCACCGACGCCGTTCGACCTCGCGTTCGACAACATGGACTACAACGGCGGCCCGGTGATGCCGTCGAACACCGACTACATGTTGATGTGGAGCCCGCAGGGGCTGGGCGCCTACCCGGACGGCTTCGTGTTCGGCATCTCGCAGTACTTTCGAGATCTCGCCCACGACAACGGCGGCAACCAGAACGTCGACTCGGTCGGGCCGCAGTACAACGACCTGACCGGCGCGGTCGCGAACTACGACGTGCACTTCGGCGGCGTGCTGGTCGACACGAATCCGTACCCGGCGAGTCAGTGCGTGGTGAACGCACCGGTGACCAACTGCCTCACCGACGCTCAGATCCAGCACGAGATCGAGAGCTTCGTCACGGCTCACCACCTGCCGACGGACCTGAGCCACGAGTATTTCCTGCTGACCCCGCCGCACGTCGAGAGCTGCTTCAGCGACAACCCGGCCATCAACTACGGCGGATGTTCGGCCGGCATCGTGCCCGTCAACCAGTACGGGGCGTACTGCGCGTACCACGAGAACACCGTCACCCCGACGATGATCTTCTACGCGAACATGCCGTACGACGCGGATAGCCCGTACTGCCAGGACTACAACTATCCGAACGGGCTGATCTCGGACGGCGAGATCAACGGCGGCCTCAGCCACGAGCACATGGAGTCGGTCACCGACCCGATCCCGAACGACGCGTGGACCGCGGGCGCGGGCGACATTCATGGCTACGAGGTCGGCGACGTGTGCGCGTACGACCCGGGCACGCCGCTCGGCACCGCGCCCAACGGGTCGCCGTACAACCAGGTGATCAACGGGCACCTCTACTGGTACCAGACGGAGTGGAGCAACTACACGCACAGCTGCGTGCAGCGCGCGACGCTGCCGAAGCCACTGCCGACGGCGAAGGAAACGGTCACCGCCGGCAGCGGGACTGACATGACGTTCGACGCCAGCCAGTCGATCGCCCCGCCGAGCGGCGTGGCTCAGTACAGCTGGCAGTTCAACGCCGTGGCCAACGCCGAGACCGTCGAGCAGACGACGCCGAGGATCACGTACACGTTCCCGGCGCCCGGCGCGTACTCGACCGGTCTGGCCGTGTTCAGGGCCGACGGACTGTCGACCGGAACCGGCGGGATCGTCGTCACGGGCAAGAGCGGGTTCCAGCCGGCGTTCACGGTTACGCGGGGACCAGGCACGACCGTGAACTTCAGCGCGCTCACGACCGTGAGCGGCAAGCCCGTCATCAACTACCTGTGGGAGTTCGGAGACGGCACGACCGGGTCGGGGCCGACCCCGACGCACACCTATTCGCGACCGGGCTCCTACACGGTCAAGGCAGTGCTGTTCAGCGGAGTCGGATCTGCCTTCCCGGGAGACGGCGCTGCACCGGTCTACCAGCAGAAGATCGCCGTCGGGGTGGCTCGCTAGGAGCACACTGACGACCTCTGACTGACGCTCGGACCTTGCCTTAACCGGCAAGGTCCGAGTGTCGCCTCGCGTCGGTGTCAGCGGCGTTCGCCGGAGGCGGCCTCGGCCTTCGGCTCGCTCTCCGCGTCGTCGCCTCGAGAGCGCAGCCGGTCGGCCGCCTGCCCTGAAGCCACGACCGCCACGTCCAGCGCGGCTCGCCGCAGCACGGCGGCGAGGTCTTCCTTCGAGCCGTCGGCTCCGCCGGCGATCTCTTCGCTCGCGCCCGCGGTCTTGCGGCGGGCGTCGACCAGCCGCGTGGCGAGGAGCGTCGCGGCCGCTCCGGCGGCAAACGCGCCGACGGCGAGCAGCGGCGTCCCCAGGCTCGAGGCGCTGCTGGCGGACTCTGTCACTGAATCGTCTTGCGGCGGCATGGCGTCCTCCTCGTCGCGGTTTCGTGACCCTCTGTTCCCGCAATCCCCGCTTTAACCCTCCACAGGTTTTGGGTGCACGGCGGCGGGACAGCAGCGAGACGACGAAAGGGGGCGAGATGCCAGAGACAGCTGTCGAACAACGAGACTCGACCGAAGAAGTAGACGAGCGGGAGCCCGAGGAGACCGAACACCAAAAGGCAGGCGACGACCAGGGGGCGTCGCTCTCGACCTGGACGACCCTGGGGGCCATCGTCGGCGCGACCGTGGGCGGCGTGATCGGCGCCGCGACCGCCGCGACGCTCGTACGCCGGCCGGAACTGCTCGACCAGGCGCGTGAAGCGATCAACCGAGACGGCGGCCGGGTCGCGAAAGCGGCGACGACCGCGGCGGGCGGGGTGTTCGCCGCGAAGTCGGTTCAGGGGCTCGGCCAGAGCACCGAGAACGGCGAGCGGTCGAGCCTGATGAAGCAGACCGCTCGGGAGGCAGCCGCGGCTGCGGCCGGCGCGACGAGAGACGAGATCGTCTCGATCAGGAAGCAGGGCAAAGACCGCTCCTGAGGAGTCCGCAACCGGCGCCGTCAGGTCCGGCCTCTAGCGTGACCACCGAGAGAGGAGGTGGTCATGGAGTACGGGATGGCACACGCCCACGCGCCGGAAGACCGGCAGCCGCTGCTGCGCGGCCTCGGCACGGCGATGGCGACCGCCGCGCTGGCGAGCGTCGGCACGAGGATCGGCGAGAGGCTCGCTGTTCACGGGCAGCAGCTGATCGAGAACCGCAAGCGGCCCAAGAGCTGAACCAGCTTGGCCGGCGGGCGCGACTACGATCGCGCCCGCCGGCGCTCAGCGCCGACCCCTGACCTGATGCGGACAACTACGGAGCAGGTGCGCGGGAAGGTGGGGAGGGCGAGACGTTCGGCCCTGCCGTAGCTTCGAGGCATGGACATCGAGCTCTTCTCGCACCTCGTGACGTACGCGCTGAACACCGTCGCGGTCGCCGTCAGCGTGGTCGTCGTCTTCGCGCTGCTGAAGACGGACTGAACGCGGCCGGGCGGACGGCGACCGGATCGAGATCGCGGTCGCCGTCCAGCCGTACCCGTCCCGCTAGTGGCCGTGGTGCAGCCGGGGTGCGAGCTTCTGCGCGAACCACCTCGCGGTGGTGTTCATCACGTCCTCGGCCTGCGTCTGGTCGGCGTCGAGCACGTGGTAGATGTGGTCGGCGCCCGGAACGACGTGGAGCGTCTCGTCGTAGGAGCCGGCCGCGTAGAGCTCGTCCTTCGTCTGCGGCCAGAGCACGTCCTCGCTGCCGTCGATGCCGAGGAGCGGCCCGTGGTACGCGGCGATGTCCTGCAGCGGGTTCGAGGCCTTGATCGTCTCGAACCAGGCGAGCGAGAACGTCCACGTCCTGAAGCCGAGGTCGACCGTGACCTGGCCGTGCTGCTGGGCCTCCGCGTAGGCGGCCGGGCCCCACGTGTTCACAGCGGTCGAGCCGGGCTCGACCCACGTCGACCACGTCGTCAACGCCTTCACGCGCGGGTCGATGCCCGCGACGGTAGCGGCCACGCGGCCGCCCTGCGAGAAGCCGACGAGGCCGAGCGCGTTCGCGGCCACGTTGCGGTTGTGGCTCAGCCAGGTCAGCGCGGTCTGCGTGTCCGAGACCTCCTCGGCATAGGTGAACGCCGTCTGCGGCAGCTTCGAGTCGCCTGAGCCGGCGAAGTCGATCCGCAGCGACGCGTACCCGAGCCGACCGAGCTTCTGCGCCAGGCGGAGGTACATGTTCCCGACCTCGTCCTTCTGCGAAGCGGTGCCGTGCAGGAGCAGGACGGCCGGGTAGCGGGCGTGCGCCCCGCCTGCCTTCGGCGTCGTGAATGACCCCGGGATCGTGTAGCCGTTAGCCGCGATCTCGACGTGCGTCTCGATGCAGCACGCAGCCGGCCCCTTGCCCCTCCCGTGGCCGGGATGCTTCCCGCGCGTGGTGCCTGCGCCTGCGCCTGCGGAGCCGATCAGTGCGGCGATCGCCGCGGCGACCGCCAGCCATGCGGCGATGCGAGCAGTCCTTCTCATGGTCCCCCTCGTGGTTGCGATTCACGTCCGGCCGAGCCGGACGAGCCAGCGGCCACGATCTTAGGCGCCGCGCGGCGGAAGCCGGGGGACGGGCCCGCCGCGACCCGCCCCCGGTTCACCCCCTCCCTCACCGGGTGGATGCGAGCCGGCGGCGGAACCTGCTCTAGCCGACGATTGCTGCGACCTGGTTCCGGTAGCTGTCGCCGTCGTACTGGTGCAGCGGATGCGGCGCGAGCTGGTGCTCGCTGATCTCGCCGTGGCGGCGGACGTAGAGCGTGGGGAGGATCGTGCCGTCCCCGTCGACCTCGACGGTGGCGCCGAACGCGTCCGGGCCGGGCGAGTCGAGGAAGTGCGCGACCGGCTGGACGCCGTCGTCGACGCGGCCGCCGTTCGCCGACGAGACGACGCGGCAGAGGTAGCCCTTCTGCACCCACAGCTCGGGCGAGACCGACAGCTCGCGCAGCAGGAACGCGACGACGTCGCCGACCGGCTCCCGCGGCGGCGCGTACCCGGTCAGCCGCTCGGCCAGGTGCTGGGCGAGCACGCGCGCGTTGTAGCGGAAGCCGTTCACGGCGCTCGAGCTCGCGCCGGCGCCGCGCTTGCCGAGGCCGCGCGCGCCCTGCGACGCGTTGCCGGCGAAGTACGCGCCGGGGAGCGACACGCTCTCCCAGAACGGCGTCAGCGCCGGGATGCGGCCGTCGGCGACGGTCACGAGCCCGAGGTCGGGCAGGTCGCGCACCGGCGTCCGGAAGCCGGTCGCCGCGATCACGTCGTCGACGTCGAACTGGAGCTGCCCGTCCCAGGTGGTTCCGCGGGTCGAGACGCGGAAGCGCTCGCCCTCGCGCTCGATCCGCTCGATGGTCACGTCGATCACGTAGGTGCCGGGCCCGCCGCGGGCGTACTCGTCGTAGGGGTGCAGGTAGCGCGTGCGCAGCGCGGACAGCGCGAGCGCCTCGGTCTGCACCGGCCGCGGTGACCCGAGGGTGATCGAGCGCGCCCACGGCAGGATGCCCTGAGCGACCTCGAAGCCCGAGTTGCGCTTGCCGACGACGAACACGTCGCGGTCCTCGTAGCGCGCGGGGTCGCGCGTGTCGACGTAGTGCGCGGCGTGCTCGAGCCCGGGCACGTCGGCCTTCCACGGCTCGGTCACGCCCAGCGCGAAGACGACGGCGCGCGCCCGGTACTCGCCGTCGGTCGTGACGAGCACGAGTCGCCCGTCGTCCTCGATCCGTGTCGACTCCCACTCGCACTCGTAGCGGACGTCGAGCGCGGCCTTCTGGGCGAAGGCGGCGATGCCGCTCTCCATCTCGGCCCGGGACGGCAGGTCGAAGGCGCGGTCCATGAAGCCCGGCACGAGCGCCTTCAGCTCGGGCTCGTCCGCGAGCAGGCTGTTGTGGTCGTACCACTCGTACTCGCGCGAGCTCCGCTCGACCGGCGCGTCGGGCTTCGTCCACGTGATCAGGCGCTGGAAGATCGGGAAGCGCCGGAACATCCCGCCTGCGCAGTCGTCGCGCGAGAGCAGGGAGTGGCGGACGCCGAGCGCGCGGAGGCAGTAGCTCGTCTGCAGCCCGCCCGGGCCGCTGCCGACGACGACGACGTCGTAGTCGCCGGGCGGGAACGGCGCCGCCTCTACGGCTGCCACTCGAGCGTGTTCCGCAGCCGGCGGGCCTCCATCCGCAGCAGGCGGAGCGCGAGCTGGGGCCGGTCGAGCAGGAGGCGCTCGAGCTGCTGGCCCGGGATCACGAGGCAGCGGAGGATCGTCACGGCGACGACGTCCGCGGTCGGCGCGTCGCCGATCAGCGCGGAGACCTCGCCGAAAAAGTCGCCGCGCCCGAGCCGGGCCAGGTGCCGGCCGTCGAGCTCGACGGCGGCCTCGCCCTCGAGGATCACGTAGAAGTTGCCGCCAGTTAGGCCTTTGCGCAGGACGCGCTCGCCGGCCGCGAACACGTCCTCCTCGTGCGTGTGCGCGACCGCCTCGAGCTGGGCGGGCGTCAGATCGGCGAACAGCGCGAGCTGGCTGAGGATGTCGGCGACGCTCACGCGCCGTTTCTATCGCAGTGTCGATTCGTTCGCACCGGGTACCCTCGAACGACCCGAGAGGAAAGGAGCCCGACCATGGCGACGACGACCGGACTCGGCATCCTGGCGCCCGAAAACGCCGAGAAGCGCGCGGAGATCCTCGAGCTACTGGAGCAGGCGTACTGGATGGAGATCGAGACGGTGATGAGCTACGTCGCGAACTCGGTCAACCCCGACGGCGTGCGCGCGCAGGAGATCCGCGAGTCGCTCGAGGAGGACATCCAGGAGGAGCTCGGCCACGCGCAGCAGTTCGCGAACCGGATCAAGGAGCTCGACGGCGTCGTGCCGGGCTCGCAGCAGTTCAGCGCGGAGCAGTCGTACCTGCAGCCGCCGTCGGAGCAGACCGACGTGGTGCACGTCATCCGCGGCGTGATCCAGGCCGAGGAAGGCGCGATCGAGCACTACAACCGCATCGTCGAGGTGACCGACGGCGTCGACTGGACGACGCAGGACATGGTGATCGAGATCCTCCGCGACGAGGAGGGCCACCGCCGTCTGTTCCAGGGCTTCCTGCGCGAGTACGAGGCCGAGGGCTCGGCCTAGGAGCGACGTCGTTTCGGCGGGCGCTCCCTCAGAAGACGGTCAGGAACACGGCCGTACCGTGGCCGTGGCTGCGCTGGTAGGCGTCCTCGGCCGAGAACCGGAGCTTCTTCGGCCCGGAGTCGTCGCCGTGCGAGACGAGCAGCGGGTCGGCTCCGCCCTGCACGACGAGGCAGACGTGCTGGCCCTGTGACGGCGGCGTCCAGACGACGAGGTCGCCGGGCTGCGCCGCGGCCTTCGGGATCTTGCGGCAGTGCGCGAGCATCGAGCCCGTGTACGCCGGCTGCCTCGCGTCGTAGGCGCCGGCCGCGTTCGGGTTCGGCGCGCCCGCCCACTGGTAGCAGAGAGTCGCGAAGCCCGAGCAGTCGGTCGCGAGCGGGAGGTCCGCCTTCTTGCCGAGCAGCGCCAGCCGGACGTTGCCGTTCTGCGAGTAGGCGATCTGCGCCGTGTTCTGGCACCCCCACAGCGCCCACCGCACGATCCGCTTCCGGATCGCCTGCTGCGAGCTCGACTGCTTGAGCCGCTGGGCCCGACGCGCCTTGAACGCGGCCGGAAGCGGCTTCTTGCCGGCGAGGTAGGCCTTGATCTGCGGGCCGAAGACGCTGTTGTTCGCGTTCGCCGGGAAGCCGAGCTCCCACTTCGCGCGCCTGACCGCGCCGGCCGTGAGCTCGCCGTACTCGCCGTCCGGCGTGCCCGGGTCGAACGAGCCGTACGGGTTCTTCAGCAGCAGGCGCTGCGCCTCGGCGACGTCGGGGCCGGTGACGTGCGGGTTCGAAAGTTGCAGCACGCGGGTCGCGACACGCAGTCCGCCGTTGGACGACGCTGCGGCGAGGAGCTGCTTCAGGAGCGGCGCCGCGCCGCACTGCTGCGAGACGGCGCTGGGCGAGAAGCGCCCGTCTGCGACGTACTTCCCGCGCGTGTAGTGGTTCGAGAAGCTCCACAGATACGGCGACGGCACGTTCGGGTGGTAGTCGCGGTAGCCGAAGCCGTTGTAGCCCTCGAGCTCGTAGAGCGTCCCCGGGATGCTCCAATCCTTCCAGCGGTCCATGCCGCGCAGGCGGAGCGCGTCGATCGCGCTCTGCTCCCACGTGAACGGCGGCCTGCCCGTCGGCGGTCGGCCGGCGGGCACGTGCGTCGTCCGCGCGGTCAGCGGGTCGCCGTTGTGCAGATGGCGCGAGAAGTCGCCGCCGGCTTCGAGCGAGTGGATGACCCCGACGACGTACCAGGGGACGCCGAGCGCCTTGCCGACCTTCGCGTAGCGCGCCTTGTTCGCGGCGATCTTCTTCGCAAGCGCGTCGACCGTGACCTGGCGCTTCGGCCGCGTCAGGCAGGACTCGTACAGGAGCTCGTAGCTCTGCCGCCGCTGTGCGGTCAGGCCGGCCATCTCAGCTCTCCGCCGGGGCGGCGCCGAGCGGGTCGCCCTCGGTCGACCCCTCCGGCTGCGGTCGTCCGCGGGGCCGCACCCGAGCCGTCGCAGCCTCGACGGTCGACCCGAGCAGCATGTCCTGCGCGAGCCGTTCGCTGAAGCCGGCCACGAACGCGAACAGGATGTAGAAGTAGCTGCTCTTCGAGTCGCCGACCTCGAGCGCGACGACGCCGCTCTTGAGCGCGAAGAACGTCGCCACGCCGAAGACCCCGCCGACGAACGGCCGTAACGCGCCCAGCGTTCGCAGCGTGTCCTTGCCGAACTCCCAGTCCACGCGCACGCGCCCGGAGTTCATCCGGGACATGACGCTGATCAGCGCCCCGATGCCGCCGGCAGCGAAGCAGACGAGACCGGTGCGGGCCGAGACGTTGCTCCAGTCCGCCGCGCGCAGGACGACCGCGACGGCGATCAAGGCGGCCAGCGGGATCAGGCCGAGCAACATGCCGCCGACGTAGACGATCTGCCCGGAGCGGACGGCCGCGCGGTGGTAGTAGGAGTTGATCGACTTCAGCTCCTGGCGCGTGGTGCGCTCGAGGTCGGCGACCGCCTTCTCGTCCTTCGCACGTGCGGTCTCGCCGAACGCGAGCAGGTAGCTCATCGCCGTGAAGAGCGACTGCATCGCGAGGCGCTGGCTCGTGTCGCGCAACACCTCGTGCACCCGCACCGCGAGCGACTCGCAGCGGTAGAGGAGCGCCATCAGGGTCGGCTGGTCCTTCGTCGACCAGTCGGTCGCCCAGTGCAGGCGCACGACGTCGGGCAGGATCAGCGGCCGGCGCTTCAGCGTCAGCGCGACGCCCGAGGCCTCCTCGGTGCACCAGTACGCCTCGACGATCGGGCCGTTCTCCTGCTCGAAGCGCTCGAACGCCTCGCGGTAGCGATCCTCCGCGGGCCCGTCGTACGGGTCGCGCTTGTGGTGCTTGAGCTCCTCCTGCCGGAGGTGGTGGAGCCACACGAGCTCCGGAAACGAGACACTCGGCGGGCGCCGCCGCCCCGGGCGCAACACGTTCCGGAGGCTCCTTTCCGCCGGAGCCTCGACGGTGCCTGCACTCGCGTTCATTGAAAGCCCTCCTCTCGCAGAGGCTGGGCCGCACTCCGACCGTACGACGAACCGGTGCCGTTGACAAGACCCCGGGGGCGCACGGCTAGAATCACCGCAATGGCCGAAACCGGGACGATGAGGGTCAAGAGCGGCCTCGCCGAGATGCTCAAGGGCGGCGTGATCATGGACGTCACCGACGCCGAGCAGGCGCGGATCGCCGAGGACGCCGGCGCCTGCGCCGTGATGGCGCTGGAGCGCGTCCCGGCCGACATCCGCGCCGAGGGCGGCGTCGCGCGGATGGCCGACCCGGACAAGATCACGGAGATCCAGGAATCCGTCTCGATCCCGGTGATGGCGAAGTGCCGCATCGGCCACTTCGTCGAGGCGCAGGTGCTGCAGGCGCTCGAGATCGACTACATCGACGAGAGCGAGGTGCTGACGCCGGCCGACCAGGCGCACCACGTGGACAAATGGGCGTTCACGGTGCCGTTCGTCTGCGGCTGCACGAACCTCGGCGAGGCGCT
>DASSQG010000139.1:0-2644 GCA_035702625.1 Gaiellaceae bacterium | reverse complement strand
GCGGTTCATGGTCCACGTCGCGATGCACCAGGCGGACGACGGCGGCAGCACGGTCAGCTGGGGCGACCACGTCACCGAGAAGGAGTACGGGGCCGTCCCGCTGGTCGAGTAGCCGACTTGACAGGGGAACGTGTGTTCGTGTAGAACATACGTTCCCATGATCGCCTGTCTCGCCATCCCCGGGTTCGAGCTGCGTGCGGCGCTGCGGGAGCGGCCTCGCCTCGCGCTCGAGCCGGCCGCGCTCGCGCCGGAGCCGGGGGCCGAGGCGCTGATCGGCTCGGTCACCGCGGCCGCCGAGGCGGCGGGCGTGCGGCCCGGGATGCGGCTGGGGGAGGCGCTGGCCACGTGCCCGTCGCTCCAGCTCGTCGACCCCGATCCGGCCGCGGCCGAGGAGGCGTGGGAGGGAATCGTCCGGTCGCTCGAGGACGCGGGCTTCTTCGTCGACTCGGCGGCGCCGGGGTGCGCGTACTTCGAGACGCGCGGCGTCGAGCGCCTCTACGGCGGGCTCGAGGCGGCGCTGAAGCGGGCACTTACGGCCGCGGGCGCCGGCTGGGACGCGCGCGTGGGCGCGGCGACGCGGAAGTTCACGGCGCTGGCCGCGTCGAACATCGCGCGCTCGGGCCAGGTGCTCGTCGTCTCCGACGACCGGACACGCGAGTTCCTCGCGCCGCTGCCGGTGGGCCTGCTGCCGCTCGACGCGCAGCGCCAGGAGGAGCTGAAGGAGCTTGGGGTCAAGCGGCTCGGCGAGCTTGCCGGGCTTCCGGGTGGCGCCGTCGCCGAACGTCTGGGGCCGGACGGCCGGCGCGCCTGGAGCCTGGCGAGAGGCGGCTCGAAGCGGCGCGTGCGCGGGCGCAGGCCTGCAGCCGAGCTGTTCGAGACGCTCGAGTTTCCGGAGGCGGTCGGGAACGAGCTGACGCTGCGGCGCTCGCTCGGCGTGCTCGTCGACCGGCTCCTGTCCCGGCCGGAGCGGAGCGGACGGGCTCTGCGCAAGGTCGCGCTGGGGGGACGCCTGGTCGGCGGCGGCTCGTGGCGGCGCACGGTGACGCTCCGCGACGCCACCGCCGATCCCGCCAGGCTGCGCACCGCGCTCGCGCCGAAGCTCGCAGAGCTGCCCGCGCCGGCGGTCATGCTCCGGCTCGAGGCGCTGGTGCTGGCCGAGTCGGTCGGCCGCCAGCTCGAGCTGGTGCGTGCCGAGGGAGACGATCTGCGCGCGCACCTGAGCGAAGGGCTGCGCCAGGTGCGCGCCGGGACCGGGTCTGGGTCCGTCTGCACCGTCGTCGAGGTGGCGCCGTGGTCACGCCTGCCCGAGCAGCGAGCACTGCTGGTTCCGCGCGACGACTGAACCAGCCGTTCGCGGTGCGCGTGGAGGCGCACCTGGACGGGTCGCCGCGGGTCGTGAACCGCTCGCCGGTCGCTCTCGTCCGCGAGGAATGGCGCGTCGTCGACCGCTGGTGGACGGAGCAGCCGGTCAGCCGGCGCTACTTCGACGTCGTGCTCGCGGGCGGCGAGCACGCGATCGTCTTCCTCGACGAGGAGGTGGGCCGCTGGTTCAGCCAGCGCGGGTCGTGAAGCTAGCGGCGCAGGCTCTCGAGGAAGCCGCCGGGCGGGGCGTGCAGGTTGAGGAAGCGGATCGGCTCGGGCCCTGCGAGACGGAAGCCGTGCACGCTGCCGGTGGGCGCGGCGACGAACGTGCCGGGTCCCGCGACGCGCGGCTCGTCGCCGACCCTGAACTCGACGAGGCCGTCGAGCACGTAGAAGGAGTCTGCGTGGTCGGCGTGGGTGTGCGGGTCGACGCCCTCGAAGCCGGGCCGGAACGTCATCTCGATCGCGGTCAGCTGCGGCAGGTCGCAGAGGACGCGATGGCTGCTCCACTCGAACCCGAGCTGCTCGGCGTCGTCGGACGTCGTGAAGACGGCCTCCGCGAAGGGCCGTCCGCCGTCGGCCGGCGGGTCGTGCTGGTCGAAACCGGGGTTGCGGCCTCGGATGTGGTCGCCGAATCCCATCGACGGTACGTGCAGGTTGAGGAAGATCGCGGTCGAGTCGCTCGCGTTGCGGAAGGTGTGGACGACGTCCGGCGGCGCGGCGGCGAAGGTACCCGGGTTCGCGGTCAGCGTCTGCAGCTCCGGGCCGAGCGAGAGCTCGACCTCGCCCTCGAGCACGTAGAACGCGTCCGTGTGCTGGTGGTGGACGTGCGGGTCCGGGCCCTTCTCGCCGGGTTCGTACCGGAACCAGCTCACGATCAGCTCGTCGAGCTCGGCGAGGATGCGAATCGTCCGCTCCGGGCGGTCGGTCACGACCTCGCCCTCGCCGGGTGGCGTTAGGAGCGGACGCTGGCCGTCGAGCTTCATGCGCACTCAGCCTATTCGTTCCTCGACGGCGCCTCGCTGCCCGAGGAGCTCGCCGCGCGCGCCGCCGAGCTGGGCTACGAGGCGCTCGCGCTGACCGACCACGACGGCGTCTACGGCTCGCTCGAGTTCGCGCACGCGGCCAAGGCGTTCGGCGTGCGTCCGATCACCGGCGCGGAGGTCACACTCGACGACGGCTCGCACGTGACGCTGCTGGTCGAGTCGGCGGCCGGGTACGCGAATCTCTGCCGCCTGCTCACGGCGGCGCATGCCCGCACGCGCGACCGTCCCGGCGAGCT
>DASSQG010000138.1:0-21917 GCA_035702625.1 Gaiellaceae bacterium | reverse complement strand
AACCGCTCCTGCACGCGCGTACGGCCGGCCTCGCCCAGGCGCCGCCGCAGGTCGGGGTCGCCGAGCAGGCGCTCGAGTGCCTCGCGCAGGGCCGGGACGTCGCTCGGCGGCACGAGCACGCCCGTCTCGCCGTCGACTACGAGGTCGAGCAGCCCGCCGACCGCGCTCGCGACCACCGGCCGGGCGTACGCCATCGCCTCGGCGCACGCGACGCCGAAGCCCTCGCGGTGCGACGGCACGGCCACCACTGCGGCCCGCTCGTACAGCGGCGGGAGCGCGTGGTGCGGCACGAACCCGAGTGCTCCGGGGACTCGGTCGCGCAGCGGCCCGTCGCCCGCCACCGTCAGGGGGATCCCGTCTGACGCCTGCACCAGCTCGAGGATGCCCTTCTCGGGAGAGAGGCGCCCGACGAACAGCACCTCCGGTGGCTCCGCCGGCTCGCCTACGCGCTCCGGCAGCTCGACCGCGCTCGGGATCACGCGCACCTCGTTCGCGCCCAGCTCGCGCGCCGAGTCGGCGAGGGCGTTCGACGCGCAGACCGTCAGGCGCGCGCGCGAGAGGACGTGCCGGGCGAGGCCGCGCATCCGCCGCGCCAGCTCGACGTCGGTGCCCCAGAGCTGCACGACGAACGGCTTCCCCGTCGTCAGCGCGACGGCGCCGGACGGCAGCCAGTGCGCGTGGACGAGGTCGGCGTCACGCGTGGCCCGGTGCGCCGCCTGCGCGAACGAGCCGAGAAACGCCGGCAGCAGCGCCGCCTTCCACGGAGCCGCCCGCAGGTTCCCCATCACGCCCGAGCCGTAGGCGATGCCGAAGTGCCGGAACGACGCGGGCGAGACGACGTCCACGTCCACCCCCCGCGCGCGCAGCTGCTCGACCCCGTCCTTGACGAAGTTCCCGGCCGGATCGCCCTCGTGCCGCGGGTACGAGGTCGTCAGCACGACGACCTTCATCGACGAGTGAAGACCGCCGGAGCCGCGAGCGCCAGCATCACGAAGACGTAGAAGTAGAGGAACGGGATCGTCAGGTAGAAGGCGTTCGAGGCGAGCGTGCCGACGAGCGCGGCGGTCATGCCCCACGCAAGCGGCCGCAGCCGCGCGGCCAGCGGATCGCCGGCGGCGGCGAGCGCCTCGCCCAGCTTCCGCGCCACGCCGAGGCGCACGAACAGCCACCAGAGAAAGACCAGGAACAGGGCCGTCCCGACGATGCCGCCCTCGACGATCAGCATCACGTAGTACGAGTGCGGTCCCCAGTTCGTCTTGCCGGTGACGAACTCGTAGTAGACCGAGAAGTTGTTGAAGCCGAGGCCGAACAGCGGGTGCTGGTGCAGCACCTGCGGGATGAAGTCGTAGACGCCGAGGTGGGCCGAGGTCGAGCTGCCGCCGGTCTGGACGCGCGAGGCGAGCACGACCGAGAAGAAGTGGCGGCGGTGGTAGAGCTCGAAGAGCACCGGGATCGCGACGAGCCCGAGCGGAAGTAGCGCTAGCCGCGAGAAGAGCAGGTGCCGGTACGGGATCAACAGCACGATCGCGCCGCAGACGAGACCGAGGATGCCGCTGCGGGAGAGGGTCGCCAGCTCGACCAGCAGGAGGAACGCGATCAGCACTGCCAGCGGCGTCCGCAGCCGGTGGCCGCGCTCGAGCCGCAGGTAGATCGGCGACAGGATCAGGATCGGGAGCAGCAACTCGATGCCGAGGTGGTTCGGGTCGCCGGTGAGGGCGTTCGGCCGGTACACGCTCGCGCCGTTGACGGCGCCGTAGATGTTGATCTGGCTCGCGCCCCGCGTGATCGGGTTCAGGAAGAGGGAGTCGAGGTTGTGGCCTGCCTGCGCGGCCAGCAGCTGCAGGATCCCGTACGCGCCGTTGGCGGCGATCCCGCCGAGGAACCACGCGAGTGTCCGCCAGTAGAAGTCGAGCGGCCTCCGCGACAGGTAGATCACGCCGACGATCAGGAAGCCGAAGTGGAGCACCCACTTGGCGAGCCCCTTGACGAACTGGTCGAGCGCCTGGCCGGTCTCGAGGTTGAAGAAGCCGATCAGGTAGACGACGAGGAACGCGATCATGAACCCGACCAGCACGAGCGCCGCCCGCGGCGCCGGGCGCGACCGCCGCCCGAGCGAGTCGAGGCCGTAGACGAGGAGGAACCCGCCGCAGGTCAGGTCGGCCAGGAAGATGTTGCCGCCGGCGCTCCACTGCACCTTCGCGAACGTGCAGCAGAACGCGGTCGCCAGGAAGAAGAACGGGACGAGCCGGCTCTCCTGCGCGTGCGCGCGGACGCGCGTGTCGACCGCGGCGACCGCGCTCACGTCAGGCTCCAGAGCAGGTCGGCCAGCTCCTCGACCCGCGTCGTCCGCGAGAGGCGGCGGCGCTCGTCCTCGCTCAGGTAGCCGTTGCCGAGGCGGCCCGCCTGCCAGCGCGCGTGCAGGCCGAGCAGCGCCTCGCGCAGCCCGTCCTCGTCGTCCGGTGCGACGACGACGCCGGCGCCCGTCTCGCGGACGAGCTTCGCGGCAACGCCGTCGGTCGGGACGGCGGCCAGGATCGGCCGCTCGGCCGCGAGGTACTCGAAGATCTTCCCGCTCGGCACGACCTTGCCGCGGCCCGCCGCGTCGGGCAGCAGGAGCAGGTTCGCCTCCGAGTCGCGCTGTAGCTCGAGCGCTTGCCGGTGCGGCAGGTAGCCGAGCAGCTCGAGCCGGTCGCCGAGCTCCAGCTCCTCGACCCACTCGCGGTCGACCGAGCGGAAGTCGCCGACGAAGCGGGCGACGACGTCGTCGAGGCCGCAGGACGCGAGCGCCGACAGGAACGCGCGCGGGTTGCGCTTGCCGAAGAAGCTGCCGGTGTGCGTGATCCGGAAGCGGTCGCCCGGCCGGTACTCGAGGCCGGCGAAGTCGTCGAAGTCGCAGCCGTTCGGGATCATCCGTACCTCGCCGACCGGCTCGAAGGAGCGGATCTCGTCGGCGATCGCGTCGGAGACGGCGACGATCCCGTCGGCGCGGTTGGCGATCATCCGGACGACGCGCTCGAGCAGCTTCTCCTTCGCCTGGACGCTACGGCGCTCGAAGCGCCGGTCGGCGTTCTGCACCAGCGAGTCGCGCTGGTCGGCGACCCACGGGACGCCGGTCAGCCGCTTGACGCCGGCGCCGATCAGGTTCATCGACAGCGGCGGGCTCGTCGTGATCACCACGTCGATCGACTCGTCGCGCACGATCCGCGCCGCAGCCGGGATCGCGGTCGGCGCCCAGGTGACGCTGACGTCCGGGAGCAGCAGCCGCCGGCCGGCGAGGCGCGCCTGGGCGAGCGCGAGGTCCATCCCCTTCAGCGTGCGCAACTCCTCCGACGGCATCCGCGCCTCCGGACCGAGGTAGCGCGCGCGGTGGACGAACGCCTGCGTCGGCGGGCGCAGCTCGTCGTCGCGGTGCAGCCACTTCGGGTCGTCGGGGGCGAGCACGTGCGTCTCGATGCCGAGGGACGGCAAGTGGGTCGCCAGCTTGAGCGGCCGCTGGACGCCGCCCCCGCCAGCGGGCGGGAAATACATGGTGATGAGGAGGGCCTTCACGCCGGGATGCGGTACAGAACGTACCGTGAGCCCTCGTACACACGCGGCAGGTCGAACGGCCGGCGGCCGACGCGGGCCCGGTCGACCAGCAGCCACCGCGCGCCGTAGCGC
The DNA here is from genome assembly GCA_035702625.1 of Gaiellaceae bacterium. GTDB lineage: Bacteria > Actinomycetota > Thermoleophilia > Gaiellales > Gaiellaceae > AC-32. Next base: position 18,257 of record DASSQG010000138.1, on the reverse strand, counting down.
CGCGCGAGCGAGATCGGGCCGCGGTCGCGGAAGAAGCGGTTCGCGTCGTGGACCCGCTCCGTCGGCCGGTTCGCCTTCGTGTTCGCGACGTGCGACGTCGGCGCGGCGTTGACGTACACCGGGGCGAACGCGCCGAGCTCGTAGGCGGTGACCGGGTCGGAGAAGACGACGTCGCCGGCCGGGACGTGCGCGCGGACGGCGGCGACGAGCTGGTGCGGAAGCCCGAGCCGTGCGTTCGGGGCGCGCGTCCAGTGCGAATACCCGTGGACGCCGACCGGAACGAGGAAGAGCGCCACTGCGGCCGCCGCCACGAGCGGCGACCCCTGCACCCGCGGGATCCGCCGGCCGAAGAACGCCGCGGCGAGGAGCGCCCCGACGCCGGCGGCGAACGACAGCCAGGTCAGCCAGCCGGGCGCACCGTGGACCAATCTGTACGGCGAGCCGAAGTCGCCGGCAAAGGCGAGCTGCAGCCCGATCCCGGCCGCGAGCGCGACGGGCAGCAGCAAGATGCGGAAGAAGCCGGCCAGGACGAGCGCCCCGCCGATGAGCACGAACGACCGCGGCGAGAAGCCGACGATCCGACGCGCCTGCGAGATCGAGATTGCGTCGGCGAAGTGCGGGAACACGAACGGCAGCAGGGTGACCGCGTAGATCGCGAGCATCGCCCCCAGCACGTACGCGGCCCAGAGCCGGCGGTGCGCGAAGACGGCGAGCGGCAGCAGGACGAGCGACGCGACGGCGATCGCCCCGGCGCGCCCGTACAGCTCCGGCGCGAGGCGGTAGTCGTGCAGGCTCGTCACGTCGAGCTCCCGACCGTAGTTCGCGAACGCCCGCCGCAGCTCGACCGCCTTCGGGTTGTGCGCCGCGGTCTCGCGCACGATCGGCAGCAGCCACAGCGCGACGAGGCCGGCCGGGACGACGATCGCCACCAGCGTGGCGCCGATGTGGATCACGTCGCGACGCACGTCGAGGATCGCGCGCACGAGCAGGAAGCCGGCGAGGCCGATCGCGACGAGGATGGAGTAGCTCGGGTGGACGAGCGAGAGCGCCGCCGTGGCCGCCACCACCGACCCGAGCAGCGCCGGCCCCGGCTCGCGCACGTAGGCGAAGACGAGCGCGAGCAGCGCTGGCGCGAGCAGCGTCCGCGCGCAGGTCGCGGGCAGGGCGAGTGAGGTGTACGAGCCGCCGTGGCCCGGCGCGAGGCCGATCAGCGCGAGCTCGGCGAGCGCGGCCGCGGTGCCGCACCAGCGCGAGGCGAAGAGCGTCGTCCCGGCCTCGTAGACGAGCACCACGGAGAGCGGCATCAGGACGGTCGGCAGGTGCAGAAAGACCGACGGCGCGCCGACGCCCGCCAGCCGCGCGACGAGCGCGACCGCCGAGTGCCAGAGCGGCAACGCATAGCCCGGGTGCAGCCCGCCGTCCTTGAACTCGTCCACCGAGCGCAGCGAGACGGAGCCGAGCCCGAGCAGCTTCTGCACGCGCGCGAGGTGGAAGAAGGTGTCGCCGTCGTAGCGCGAGACCCACCAGAGCGAGATCCCGAACACGAGCCCGACGCCGAGCATCGCCAGCGTCCAGCCGGAGACGCCGCCCGGTCGCCTCGCCGCGAACGGCGCGGCGACGACCGCCGCGCCGAAGAAGAGCGCGACCGCGAGCCAGAACGACGTGTGCAGCGCGAACATGACGGCGGTGGCGCCGAAGAGTGCGGCCATCGTCCACGCGAACGCCCCCGCGAAGCCGCGCACGCCGAGCGCCCGCGAGACGAGCGCGCCGGGCAGGAGCAGGCACGCCACCGCCGCCGCGAGCCGCAGCCCGAGCCCGAGCCCGTGCGCGGGCAGCAGCCGCGAAAGCGCCAGCGCGACCGGCGCGAGCAGCCAGAGGAGGACGCTCACCGCCGCAGCAGCCGCGCGACCTGCACGAGCGCCGGCTTGAGGTCGTCGCGCGCGAAGACCGCGTCGACGTACGGCGGCCGCTGCGGTGCGGGCGACTCGCCGGGCAGCAGCGTGATCGCCCAGCGCTTCCGGCTCCCGTTCGCGGACACCGGCTCGAGCCGCTCGCCGGTCAGGTCGCGGTAGGCGATCAGCGGCAGGTCGACGCCGCACGCCGCCGCCAGGCCGTGCCACTGGAAGAGCCGCGGGTTGACCTCCATCAGCTTGTAGGCGCCGTCGCGCGCGTCGCGCTTGAACTCGACCTGCGAGAGCCCGTGGAAGCCGAGCGCCCGAAGAAGCTTCAGCCCGCTCTCGACGACCTCCTCGTCCCAGACCGCCTCGCCGACGCGGCACGTGCCGACGCCCGGCGGCGTCTGACGGAGTTTCCGGCCCGAGAAGAGGCCGAGCGGCTCGCCGTCGGCGCGCAGGTACGAGCCGAGCGTGTAGAGCTCGCCGTCGCCGCCCGGGATCACCTCCTGCACCATCGGCTCGTAGGGCTCGGCCTGGGCGAACGCGTCCTCGACCTCTGCGAGCGTGTCGCAGCGGAAGGCCTGACGCTTGAACCGGCGCTTGAACCCTTCGGTCGACGACGGCTTCACGAGCACCGGCAGGCCCAGCTCCCCAGCCGCGGCGCGCGCCTCCGTCGCCGAGCTCGGGTACGACGTGCGCGGGACGGCGATGCCCGCCGCCTCGGCGGCCTCGAGCTGGCCGCGCTTGGTCTGGATCCGCGACAGCACGTCCCAGGCCGGGAACGGGTAGAGGAACCGGTCGCCGAGCCGGTCGGCGCCGCGCGCAATCGCGTTCAGCGGCTCGTCGTGCGTGGCGAACAGCGGTGCTCGCTCGACGTCGAGCGAGCCGAGGAACGAGACGAACGCCTCCTCGTCCTGCGGGTCCGGCGCCAGCACGGCCTCCGCGTAGCGCGAGCGAAAGCCGAGCGCGCTCGGGCGATGGTCGAGCGCGAGCACACGGATCCCGGCGCGGCCGAGCGAGCGCACGGCGGCGAGCCCGTTCACCCAGCCGACGTCGACGACGACGGCGGTGTTCACGCGAGCAGCTCCTCGACCGACGAGCCCGCGAGCCAGGTCGCGGTGTCCGCATACGTCTTTCCGCGGTCGCCCGGGAAGAGCCACCCGCGCAGTCGCAGCGAGACCTCCAGCAGCCGCCGGGCCCGCTCGGCCTCGCGGCGGCCGCGGTGCTTGTCGAGGAAGCGGATGTGACCGCGGACCTGCTCGCGGAACATCGGCCCCCAAATCTTCTTCGTGCTCGCCCCGCCGACGTGGGTGAACTCGGCGTCAGGGGTGAACAGCACCTTCCAGCCCGCCTGCCGGAAGCGGTAGCACCAGTCCGTCTCCTCGCTGAACATGAAGAAGTCCTCGTCGAAGAGGCCAACCGTATCGGCGGCCTCGCGGCGGACGAGCAGGACGGCGCCCATCAGGAACTCGGCCTCGTACCGCCGGTCATGCTGGAAGCCGGCGCCGTAGAACGCGTTGAACGCGCGCGAGCGCGGCGCGAGCTTGCGCAGGAAGAGGTACTCCGTCGCGAGGCGCCAGAGCGTCGGGAAGCCGCGCACCGAGCGCTGCAGCCGGCCGTCGGGGTAGAGCAGGCGCGGCCCGACGACCGCCGCGTCGGGGTTCGCCTCGCCGAATGCGGCCAGCCGCTCGACCGCGTCGCCCTCGGCCCAGGCGTCGGAGTTCAGCAGCAGAAACCAGTCGCCCGACGCGGCCCGCATGCCGGTGTTCGAGCCGCCGCCGAGGCCCTTGTTCTCCTGCTCGATCACGCGCGCCTCGGGGAACCTGTCCCGCACGAGCTCGAGCGTGCCGTCGGTCGAGCCGTGGTCGACCACGATCGTCTCGTGGCCGCGCACGCTCTCGAGCGCCCGTTCGACCCAGGGCAGCGCGTTGTAAGTGACGACGACGACCGAGACGTCAGCCATCGGGCGCGGCGGCGCGGGTCGTCAGCCCGCGGATGCTCTGCCAGCCGAGGAGCAGCGCGCCGGGAAGCGACAGGCAGAGCGTCACGACGAAGAACAGGAAGCCCGTCGCGAAGGCGTCGTCGGCGCTGACGCCGAGCCTGCCGAGGAAGCTGACGAAGAACGACTCGCGGACGGCGATGCCGTTGATCGAGAACGGGACGAGCAGGACGAGGAAGAGCAGCGGCCCCATCACGTAGTACGGCCGCGGCGAGAGATCGACGCCGACCGCCTTGCCCGCGAGCCAGATCGCGAGCACGCGCACGGCCTGCACGACGAGCGTGAGCGTGAACACCCCGAACAGCAGCCCGGGGTGGTCGCGGTAGGCGTGAATGCCTTCGTAGGCGGCGCGGATCGGCCGTTCGACGCGCAGCAATCGCAGCAGCGGCACCGTCTTCGCCAGCAGCGGACGAACCCGCCGCGAGAACAGCGCGACGGCGAGCAGGAAGGTCGCGATCACGAAGAAGCCCTCGATCCAGAGGTACGGCCCGATCGGGTAGTGGCCGACCGCGAGCGCGAAGCCGACGGCGGCGAGCGCGAGCGTGGCCGCGCCGCCGAGGGCGCGCTCGAGCAGCACCGAGCCGGCGACGTCGCCGCCCCGCCCGGTGTGTCGACGTGCCGTCTCGTAGATCCGCACCGCGTCGCCGCCGACCGCCGTCGGGAGCAGCTGTCCCGCGGTGTAGGCGACGAAGTACGCGCGTGTCAGCCAGCTCAGCCGGTCCTGGATCCCGCGCGCGGCCAGCAGCTGCTGCCACCGCCACGCCATCGGCCACACCGAGCCGATCATGATCGCCACCGCCGCCGCGAAGTAGCCGAGGTTCGCGTGCACGATCGCGTGCAGCGTCGTCGTGATGTTGATCTTGTAGATCAGGTAGGCCGTGAACAGGGCCGTGACGGCGAGGCTCGCCGCGACCCGGAGGCCCTTCCTGTTCACGTGTTATGCCACTTGCGCATCGGCCGAGCCGAAGCGTACGTCCTCGGCCGACCGGTTCCGCCCCAACGCGGCCTCGAGCACGAGCCCGTGCACGTCGACGCCGAGCAGGAGGCGACACAGCTCGACCTCGCGGGCGCCGGCGTGGGCGCGCAGCGAAGCGACCCGAGGGCCGTCCACGCCGAGGCGCAGCCGGGTCGAGGTGATGCCGTCGCGGACGCCGAGCGCCTGTGCTGCCCGGCGCGCGAGCTCGGCGGGCCGGCCGCTACCGAGCAGCGGCTCGAACACGCCCTCATGCGAGAACGCGGTCACCGTCACCTCGGCTCCGCTGGGAGCCTCCTCCGCGAGCCGACGGCCCTTGCGGTCGGGGGCGCCGACCACGCAAGGAAACGCAGGCACCGCGTGCCCACGGAGGACGGCCCAGCGGGTCTGCGGGATCTGCGCCTCCGCGAGCTTCGTCCGCTGGCGCAGCTGCGAGCTCGCGAGCACCGCCGCCTCCGGGGACAGCGGATGGCGCAGGCCGAAGCGGCTCGCGATCCTCGCCGCCACGGCCGTCGTCGGCGAATCGGTGCCGAGCACGCCGTCCGCGTGTCCGGCCTCGACGAGCCGCTCGAGCGCGGGCTCGTCGTCGAGCGGCAGGATCGCTCGACGCTGGGCGAGGCGGAAGCCCGGCGCCGAAGCTTCGGGGTCGACAGCGGTCACGAATAGGCCCCGGGCGCGCGCCGCGGCGAGCAGCCCCGTGTCCTGCGCGCCGAGGACGAGCAGCCTCATCCGAACCGCCTATGCCACAATTCCGCCGTGTCGAGCGTCCTCGCCGAGCGCGTCGCAGAGCTCAGAGCCGACCGCGAGCACGGCGCCAGCTGGATGGCACGCCGGGCGGTCGAGACGCTCGCGGACATGGCCGAGGCGCAGTCCGCCACGTCGGAGGAGCTGCTCGAGCGCCTCGTCTCCGCCGGACGCGAGCTGGCGGAGAGCCGGCCGGGCGTCGGCGCGGTCGCCGGCGCCGTCGGGCGGCTGCTCGCCGCGGCGGCCGCGAACACGGGTCTCGAGGTCGACGATTTCCAGCGGCTCGTGCGCGAGGAAGCCGACGCGCTGGTCAACGGCCGGTTGCGGGCGGCGGCCTCGATCGCGATCCAGCTGCAGGACCGGCTCGAGGACGCGGTGGTGCTCACGCACTCGGCTTCGGCAACCGTGCGCGAAGCCCTGCTTCACACACCGCCGGAACGCGTCATCTGCACCGTCTCGTCGCCGCAGGACGAGGGCCGCGCCTTCTCGGAGGATCTGCGCGAGAACGGGCTCGAGGTGGAGCTCGTCGAGGACGACCAGGCGCCGAGCCGGCTCGAATGGGCCTCGCTGCTCCTCGTCGGCGCCGACACGGTGTTCCGCGACGGCGCGCTGATCAACAAGGTCGGGACGACGACCCTGGCCGAGACGGCGGCCGCCGACAACATCCCGGTGGTCGTCGCGTGCGAGGTGATCAAGCTCGCGCCGTTCGCCTCGGCCGACGCGCCCGAGCTGACGGCGCCGGAGTTCGAGCTGACGCCTGCGGAGCTGATCGACTGCGTGGTGACCGAAGAGGGCACGTGCTCCCCGGTGGAGATCCGTGCCCTCGTCGATCGAACGCCGTTCCTGCGCGACGGCTACGCCATCCTCCGCCGGTAAAGCGGGCGCGCCGGCCGAGCCGACACGCCCTCCTCTGGCCGGCGTCCCAAGCGCCGCCTAAGCGGCGTCGAGCACCGCCTCGTAGGTCTCCTGCTCCTGAGCCGGGCGCCGCTTGCGGGCGACCCCGAGCGCCGCGACCGCGCCGGCGGCGACGAGCGCGGCCCCGACGTAGATCGCCGGCGTGAGCCCGTCCACGAAGCTCTGGCCCGAGCCGTAGCCGCCGTAGTGGGCGAACACCGAGGCCAGCACGGCCACGCCGAAGACGCCGCCGAGCTCGCGGATCGCATTGTTGGCGCCGGAGGCCTGGCCCTCCTCCTCAGGCTTCACGGCGGAGAGCACCACGTTCGCGACCGGCGCGAAATAGAGCGCCATGCCGACACCGGAGAGGATGAACGGGGTCACCAGCTCCGAGTAGGCGACCGTCGGGGTCGAGACGAATGCGATCCAGCCCAGGCCGACGGCCTGCAGCGCGAGCCCGGTCGCCATCAGCGGGCGGCCGCCGATGCGGTCGGAGAGCGCCCCGGCGATCGGTGCCACGAAGATCGGCATCGCCGTCCACGGCAGCACCCGCAGGCCCGCCTGCAGCGGCGAGTAGCCCTGCACCGTCTGGAAGAACTGCGCCAGCAGGAAGATCGAGCCGAACATCCCGAAGAACATCAAGAACGACGCGGTGTTGGCCGCGCTGAACGTGCGGTTGCGGAAGAAGCGCAGCGGCAGCATCGGCGCCTCGGCGCGCAGCTCCCAGAGCAGGAACAGCCCGAGCACGAGGAAGCCGAGCACCAGCGAGCCGACGATCTCGGGGCTCCCCCAGCCGACCTGGTTGCCGCGCACGAGGCCCCACACGATCCCGAACAGGCCGGCGCTCGCGAGCCCGACGCCGGGCAGGTCGAGCGCGTCGTTGGGGCCGTGCGTCTCGCGCAGGCGGAAGTAGGCGAGCGGGATCAGCACGAGGCCGATCGGGACGTTCAGCCAGAAGATCCACTGCCACGAGATGCCCTCGACGACCGCGCCGCCGACGAGCGGGCCCATCGCGACCGCGAGGCCGCTGATCCCGCCCCAGGCGCCGAGCACGAGCCCGCGCCGCTCGGCGGGAACGGCCGCGCTCAGGATCGTCAGCGTCAGCGGCAGCACGATCGCGCCGCCGAGGCCCTGCACCGCGCGCGCGACGATCAGCACGTCGATGGAGGGCGCGAGGGCCGCGGCCGCGGAGCCGGCGGTGAAGATCGAGAGGCCGATCACGAACATCCGGCGCCGCCCGAAGCGGTCGCCGAGCGCGGCGCCCGTGATCAGGAGCACGGCGAAGGTCAGCGTGTAGGCGTTGACCGTCCACTCAAGCCCGGACAGGCTCGCGTGCAGGTCCTTGTGGATCACCGGCAGCGCCGTAGTGACGACGAGGTTGTCGAGCGTCGTCATGAACAGCGCGACCGAGCTGATCGCGAACGTCCAGAGGAGGGCGGTGCGTTGCGTCATCTCGGCTCCTTCCGTGTGGCTAGTAACTGCTCACTCACTTACGAGACGAAAAAAAGAGGTCACTTCTTCCCCATGCACGACTCGAGGATGTCCTTCGCCCACGGCGCGGGATGGTCGAGCAGGTCCATCGACGCGAACACGTTCAGCAGCATCCCGAAGGCGAAGAAGTCGCGGATCTTCTCCGGCTCGGCGCCGGAGACGCGCTCGACGTAGTCGACGAGCCGGCCGAAGCCGGCCCGGACGACCTCGCGGACGTCGTCGTCGTCGCAGTCGGCGTATGCCTGCATCTGCGCCCGGAGACGCGTGCGATCGGCGAGCAGGCCACGATAGGCCTGGCCGATGGCGTTCATCGCCTCGTCCCCGTGCAGGCCGCCGGCAGCGTCCTCGAACAACTCGAGCGTCTGGCTCAGGCAGCGGCGGACGCTCTCGAGGTACAGCTCCTTCTTCGTCCCGAAGAGACGGAAGAGGTACGGCTGCGAGATGCCGGCCTTGCGGGCGATCGTGTCGGTCGAGGTGCCGTCGAGCCCGTGCTCGCCGAACTCCACGAGCGCGACGGCGAGAATCTCTTCGCGGCGCTCGTCGGCGGTCTTGCGGGTCGTAGTGGCTGCGTTCACGCGTTGGAAGTTAGCACTCACTCACAAACGTGTCAAGGCCTCGCCGGCCGGCACGAAAACGGCCCCGTCAGGGATGGACGATGACCTGCGTTCCGAGCGGGATGACGCGCATCAGCCAGCGTAGGTCCGGCTCGGCCGCGTGCAAACAGCCAGTGGACACGGCCGAGCCGATTCCCCCGCCTCCGTGGATGGCGAGGCGGTCGCCTCCCGGCCAGCCCGACGGGAGGCGCGTCTGGTGCCCCGAGAGGGCGAGGATGCAGCAGCCGTACGCGGCCGGGTTGAGCCCGGTGAGCTCGTCGGTGACCGCGAACTGCCCGATCGGCGTGGGGGTACCGGGCGCACCGATCGCGACGTCGACGCGGCGCACGACGACGCCGTCCCGCCAGACACGCAGGCGGCGGGCCGAGAGGTCGACGTCGATCGCGAGCGGATCGCGGCGCAGCCAAGTCTCGCCGGTGCGGACGAACCCGTGCACGCCGTTCGGCAACGCGGTCGAGATGACCTCGAGCCAGCGGCCCTGGAACGAGACTACGGGCAGCGTCGTGGTCGAACCGAACTCGGTGCGGCTCTGGACGGTCGCAAGGACGTTGGCCGACCCGGGCGCAGCGTGGAGGGAGACGCTGTTCCCGCGCAACCGGGCGACGACGCTGCCGTGACGTAGCGCCGAACTACCGTCCACCGACCCCGCAGGGACGGCGACGGCTGCCGACACCGCTGCCGCTACGGCGCCCGCAGCGAGGGCGGCTCGGCTGCGGCGCATAAGTGCGGTTCGCTACGTCTGTCACGGTACGGTAGCCCTCGTTGACGCCTGGTGTCAACAAGGGTGGTCTAGCTGACAGCGTCCTCCGGCAACGGGATCAAGCGGGCCCGGTCGCGGACGTCCTGCATGATCGTCAGGCCGGCTCGCGCGTTGACGACCGAGCGGTTCCAGAGCGGCGTGTAGCGCTGGAGGTCGGGCAGTGCGCCGAGCGCCGACGCGCGTGCGCCGAGCCCCTCGACGAAGAGGCGCTTGGCCCGCCCGGTCTCGCTCGTCGCCGGGTCGGCGCGCACGCGATCGCGAGCCGCGGACACGACCGACCGGTACGCGCGGGCGCGTTGAAGCAGGTCGGCCCGGGCGAGGCGGCCGAGGCGCCAGTCACGGAAGTCGAGCTCGTACGCCGTGAGCGCCGCGCTGACGGGCTGGTAGTCGAGGACGATCCGCTGCTGCTCGCGGTCGAGCGCGACGAACGACTGCGTCGACGGTGGCGGCGGGGGCGGCGCGGTGCGCTTCTTGCCGTGGCTGCAACCGGCGAGCGCGACGACCGCGAGGAGGGCGCAGGCACGCCAGTAGACTCGGCGGCCATGAAGGTGCTGGTCACGGGCGCCTCCGGCTTCGTCGGGCGCGCGCTCGTCGAGGAGCTTCGTCACGCCGAGGCAGCCTACGAGGTCCATCCGCTCGCGCGGGGCGACGCCGACCTCGCCGACGAGGGTATTGCGGAGGGGGTGATCGCCGAGCTCGCGCCGGACGTGGTCGTCCATTCCGCTGCACGAATCGGCGTCGTGCGCTGCGAGGAGGCGCCCGAGCTGGCCGTCCGCTCGAACGTGCTGGCCACGACGCTCGTCGCGCGGGCGGCAGCGGCGCACGGCGCCCGGCTCGCCTACGTCTCGACCTCGGACGTCTACGGCTCGGCGGCCGCGGCGGACGAGGACACGCCGACCGCGCCCGAGAGCCTCTACGCGCTGACGAAGCTCTGGGGCGAGCAGGCCGCGCAGCTGTACGTCCCGGACGGGCTGACGATCCTGCGCCTCGCGAACCCGTACGGCCCCGGGGTCGAGGCCGGCGAGGCGAAAGGCGCCGTGCCGACGATGCTGCGCCAGGCCGACGCTCGCGAGCCGATCCCGGTCTTCCGCGGCGAGGCGCGCTCGTTCTGCTGGATCGGTGACGTCGTCCGCGCGATCCGCCTCGTGCTCGAGTCGGGCGAACAGGGCACGTTCAACATCGGCTGGGACGGCGAGGCGGTCGCGCTCGTCGACGTCGCGCGCGTCGCCTGCGAGCTGACGGGCGCACCGCAGGAGCTGATCGAAGAGGTCGAGCCGCCGCCGGGCCGGGTGATGACGCGGATCGCGACCGAGCGCATCCGCGCGCTCGACTGGCGCGCCGAGGTCGCGCTGGACGACGGCATGCGCATGCTGCTCGAAGAGATTCGCGCGGGCGCTCCGGCGTAGATGCCGAAAGCATTCGTCCTCACCGGCGGGTCGCGCTCGCAGCTGGGCCTGTTGGAGCAGGCACGGGCGCTCGGACACGACGTCTGCGTCGTCGACGGCTCCGAGCGGGCGCCGCTGCTGGAGGAGGCCGACCACGCGATCGTGCGCAGCTTCACCGACGTCGGCGGCGTCGTCTCCGACCTCGAGCAGCGCGGCATCGAGCCGGTTGCCGTCGCGACGATGGGTTCCGACCAGGCTGTCCTGCCGACCGCGCAGCTCGCCGAGCGACTCGGCCTGCCGGGACTACCGGTCGAGACGGCGCGGACGGTCGCGGACAAGCGCCGCATGCGCGCGGCGTTCGAGAAGCGGAAGGTGCGCTGCCCGAAGGGACGCGAGGCATCGAGCTTCGAGGAGGCCGAGCAGGCGTTCCACCAGCTCGGCGCGCCCGTCGTCGTCAAGCCGGTGGACGGGTCGGCCCAGCGCGGCGTGACCGAGGTCCGCGCGGAGGCCGAGCTCGCCGACGCCGTCGACCGCGCGCTCGCGGCGTCGAAGACCGGCGCGGTCGTGCTCGAGCAGTACCTCGACGGCGACGAGTTCACCGTCAACGGCTTCCTGCTGGCCGGCGAGTACTTCCCGATGAGCGTGACGCGGAGGCTGCTCTACCCGCCGCCGCCGCTCGGCGTCTGCATCGCACACCGCTACCCGTCGCTGCTCGCGAACGAGCAGCCGCTGTTCGAGCTCGCGCACGAGGCGAGCCTCGCGGTCGGCCTCGAGACCGGGCCGTCGTACGTCCAGGTGCGCATGCGCGACGGCGCGCCGTGGGCGATCGAGGTCGGCGCGCGGCTCGGCGGCGGCAAGGACGCGGAGCTCGCCAAGCTCGTGACCGGCTTCGACGCGATCCGGGCGAACGTGCTCTGGGCGCTCGGCCAGCTGACGCGCGACGATCTGCATCACGGCGAGGCGGTCGCGCCCGTCGGCCAGGTGCGGTTCGTCGTGCACGACCCGGGCCAAATCGTGCGGCTCGGCACGGCACCGGCGCTCGCGCTCGACGGCGTGCACGAGGCCGGCTGGTACTGGCGCGAGGGGATGACGCTGCCGCCGATGACCTCCGGCGCGGAGCGCCTCGGCTACCTGCTTCTGACCGCCGGCACCGAGGCGGAGCTCGACGAGCTCACCGACCGCGCCCTCGACGCGCTCGACATCGAGATCGCGGCCGAGACATTCGTGTGAGAGCGCTTCACTCGCCGGTCAACGTCGCGGGCGGGCCGGGCGCGATCTCGGCCGGCCTGCGCGCGCTCGGCGTCGAGAGCACGCTCCTCGTCTTCAACGAGCGCCCGTTCCAGCGCGGGTTCGATGTCAACCTCGAGCTCCGCGACACGAGCCGGCTCAGCTCCGTGCCGTTCAACCTGCCGAAGCAGCTGCGCGCGCTGCGCTGGGCGCTGCGGAACTTCGACGTCTTCCACTTCCACGCCGGCCTGACGCTCGCGCCGCAGCGGCTCACGCTGCCGCTGCTCCAGCGCCGACACAAAGGCATCGTGTTCCAGTCGTGGGGCTCCGACCTGCGGGGGAAAAACGCGTCGGAGGTCTCGTACCTGCGCAGCGCCGATGCGGTGATCGTCGGCAGCTACCTGACGCGGCGGCTCGCCCCACGCGGGCCGTGGCCCGACTACGACGTCGTCCCGCCGGCGATCGTGCTCGACGACTGGCACCCGTCGCCGACCGAGCCGGGCGAGGTGCTCCGAGTCGCGCATGCGCCGAGCAAGCGGGCGGTCAAAGGCACGCAGGCCGTCCTCGACGCGGTCGAGTCGCTGCGTAGGCGCGGCGCGCCGGTCGAGCTCGACCTGATCGAGGGCGTCCCGAACGTCGAGGCCCGCAAGCGCTACGCGGCCGCCGACGTCGTCGTCGACCAGCTGCGCGTCGGCTGGTACGGGATGTTCGCGATCGAGTCGATGGCGCTCGCCAAGCCGGTCGTCGTCTACCTCGACGACGAAGGCGCAGCCGAGACCGAGGAGGCGTTCAACCTCGAGCTCCCGCTCGTCCGCGCGACCGAGGGAAGCGTCGAGGACGTGCTCGCCGGGCTCGTCGAGGCCCGCGCCGAGCTGCCCGAGCTCGGGCGTCGCAGCCGCGACTACGTCGAGCGCATCCACGCACACACGGCGGTCGCCCGTCGCGTGCTCGAGATCTACGAGCGCGTCAGGCCCATCAGCTCGTAGAAGCCGAGCGGCGACCACGAGAAGCCGGACACGCCCGGCGCGATCGTGACCCGCTCCGACGGCTGCGCGACGGGAACTGCCGGCATGGCGTTCCGGAGCTTCGCCAGCACCTCGCGCTCGAGGCGCCAGCGGGGGCCGTCGTCCAGCTCGCGCACGGTCTTCCGCATCAGCGCGTCGTAGCCCGGGTCGCACCACCGCGCGACGTTGAAGGCGCTCCCGCACGGAAACAGGTCGAAGATGTTGTACTGGTCGAAGAGCTTCGAGCTCCAGCCGAGCAGGACGAGGTCGAGGTCGCTCCGAGCCGGCGGACCGGCCGCGCGGACGAGCCCCGCGAGCGTCGAGAACGAAACCGGCTCCACGGTCACCCCCACGCGCGCGAGCTTCGCAGTGATCTGCGGGACGAGCGTCTGAGCCGGCGCGTCCTGCGCCGTGTAGGCGAGCCGGAGCGTCTGCGGCGCCGGCCTCGACGGGCTTGCCAGCGGATGCCCGGCCGTGATCACGTCGTGCCCGGGCATCGCCTGAGGGACGAGCCTGTTCAGCGTCGGATCGCCGACGGCCGCGGCGAGCGCGGGCCGGTCGTTCCGCGTCACGAGCCAGAGCAGCTCGACCGCCAGCAACGGCAGGCGGCGTCCCGTCGGGGCGACCGGCGTCTGCACCCAGGGCAGCCCCGGCGCCGCCAGCCCGCGCGGCAGCACAACGTCGGCGCCCCGCGTGCGGGTGTCGAGGACGAGGCGCGCCGGCTTGACCGCCTTCGCGTCCCAGTAGTTGAAGTTGCGCTCGAGCACCAGGCGCCCGGCGTTGCGCGAGACGAGCCGGAACGGCCCGCTGTCGGCCGACGCCCGCGGCGGCTCCGGAGCGGTCACCGGGTTCGCGACGAGCTCGTCGAACCACGGCACCGGGTGCTGCAACGTGACGCGCAGCGTGCGGTCGTCGAGCGCCTGCACCCCGAGCGTCCCCTGCCCGGTCGCGTGGAAGCGGCGCGCGCCGCGGACGATGCCGAGGTACGGGCCCGCGTACGGCGCAGCGGTCTTCGGGTCGAGCGCGTGCAGCCACGCGCGCCGGAAGTCGCCGGCGACGATCGGCGAGTCGTCGCTCCAGCGCAGACCCTTCCGCAGGTGGAACGTCCAGACGAGACCCTTCTGGCCGACGTCCCACGACTGCGCGAGGTCGGGCCTGACTCCGGTGCCCGAGTAGCGCGTGAGGCCCGAGTAGAGCTCGTGCGCGACGTTCAGCGACGGCAGGTCGGCCGCCTTCGCGGGATCGAGCTGCTGCGGCACCAGCGGCAGCGCGAGGTGGAGCGTGGCGTTCGACGGCTTCGGCGCGGACGAGCCGCCGCAGCCTGCCAGCACGAGCGCCGCCGCGACTACGAGCCCACGAGCCGTGCCCATACGTTGTCGAGCAGCTTGAAAGTGATCCCGCGGCCCATGCGTAGGAAGGTGTAGTTGCCGGTGGCGAAGACCTGGCCCTTTCCCGCCCGCGACCACACCATCGTCGCGTTGACCACTCCGCGCTTGCCGCGCATGATCGCCTCGGCCGCGACGACGTGGTCGCGAGGCGTCAGCTGCGGGTCGATCCGGTCGCTCTCCGAGTTGGCGAGGCCGAACGACTGCCCCGGGCCGATGCCGGTTCCGCGGAAGAGCCAGCGCACGCGGTCGTAGTCACGCCCGCTCGCGGCGACGTACGGCGTGCCCTGAGACTTCGGGAAGCAACAGCCGTCGTAGCCGACGCCGGCGAGCGCGAAGTCGGACCGGCCCTCACGCGCGTCGTAGTCGGTCATCACGACCGCGTTGTGCGCCCGGTCGATCCGGACCTGCCGGTAGAAGGGGTTTGCCTGCAGGAACACGAGGTTGCCGCCCCCGTCGCGGTAGCGCGTCAGCAGATCCCAGGTGTGCGGCTCGTAGTACTCGGTGTGTCCCGGGAAGACGATCGCGCTGTAGCGGCGCAGCGTCGAGAGCGGCAGCCGCCCGAGCTCGACGTCGGTGATCTGCTGGGTGCGCGGGTTGTGGTCGCACAGCCAGCGCGAGAACGGCACCGCGGCCTTGTGGTCGTCCTCCACTCCGTCGCGCAGGATCGGCGCCTTCAGCGAGACACGCCGCTGGCGCCAGAACTGGTACCAGCTGTCCGGGATCCCGTTCAGGTCGGCGTCGTAGGCGTTGTAGGCGCGCCAGCTCAGGTACGGCCAGACGACGAGCGCGGTGTGCGGCTGCGGCCTGTCGAGCGGCAGGCCGGAGCGGACGACGACGGGCGCGCGGTAGACGTCGCCCGCGGGATCCCCGGCGACGGCGTGGTAGAGGCCGGGCGGATCGCCGAGCGGGACGTGCACGGACTTGTCGGTCTCGAAGGTCATCTGCACCTCGCTGCCCGCGGTGCAGTCGTGCTCGAAGCCGACCGTGTACTGGCCGCCGTCCGCCGAGACGACGATCGGAAGCCTGTCGCCGGGGTCGAAGCTGGCGGTCGAGTCGACGAACGCCGCGAGCCGCTCCACGCGGACGACGTGCGGCGGCGCGCAACCGGATGTGCGCCATGGCGGGTTGCGGACGCTCGCCTCGGCCTTGCCCGGCCGTACCGGGACCGGCAGCGGCGCGAGCGGCCGGCCCGGATCCTTGTAACAGACTGTTACTTGGTAGGTGCCGTCGCCGACCTTGTGGCCCGAGGCCTTCGAGCCGTCCCAGGTTACGTCGGGCGAGGTCGACGAGACTCCGGTGCGGATCCGCCTCCACCCCGAGAGCCGGCCGCCCCAGATGTAGACGCGCAGGCCGAGCAGCGTTCCGGGCGCCGCGTTCGTGCGCAGCGTGACCGTGTCGTTGATGCCGTTGCCGTTCGGGCTGAAGACCGGCCGGTCGAGCGAGACGACCCGCAGCGCGGCCGCACGCGTGGCGCCCGCCCCCGGCACGACGACCACGACGGCCAGCGCCGCCGCGGCCAGCAGGAGCTTCACGCCGAGGACGCCAGGCTCTGCACGGGCTGCCGCTCCCGGTACCACGCGATCGTGCGGGCGAGCCCCTCGTCCAGGTCGACGCGCGGCTCCCACTCGAGCAGCTTCTCGGCCTTGTCGACGTTCGGGATGCGCATCTCGACATCGGTGTAGTGGAGCGGCCGGAAGACGATCTCGGACTCCGACTCCGCGAGCCGCTTGATCCGCGAGGCGAGGTCGAACACCGTCACCACGGAGCGCGGGTTGCCGACGTTGAAGACCTGCCCGACCGCCTCCTCGCGCTCGAGCATCGCGAGCAGCGCCTCGACCACGTCGTCGACGAAGCACCAGGCCCGGATCTGCGAGCCGTCGCCGTGGATGACGAGCTCCTCGCCCGCCAGCGCGCGCACCGTGAAGTGGTGGATCGCGCCGCTGCCGACCTGGCCGGGCCCGTAGACGTTGAACGGCCGGATCGACGTCGCGGGCAGCTTGTACTCGTCGAAGTACGAGTGCGCCATGTACTCGCCGGCGAGCTTCGAGACCGCGTAGGTCCAGCGCGCCTCGCCGACCGAGCCCTGCGACGTGACGTGGGTCTCCTCGACCTTGTAGGCGTGGGTGCCGAAGACCTCGCTCGTCGAGAAGTCGATCAGCCGCTCGATCTTGCCGGCGTCCTGCGCCGCCTCGAGCACGTTCGAGGTGCCGATCAGGTTGACGCGCATCGTGCGCACCGGGCTCTTCAGAACGGTGTCGACGCCGGCGATCGCCGCGAGGTGGACGACGTGCGTCGCCCGGCTCGTCAGCTCGCGCAGCAGCGGCAGGTCGAGGATGTCCCCCTGGACGAAGCGCAGGTTCCGGTGCTCGGCGAGGTCGGTGCCGGTCAGCGAGTCGCGGTGCAGGTTGTCGAGGACGACGATCTCGTTGTCGTCGACGAGCCGCCGCGCGAGCGCGGTGCCGATGAAGCCCGCGCCGCCGGTCATCAGGATCTGCTTGCCGGTCAGAGCCACGGTGGGCCAGTCTATCCGCGTTCCAAGCGGGCACCCGGGCAAAGCCCGGATGCCCTCCCCACGGCGCCGCAAGCGGCGCCTTGAGCGAAACTGACGGACGTGATCGCGCAGCAGCTCGGGCGCCTGGCCAAGCATTCCGCCATCTACGGCCTCGGCGCCGTCGTCTCGCGGCTGATCAGCGTCTTCCTGCTGCCGGTCGTCACGCGGTACCTGAACCCGGGCGAGGTCGGCATCGTCGACACGCTCATGTCGCTGACGGTCGTGCTCGTGATCGTCCTGCGCATGGGCATCTCGATGGCGTTCTTCCGCTTCTACTTCGACGCCGAGGACGACGCCGGCCGGACGACGGTCGTCCGCACCTCCTTCTGGTTCACGATGGGGATGGCGACGCTCGGGCTCGTCGTCGGCTGGGCGCTCGCGCCGGGGATCTCGCACCTCCTCTTCACGACGTCCTCGCACGCGAACGCGGTGCGCGCGGCGCTCGTCCTCCTCTGGGCGCAGATGAACTACGAGCAGCTGACCTCGCTCTTCCGCGTCGAGGAGCGGTCGGTCAGCTACGTCGCGGCCACGCTCGCGAACGTGATCATCACGGTCGGCGCGACGATCCTGCTCGTCGCCGTCTGGCACAAGGGCGCGGTCGGCGTGATCGCCGGCAACTTCGCCGGAACGCTCGCGGTCTACTTCGTCCTCCTCGCCTATCGCCGCTTCCAGCTCGGGCTCGAGTTCAACCGGCCGCTCTTCCGGCAGATGCAGCGCTTCGGGCTCCCGCTCGTGCCGTCCGGCATCGCGCTGTGGGTGATCGACCTCTCGGACCGGTTCTTCATCGTCCACATGAAGGGCCTGACCGAAAACGGCCTCTACTCGGTCGGCGTGCGGATCTCGACGGCGCTGCTGCTCGTGCTGATCGCGCTGCGCACCGCCTGGCCCGCCTTCGCCTACTCGATCAAGAGCGACGACGACGCCAAGCGGACGTACGCCTTCGTGCTCACGTACGTGATGTACGCGTGCTGTTGGCTCTCGCTGACGCTGTCGCTGCTCGCGCCGTGGATCGTGCGCGTCCTGACGACGCCGAAGTTCTACGGCGCGTCGGAGGTCGTGCCGCTGCTCGTCTTCGGCGGCACGGCGTTCATCGCGTTCAACGTGATGTCGATCGGCATCGGCCGCGCGAAGAAGACGCAGTTCAACTGGGTCGTGACGGGCGCCGCGGCGGCCGTGAACATCGGGCTCAACTTCGTCCTGATCCCGCCCTACGGGATGATGGGCGCCGCCGTCTCGACGCTCGTCGCCTACCTCGTCATGTTCTTCGGGATGACGATCCGCGCGCAGCAGGTCTTCCCGGTGCCGTACCAGTGGCGGCGCCTTGCGCTCGCC
>DASSQG010000137.1:0-5139 GCA_035702625.1 Gaiellaceae bacterium | reverse complement strand
CCATGATCGGGGTCTCGATGTCGACGAACCCTGCGGCCTCCATCTCCGCGCGGATGATCGAGACCAGCTGCGCGCGGGTGCGGATGTTCCGCTGCATCTTGTCTCGGCGCAGGTCGAGCCAGCGGTAGCGGATGCGCAGCGTCTCGTCGACGTTCTCCTCGTCGAGCTGGAACGGCAGCGGCTCCGAGCGCGAGACGATCTCGAGCTCGTCGACCTGCAGCTCGACCTCGCCGGTCGGCAGGTTCGGGTTGACTGCCTCGGGCGCCCGCGCGGCGACCTCGCCCTCGGCGCGGATCACGAACTCGTTGCGCAGCTCGTGCGCGACCTTGGCCGCCTCCGTCGCGCGCTCGGGGTTGATCACCAGCTGGGCGAGCCCGCTCTGGTCGCGGAGGTCGACGAACACGAGGCCGCCGTGGTCGCGCCGACGGGCCGCCCAGCCGGCGAGCGCGACGTGCCGGCCGACATGCTCGCTCCGCAGCTCCCCTGCCCCGAAGTCGCGCCACCTCATGCGCGCAGCCTCTCCGCGAGCTCGGCCGTCGGGATCTCTTCGTCCCGCTGCCCCTGGCGCCGGACTCTCGACCGCTCCGGGCCCCACTCGACGATCGCCTTCGCGCCCAGCCGGCCCGCCTGCGTGAGCTGGCCCTTGAGCGAACGACCGGCGTAGTCGACATCCGCGCGCAGGCCGCGTCTGCGCAGCTCCTGGACAAGCGGCAGGGCCCGCGGCTTGTCGTCGCCGTCCTGCAGCGCCACGAAGACGTCGATCTCCTCGCGACCCGCCTCCACGCCCTCGGCCTCGAGCGAGAGCAGCAGCCGCTCGATCCCCGCGCCGAAGCCGATCCCCGGCGTCGGCTTGCCGCCGAGCTGCTCGACTAGCCCGTCGTAGCGGCCGCCGCCGCAGATCGAGCTCTGCGCGCCGATCGCCTCGTCGACGAACTCGAACGCCGTCCGCGTGTAGTAATCGAGCCCGCGGACGAGCGTCGGGACGAGCTCGAACTCGACGCCGTAATTCTCGAGCATCGCCTGCACGGCGTCGAAGTGCGCCCGGCACTCGTCGCACAGCGCGTCGCCGATCTTCGGCGCGTCGGCGAGCGCCGCCTGGACGCGCTCCTCCTTCACGTCGAACACGCGCAGCGGGCTCGTCGAGCGCTTCTGCCGGGCGTCCTCGTCGAGGACGTCGTCGTGCTCGTCGAGCCACGCGGTCAGGCGCTCGAGGTAGGCCGGGCGGCAGTTCTCGTCGCCGATCGAGTTCAGCAGCAGCTTGTACTTCGTGATCCCGAGCCGCGCGAGCAGCTCGTCGTAGAGCTGGATCAATTCGGCGTCGATCGCCGGGTCCGCCGAGCCAATCGCCTCGACCGAGAGCTGCCAGTGCTCGCGGTAGCGCCCGCGCTGCGGAGCCGCGTACCGGTACATGGTCGCGATCGTGTAGAGCTTGACCGGCTGTGCTTCTCGATGGAGGCCGTGCTCGAGGTACGCGCGTGCGATCGGCGCGGTGCCCTCCGGGCGCAGCGTGAGCGAGCGGTCGCCGCGGTCGGTGAACGTGTACATCTCCTTGCGCACGACGTCCGAGCCGGCTCCGGACGTGCGCTCGAACACGCCGGTGTCCTCGAAGCCCGGGGTCTGGATCGGCCGGTAGCCGTACAGCGCGCACAGCCGCTCCGCCTCGCCGGTGACGAGCCGCCAGAGCGGCTGCTCGGACGGGAGGATGTCGTGTGTGCCGCGCGGCGCCTCGAACGTCGTCACGAGGCGCGGAGCTCGGCGAGGAACGGGTTGCGGTCGAGCTCGGCGCCGAGCGTCGTCGGCGGGCCGTGGCCCGAGTAGACGACGGTCTCCGGCGGGAAGCGCTCGCCGAGCGTCCGGATCGACTCGACGAGGGTGCCCCAGTCGCCGCCAGGCAGATCGGTGCGGCCGACCGAGCGCGCGAAGAGGACGTCCCCGGAGAACAGGCAGCCGTCGGCGTGGTACGCGAGGTGCGCGGGCGAGTGGCCCGGCACCGACAGCACCTCGAACGCGATGTCCGCGAGCTCGAGCGACTCGCCGCCGTGCAGGAACGTGTCCGCCGTGCGCCCGCGTGCGGCCACGCCCTGCGGCACGAGGTCGGGCAGGTTCTCGAGCAGCGCGCGCTCGTCCTCGGCCATGTAGACCGGCGCGCCGGTCCCCTCGGCCAGGTCGGCGACGCCGAGCAGGTGGTCCCAGTGGCCGTGCGTGACCAGGATCGCCGCGGCGGTCGCGCCAATGCGCGCGAGCTCGAGGCGCAGCTGCGCCGCGTCGCCGCTCGGGTCGACGACGACCGCCTCGGCCGCCCCGCGCGAGGCGCGGACGACGTAGCAGTTGGTGCCGATCGGGCCGAGCTCGTAGCGGTCGACGGCGAGAGTCGAGGCGGTGCTCACGGGAGCGTGAGTGTACGCGCCGTCAGCCGGGGACCAGGTACCGCCCGAGGAACGCGTCGATCCACCGCTCCGCGGCCACGCGCTGCGCGCCTTTCCACTGGTGCGTCCCGTGCGGATAGATCCGAAGCTCCGCAGGCACGTGCGCGCGCACGAGCGAGCGGTAGAGGGCGCGGGCGTCGATGACGGGCACCGCGTCGCCGCTCCCGCCCGAGAGCAGGAGCGTCGGCGGCTCCGCGCCGACCCGGTCGCCCGCGTCGAAGGCGGAGAGCACGACGAGCGCTCTGAACGGGCTGTGCCGAAGCGGCGTCTTCCCGGCCCCGTACTCGCCCGTCACGAGCGCGAGCCCGCCGCCGAGCGACCAG
Source organism: Gaiellaceae bacterium (assembly GCA_035702625.1). GTDB lineage: Bacteria > Actinomycetota > Thermoleophilia > Gaiellales > Gaiellaceae > AC-32. The sequence continues at coordinate 2,390 of DASSQG010000137.1, read as the reverse complement.
CCGACGGCCCCGACGCGCGCACCGTCGACGCCCGGCATCCGCTTCAGCGCGTCCGTGGCGTCGACGACCACCCGCTGCCACGTCCGAAATGTCTGCTCGAAGTTGACGCGCGCTCCGCAGAACCCTCGCGCGGTCGGCGGCGGCGTGAGGCCGAAGTAGTCGACGTAGTACGTCGCGACCCCATGCAGGGGCAGGTCGCGCGCGAGGATCTGATCGATGCCGCCGAAGCCCCCGCAGCCGTGGAGCACGACGACGGCGGGCTCGCCGGCCGCCCGGGGCTGACGGCAGAGCGCCGCGCGCACGCTGTGGCCGCGGCTGGAGAAGTCGGCACGGTGGCAGTACGGGGCGATCGCCGGGAACTTCGGGAGCGGCCTTCGCGCCGCGGCCGCGCCCGCCGCGGCGCCCGTGATGCAGGCGAGACCGATCGCGGCGCAGCTCCAGACTCGGCGACGTGTCATGCGCCAGATCAGAGTGCCTGCGCCGTGTAATGCCTGCGCCGGTTGGGTAGCGTGGCGCCCATGCAGAGCTGGAACCTCCGCGAGGTCGAGACGCCGGGCGGCACGCGCTCGCCGGTCGTGCTCGAGTCGGAGGAATCCGCCGCCCGCGCCGTGCTGATCGGACTCGAGCCCGGACAGCGGCTCGGCGAGCACGAGGTCAAGGAGCACGCGTACGTGCTCGTCCTCGACGGGAACGTGGAGGTCGAGGCCGGCGGCGAGACCGCACAGGCCTCGGCGGGGACGCTGTTCCTGTTCGAGCCCGAGGAGCGGCACGCCGTCTCGACCAGCGACGGGGCGCGCCTCCTGCTCTTCCTGGCGCCGTGGCCCGGCCCCGGGCACTACCGCGGCGGCGACCGGCGCGAGCCGACCGCGGCGGGCTAGCCGCGCCGGCGTTTGCTCCCGGCCGCGGGCGCCGGCTGCTGGCCGGTGCGCCTGAGGTACGAGCGGTAGAGCTGCCGGTCCATCAGGTACATGAACGGGATGAAGAAGGCCGTGTAGGCGGCGGCCACCGCGAGGCGGCCGAGCAGCGACTGGCTCTTGTTCAGCACGGAGAACGCGACGAAGATCAGCGGCCCGAAGATCAAGGCCCGGCGGGCGACACGCGTCCACGACGGCGGCTGCACGACGCGGCCGGAGCCAGACGCCTTGCCGTTCTTCTTCGCCTGCGCCTTCGCCTCGGGCTTCGTGTCGCGCGCGCCGTTGCGCCGTGAGCCCTTTGGCTCGAGGTCCTGCTCGTCGACGTCGACCTCGTGGCCCTCGGCGTCGACGTAGACGTACTCGTACTCGTGCCGCTTCTCCTTCAGGCGCCGGCGTCGCTGCTTCCGCGTGGGCATCGGGTCAAGCGTAGCGCGGTGTCAGCGCGCCCAGGCGACGGCGCCGCGCTGGACGACGGCCGCGATCAGGTCGCCGCCGAGATGGTACGCGAGGTGACGCCAGTCCGGCGCGTCGAGCAGCACGAGGTCGGCGTCGTACCCGGCGGCGAGGCGGCCGCGGCGGTCGGCGAGCCCGAGCACGTGCGCGGCGTTGACGGTGCACGCCGTGAGCGCCTCCTCGGGCGCGAGGTGGAGCTGCGTGCAGGCCAGCGAGCACACGAGCGGCAGGCTCTCGCAGAACGCGCTGCCGGGGTTGAAGTCGGTCGCGAGCACGACCGCGGCGCCCGCGTCGGCGAGCGCCCGCGCCGGCGGCATCGGCCGGTCGAGGAAGAGCGCGCTCGCCGGCAGCAGGACGGCCGCTACGTCGCCTGCCGCGAGCGCGTCCACGCCGCCGTCGCCGGTCGCCTCGAGGTGGTCGATCGACCGAGCGCCGAGGTCGATTGCCAGCTCGACCGCGCCGAGCTCGGTGAACTGGTCGCCGTGCAGGCGGAGCGCGAGGCCGGCCGCTCGGCACGCTTCGAGGTAGCGGCGAGCCTCATCGACCGTGAAGGCGCCCTGCTCGACGAAGACGTCCGCGGCCACGGCGACCTCGGCTGCGCGCGGCAGCACCTCCCCGAGCGCGAAGTCGAGGTACGCGTCGGCGTCGTCGAACTCCGGCGGCACGGCGTGCGCGCCGAGCCAGGTCGGCACGCCGCCGCCGGCGGCGACGGCCTCGAGCGAGGCGAGCTCGGTGTCGCGGTCGAGCCCGTAGCCCGACTTCCCCTCGAAGGTCGTCGTGCCGGCGCGGAGCATCCAGCCGCGGTGGCGCTCGACTGCGGCGCGCAGGTCGTCGGCGCTGCCGGCGCGCGTCGCGCGGACGGTCGAGAGAATCCCGCCGCCCGCTGCGTGGAGCTCCTCGTAGCTCGCGCCGCCCGCCCGCAGCGCGAACTCTCCGACGCGGTCGCCCAGGAAGCACGGGTGCGCGTGGCAGTCGACGAGCCCGGGGATCGCACAAAGGCCACGGCCGTCCAGCTCTTCGACC
>DASSQG010000136.1:0-9598 GCA_035702625.1 Gaiellaceae bacterium | reverse complement strand
GCTTCACGCACGGCACGACCGTCGCCACGAACGCGCTCCTGGAGCGGAAAGGAGCACGAACGGCGTTCGTCGCAACTGCAGGCTTCGAGCACCTGCTCCACCTGCGTCGGCAAAACCGCGCGCACCTATACCGCCTCTGCGCCGCACAGCCGGAGCCCCTCGTCCCGCTCGAGCGCTGTCACGGCGTGCGCGAGCGGATCGGGCCCGACGGCGTGATCGAGCCGCTCGAGCTCGAGTCGCTGCCGGGGCTCGGCGACGACGTCGAGGCGGTCGCCGTCTGCCTGCTATTCGCGTTCCGCGACCCGAGCCACGAGCGCGCCGTCGCCGACGAGCTGCGGCGGCGGGTGCCGCGGGCGCGCGTGGTGGCGTCGCACGAGGTCGCGCCGGAGGTACGCGAGTACGAGCGCGCGTCGACGACGGCGATCGACGCCTACCTTGGCCCGGCCGTGTCGCGGTACCTCGAGGCGCTCGGCGCTGCGAGCGTCGGCGCGGGTCTGCCGGAGCCACTGGTCATGCGCTCTTCGGGCGGGCTGGCGACGCTCGAGGAGGCGGCGGCGCATCCGGCGGTGGCGCTGGTCTCCGGGCCGGCCGGAGGAGTGGTCGGCGCCACACGGGTGGCCGGCGTCGAGGACGCGCTGACGCTGGACATGGGCGGCACCTCGACCGACGTCTGCCTGATCCGCGGCGGCGAGGCGGAGCGCAGCGCCGAGCGCGACGTGGCCGGATTCCCGCTGCGGCTGCCGATGCTCGACCTGCAGACGGTCGGCGCAGGCGGCGGGTCGATCGTCTGGCGAGACGGCGGCGGCGCGCTCCGCGTCGGCCCGGAGAGCGCAGGCGCCGAACCCGGGCCCGCGTGCTACGGGCGCGGAGGAACGCGGCCGACCGTGACCGACGCGAACCTGCTCCTCGGCCGGCTGCCGGACGAGCTCGAGGGCGGGTTGCGGCTCGACCGTGCAGCTGCCGAGCGTGCGCTCGGCGGGATCGACCCGGCCGAGGCGATCGAGGTCGTGAACGCCGAGATGCTGCGGGCGCTGCGACTCGTGTCGGTCGAGCGCGGCCACGACCCACGGGAGCTCGCCCTAGTCGCGTTCGGCGGTGCCGGCCCGCTGCACGCGTGCGCCCTCGCCGAGGAGCTCGGGATGGCGACGGTGCTCGTTCCCGCGGCAGCAGGGGTGCTGTCTGCGCTCGGCCTGGTGGCGGCGGACGAGCGGCGCGACTTCGTCCGCACGTACGTCTGCCTGCTCGACGAGGCGGGCGAGCTGCCGCTCGAGGGCGAGGCGGAGCTCCGCTACCGCGGCCAGTCGTTCGAGCTGACGGTGCCACTGCAGCCGCGGCTCGCGGAAGCGTTCCACCGGGAGCACGAGGCCCGCTACGGCTACGCCAACCGCGAGCGGCAGATCGAGCTCGTCGCGGTTCGCACCGCGGACGTACGACCGGCGCCGCCGTTCGCGCTGCCGCCGGCTGAGCCGCTGCGGTGTGAAGGCCCGGCCGTTGTCGCCCTGAGCGGCGCGACGTGCTGGATTCCCCCGGGGTGGGTGGGGGTTTGGTATGGGACCAGTAGCACGCTGCGGCTCACGAGACTGTCACGAGAGCGTGCCGAGTCTGTGAAATGAGGATCGAGCTCCAGGTGATCGGCGCCGCACTCCGCTCGATCGCGGACGAGATGGGCGCGGCGCTCGTGCGCTCGGCGTTCTCGGCGAACATCAAGGAGCGCCGCGACTGCTCGACCGCGCTCTTCGACGGCCGCGGTCGCATGATCGCGCAGGCAGAGCACATTCCTGTGCACCTCGGCGCGATGCCCGACGCCGTCGCGGCCGTGCGGGAGCACGATCCCGGGCCGAAGGACGTCTGGATCCTCAACGATCCGTTCGCGGGCGGCACGCACCTCCCGGACATCACGCTGGTCACGCGGACGCGCACCGGCTTCGCGGTCACGCGCGCACATCACGCCGACGTCGGGGCGCGCGAGCCCGGCAGCCTGCCAGCCGACTCGCGAACGCTCGACGAGGAAGGGGTCGTGATCCCGCCGACGCGCCTCGACGAGGACGTGCTCGAAGACCTGGTCTCGAAGATGCGCAACCCGGAGGAGCGGCGCGGCGACCTGCGCGCGCAGCTCGCCGCCCACGCGCTTGCAGCCCGCCGCATCGACGAGCTCTGCGCACGCCGCGGCCAGGCGGAGGTCGAGGCGGCGATGGACGAGCTGCACGACTACTCCGAGCGGCTCATCCGCGCCGCGATCGCCCGCTTTCCCGACGGCCGCTACGAGGCGTGGGACGTGCTCGAGCCGGCCGGGGGCGGCGAGCTCGAGATCCGCGCGACGGTCACGATCGCGGGCGACGAGCTCGAGGTCGACTTCACCGGAACCGCGCCTCAGCACGACGGCAACCTGAACTGCCCGCTCGCGGTCACGCGCTCGGCTTGCTACTTCGTCGTCCGCTGCCTCGCCGATCCCGAGCTGCCGGCGTCGGGCGGCGCATTTGTTCCCGTGCGCGTGCGCGCGCCCGCGAGGTCGCTCGTCGACGCGCGGCCGCCGGCCGCCGTGGCTGCCGGAAACGTGGAGACGTCGAGCCGGATCGTCGACGTCGTCTTCGCGGCGTTCGGCAGTGCCCTGCCGGTGCCGGCGCAAGGTCAAGGGACGATGAACAACCTGACCGTCGGCAACGACGGCTTCACCTACTACGAGACGATCGGGGGCGGCCAGGGCGCCTGTCCCGACTCCGACGGGCCGTCCGCCGTGCACGTCGCCATGTCGAACACCCTCTCGACGCCGGCCGAGTCGCTCGAGCTCGCCTTCCCGCTCCGCGTCGAGCGGCACGAGGTGCGACTCGGCTCCGGCGGCGAGGGGGCGCACAACGGCGGCGACGGGGTCGTGCGCGAGCTCCGCGTGCTCGAGGACTGCCGGCTCTCGCTCGTCTCGGAACGGCGGGCGCGGCCGCCGCAGGGGACGCGCGGCGGGGGTCCAGCGGAACCGGGCCGCAACCTGCTGAACGGCGAAGAGCTGCCCGCCAAGGTGACGCGCGCCGTCCGCGCGGGCGACGTGATCCGCGTCGAGACGCCCGGCGGGGGCGGCTTCGGCCGCGTCCCGAACGGCCACTAGCGCGGCTGCGGCCGCTCCAGTAGGAACGTCGGTGCGTTGTTGCACTTTCGACACGTCTCCGTTTCACAGGCGTGCGCCGGCCATGCCTACCGTCGACGGGAGTCGATCGGAGGCCGGTTCGCGCCTCCGGAAGGGAGCTCGAAATGCACCATCGCGCCGGAGGTTTCTGCGCGGCCGTCGCGGGGTTGCTCGCGGTGACTGCGTCGCTCATCTTCGCGGGAGCGGCTCGGCCGCTGCCATCCTGCAACCTCGGTCAGATCACCAAGGTCGGCGATCCCTCGCTCAGCGCGCCGAGCCCGACGTACCCGGGCAACACGATCACCTCTACCGGCGGCTCGTGGGCGTCGTGCAACGAGTCGTTCACCGGCTTCTACGCCGAGTGGCTGCGCGACGGCGTCGTGGTCAGCGGTCCGACGTTCGTCGCGTCGTCTCCCGGCTCGTTCCGCTACGTCGCGCAGGCTGCCGACATCGGCCACTCGATCCGGTCAGGGATCCAGCCGTGCAACGCGGACGGCTGCTACGGAGCGTACGCGCTGAGCTCGAACGCCATCGTGCCTGCGGCTGCACCGCCTCCTCCGCCGCCCCCACCGCCGCCACCTCCGCCACCCCCGCCTCCGCCCGCCGACGGGCCGATCGCCGTCACCGGCTACGTGCGCGACGCGAGCGGTGCCGGGCTTCTCGGAGCGACGGTCGCGCTGTACCGGGACGTCGACACCGACTCGGCGCTCACGCAGTCGGCGCTCGCGACGACCACGACCGACGCGAGCGGCTACTACGTCCTTCGTGCCGCGAACGCCGGCGACGTCGCCGCCGACACCGCTGCGAACGAAGGTTGGGCCAACTTCACGGTCGAAGCGACAGCAGGGAACACCCCGTACTACGACGTCGTCGCCCGCCACTGGAACGCCGTCACGGGAACCTGGGACTCGCCCGACGACGTCACCTCGCTTGGCGGCCTCGGAGGCTCGACCACGGGCGGCTCGAGCGCCTCGCTGGCGGACGACCTCATGCCGATGGCGGCGGCGTCCATCGCCGCCGGCGACGGCCCGAACGTCTCAGGCCCCTGCCGGTTCGCACTCCAGAAGACGTCGCTCGTCGCGACCGAGATCGACCCGACGATCATCGGCGAGCTTCACGTCGCGCGCGATGCGACCGGCACCTTCTACTACGGCCGCGGCGGCAGGGCCGACAGCTACATCTCGATCGGCGTCAGCGTGGGCGGATGGCACCTGGGCGGCTTCAAGCACGTTGCGACCGCCAACTCTGCCTCGATCAGCGTCACCAACCCGTCGGCCGACTGGGCGCACGAGATCACGTCCCGCTTCGTGTACGGCCGTTACCGGCACGAGCGCTGGACGGTCGATCCCGTCACGGGCCAGACGTTCACGTGCGGCGTGTCGTACACGAAGGAAGCGAAGCTCTGGATCGGCGACTACGCCATCGGGCAGGACCTCTCGCAGTACCTGCACCTGTGCACGACGCAGTACAGCCGCTACGCGTCGTCGTACGGACCTACGGGGACATTCGGTCGCAGCACACGGAAGCTGCGCACGTACCAGGCCGGCGCGAAGGTCGACCTCGGCACCGGCTCGCTCGACCTCCGCGTCTGGAGCGGGGCCTCGGCGCACGTCGGCTACAGCTACAAGTTCGGCAGCGCCTACCAGCAGCACTGGCTGTGCGGCAACGACAACTGGCCGCCGTACTCGACCCGGATCTTCGCGGGTGGCTGAGCTCGCTTCCGCGAGCAGGCGCCGGCGGCGGACGCTTCCCGCCGTCGGCGCCGCGCTCGCGGCGGCGGTCGCGGTGACCGGGTTCATCGTCGTGCATCGGCACAGGGGCGGCGGGGAAGGTCCGCTCGGCTGCGGCGGCTGCGATTACATCTTCACGTCGATGGCGATCGACGTAGATCATTCCGGGACGAACGGGGTCCCGGTGCTGCTGAACCACGGCTCCAAGGACGCCAGGCTCGACGCCGTCAGCTTCGACGGTCTGACCCGCGGTCTCGAGATTCTGGGGCCGCTCGCTCTCCGGATCGGCGACTACGTCGGACCGGGGCTCGCCGCAGGCGTGATCCGCGGCTACCCGCCGGCGCACACGCGCGGCGACGCGCGGCCGGTCGCCGGCTTCGTCGTCCATCCCTACCGCAACCGCGACGAGGCAGTCGAGCTCCTGATCGGCTTCCGCCCTCGCCGAACCGGAACCTTCAGCTATCGCTCGCTGCTCGTGCATTACCACGTCGGCGGCCACGGATACGTCGCCCGCTACCCGATCTCGTTGACGATCTGCGCGCCCTTCGCGGCCTACACGGCCGAGTCGTGCGCGGCGCACGAGCCGTAGCGAAAGAGGCGGTACACTTCCGCAGTGGTCTGGGAGTTCATCTTCATGATGGTGATCCTGAAGATCCCGATCGTGTACCTCTGTCTGGTGGTCTACTGGGCGGTGAAGGCCGAGCCGGAACCGCCGGAGGCTGTCCGATCCGGCGTCCGCGAAGAGCCGCCGGAGCCGCGCGCGCCGTGGACGCCGCACGGCCGTCGACACGGACCCAGACGCGGGCCTGAGCGCACGCCTGCGCGCACCGGTAGAGCTACGGTCGCCCGATGAGCGTCACGCCGCACCCCGCGTCTTCTTCGAGGCCGAGCGAGAGCATCGCCGGCCTGCTGGCGGCACTGTCGATCTTCGCGAGCTGCCTCGGGCTCGCCTACCGCCCGGCTCGGCTGATCCCGGTGGCGATCCTGCTCGCGCTGGTCGCGGCGGCTCTCGGCGGGCGGCACTCGCGACTCGCCGTGTTCGCAATCGCGATCGGCGGCGTTTGCTTCATCGTCGGCATGGCGATCGCCGTGTTGACCGACAATCCGATCTTCTAGGCGGCAGAAACGGCCGCGCCGGGAGGGATCCCGGTTGGTACAACAAAGACGATGAACATGCACGACGTCGACGGACTCAACGCGGGCTACGCGAGCGCGCTGCTCGAGCAGTACCTCGAGAACCCGGACGGCGTGCCGAGCGAGTGGCGCGCGCTCTTCGAGAGCGGCGCGAGCGAGCTGGTGGCGACGCACCCCGGGCTCGCACGGCTCGTCGAGCTCCTGCAGCAGCACGACGGCAACGGACACGTCGCGACCGCGCCGCCGCCTCCCGCTCCCACCGTGCAGGTCTCTGCTACGGCACCTCAAGTCCCTGTTCCAGCGCCTGCCGGAGCCCCGGACGAGACCGCGCTCGCCGCAGTCGCGGCGGCGATGGCCCTGGTGACCGCGTATCGAGCCTACGGCCACCTCGCCGCGCGGCTCGACCCGCTCGGCGGCGAGCCGGTCGGCGATCCGTCGCTCGAGCCCGAGCGGCGTGAGCCGCAGCTGACTCCGGAGCTGCAGCGAATGATCCCGGCCGACATCCTCGGCGTCCACGTTCCGGGCGCGACGCTCGCGGACGTCCTCCCGCAACTGCACGACGTCTACTGCGGCACGAGCGCCTACGAGATCGAGCACATCTCCGACCACGAGCAGCGCGTCTGGCTGCGCACGGTGATCGAGGCACGCCGCTACCACCAGAAGCTCGACGCCGACCAGAAGCGGCAGCTGCTCGAGCGCCTGACCGAGGTCGAGGGGTTCGAGCGCTACCTGCGCCGCGCGTTCCTGGGCCAGAAACAGTTCTCGATCGAGGGCCTGGACGTGATGGTGCCGATGCTCGACGAGGCGATCGCGCTCTCCGCGGAGGAGGGAGGCCACGAGGTCGTACTGGGCATGGCGCACCGCGGCCGGCTGAACGTGCTCGCGCACGTGATCGGCCGCCCCTACGACACGATCCTGCGCGAGTTCGAGGGCGAGCGGACGCTCGAGGCGGTCGTCGCAGACCCGGAAGGCGGCACCGGCGACGTCAAATACCACCTCGGCGCAGAGGGGTCGCGCCGCACGTCGGCCGGCGAGATCACCGTCACGCTGGCGTCGAACCCGAGCCACCTCGAGGCCGTCGACCCGGTCGTCGAGGGCCGGACGCGGGCGGAGCAGACCGACCGCTCGACGCGCACCGGCTACGTCGACTCGTCCGTCGCGTTGGCCGTGCAGATCCACGGCGACGCCGCGTTCCCGGCACAGGGCGTCGTCGCCGAGACGCTCAACCTCTCCGACCTGAACGGCTACTCGACGGGCGGGACGCTGCACGTGATCGCGAACAACCAGATCGGCTTCACCACCGATCCGGCCGACGCGCGCTCGACGCGCTACTCGAGCGATCTCGCCAAAGGGTTCGACGTCCCGATCATCCACGTCAACGCCGACGACCCCGAGGCGGCCTTGTCGGCGGTGCGGCTCGCGATGGCGTTCCGCCGCCGTTTCAGCACGGACGTGGTGATCGACCTCGTCGGTTACCGCCGGCACGGCCACAACGAGCAGGACGAGGCCGCCTACACGCAGCCGCTGATGGCGGCGCGGATCGAGCGGCAGCCGAGCGTGCGCGAGCAGTACGCGCAAGCCCTGGTTGGGGAAGGCACGGCCTCGCAGGAGGACGTGGACGCGATGGCGAGCCGGGTCGACACGACGCTGAAGGAGGCGCACGAGCGGCTGAAGACGACGTTCGGCCAGGGCGTCCCCGCCGTCGCGTATGAGGGCCGGATCCCCGCGTCGACCGGCGCCGACGTGGTCACCGCGGTAGCCGCCGACCGGCTCCGCGCGCTGAACGACGAGCTGCTGCGCGTGCCCGACGGCTTCACGGTCAACGCGAAGCTCGGCAAGCAGCTCGAGCGCCGACGCGCGACGCTCGACGACGGCGGCGTCGACTGGGGCCAGGCGGAAGAGCTCGCTTTCGCGAGCTTGCTCGTCGAGGGCATCCCGATCCGGCTGACCGGCCAGGACACCGAGCGCGGCACGTTCTCGCACCGGCACCTCGTGCTGCACGACGCGCAGAACGGTCAGGCGTACGCGCCGATCCAGAACCTCGAGGAGGCGAGCGCTTCGTTCGAGATCCACAACTCGCCGCTCTCGGAGGAGGCGTGCCTCAGCTTCGAGTACGGCTACTCGGTCGCAGCGCCCGAGGCGCTCGTCGCCTGGGAGGCGCAGTTCGGAGACTTCGTCAACGGCGCCCAGGTCGCGATCGACCAGTTCATCGTCTCGGGGCTGTCGAAGTGGGGCCAGACCTCACGGCTGACGCTGCTACTCCCCCACGGCTACGAGGGCAACGGCCCCGAGCATTCGAGCGCGCGCCTCGAGCGGTTCCTGCAGCTGGCGGCACAGGAGAACATCCGGATCGCGAACTGCACGACCGCCGCGCAGTACTTCCACCTGATGCGGCGGCAGGCGCTCGACCCGAGCGCGCGGCCGCTCGTGGTGATGACGCCGAAGGGGCTCCTGCGCCTGAAGCAGGCAGCGTCCACGCTGGCCGACCTGGCCGAGGGGAGCTTCCGGCCGGTGCTCGGCGATCCGACCGCGGACGCGACCCAGGTGCGCCGGCTCGTCCTCTGCTCCGGCAAGGTCTACTACGACCTCGCCGGACACGAGCTGCGGGCGGCGGCCGGCAGCGTCGCGCTCGGCCGGCTCGAGCAGCTCTACCCGTTCCCGGTGGCCGACGCGGCCGAGCTCGTTCGCTCGTTTCCGCAGCTCGAGGAGATGGTCTGGGCGCAGGAAGAGCCCCAGAACATGGGCGCGTGGCGCGCGATCCGCCACCGGCTCGAGGAGTCGCTCCCGGAGGGCGTGCGCCTGCGCTACGTCGGCAGGCCGTGGCGTGCGAGCCCGTCCGAGGGGTACCCGACGGCGCACCTCAGGGAGCAGGACCGGATCGTGCGGGAGGCGCTCTCGGTCTAGCCGGCTACGGCCGCCGTGCCTTGCGCCGACGCTGCTGCTCCATCACCTTCGCCGCGACCCTCGGCCCGTGCTTGCGGGCCTGGCGCACGATCAGGCGGCGGTGCTCCTTCGGGATCCGCCGCCAGACGTCCCAGGCGGTCAGCGCCAGGCCGATCGTGCCGGTGCGGCGGAAACCCTTCATCGGAGGCATCGCGGCAGACTAGCGCTTCGAGCCGTGCCCGCCGCCGCTGCCCTGGCCGTTACCAGAGCTGCTTCCACCGCTACCGCCAGGGCCGCTCCCACCGCTGCTGCCAGAGCCGCCCTGGCCCTGATTGCCGTTCCCGTTGCCCTGTCCGTGGCCGCCGCTGCCGCTGTGACCGGTATCGCCGCCGCTCTGACCGCTGCCGCCGCCGCGGTCCTGATGGCCGTTGCCGTCGCCGTGCTCACCGCCGGCGCCGGTCGTGCCCTGGCTCTGGCCGCTGCTGCCGCGGTCGTGGTGACCGTTGTCGTGAGTTCCGCTCCTGCCGCTGGCGGCCTGGCTCTGGCTGCTGCCGCTCCCGTGGTCGTGGTTCGCGTTGCCGCGACCGCGCGTCCAGCCGTAGTGGTTGCCGTTGTTGCTCGACTGCCTGCCCGGCGGCGACAGCCTGCCCGGCGGCCTCGTCCCGGTCACCGGGGGAGGCGGCGGGGGCGGTGGCGGCGCGACCGGAGGCGGCGGCGGAGGTGGAGGCGGAGGCGG
>DASSQG010000135.1:0-5523 GCA_035702625.1 Gaiellaceae bacterium | reverse complement strand
GATCGCCCGCAGCGAGCGCTTCGAGATCGTCTGCGCGTACCAGAGCGCCTCGCGCGTGGCGGCGTCGAGCCGCTCGACGTAGAGGATCACGTCGTTCTCGACCTCGCGACTGGCCTGGACGGCGCGCGCCTTGGCCCGCAGTCGGCGCCCGACCGAGCGGTAGTGCCGCCGCACCCCGTAGAAGGCGAGGATCAACAGCGGGATCGCGATGATCACCATCCACGCGCCCTCGAGGAACTTGGTCGAGATCACGATCACCGTCACGAGCGCAGTCGTGGCGGAGCCGAGCGCGTTCAGCGCCGCGCGCCAGTGCCAGCCCGGCTCCTGCGTCTTCTGCCAGTGCCGCACCATCCCCGCCTGCGCGAGCGTGAAGGCGGTGAAGACGCCGATCACGTAGAGGTGGATCAGCGAGTTGACGTTCGCGCGGAAGGCGACCAGCAGCCCGGTCGCGAGCCCGGCGAGGACCAGGATCCCGTTCGAGTATGCGAGCCGGTCGCCGAGGTTGACGAACTGGCCCGGCAGGAAGCGGTCGTGGGCGAGCAGCGCGGCGAGGCGCGGGAAGCCCTGGTACGAGGTGTTCGCCGCCAGCACGAGGATCGCCAGCGTGAACGCCTGGACGAGGTAGTAGACGACGGAGCCCGGCGAGCCGGCCGGGAACGAGCCGCGCGCGATCTGCGAGAGCACCGACTCGGTCGAGCTCGGGCGCGCGTGCATGTGCACCGCGAGCCACGAGACGGAGAGGAAGAACGTGATCGCGATGGCGGCCATCACGTACAGCGTCCGGGCCGCGTTCTGTGCCTGCGGCCGGCGGAAGGCGGTCACGCCGTTCGAGATCGACTCGACGCCGGTGAGGGCGACCGCGCCCGACGAGAACGCCTTCAGCAGGACGAAGAGCGTGATCGTGCCCGTGCCGGCCGCGAGCGGGTGCGGCACCGTCGCCACGGGGCAGGTGCCGACGGTGCACTTCGCGAGCCCGACCCCGAGCGTCAGGTACAGCAGCACGATGAAGCCGTACGTGGGGAACGCGAAGAGCAGGCCGGACTCGCGGACTCCGCGGAGGTTGCCGAGGGTCAGGAGCGCGACGCACGCCAGCGAGAGCGCGAGCTGGTGCGATGCGAGGCTCGGCGCCGCAGAGGTGATCGCGAACACCCCGGCGGCGACAGACACCGCCACCGTCAGGACGTAGTCCGTCAGCAGCGCCGCGCCGGCCACCAGCGCCGGCAACGTGCCGAGGTTCTCGCGCGCGAAGACGTACGAGCCGCCGCTCGAGGCGTACGCCTTCACGCCCTGGCTGTACGAGAGCACCACGATCGCGAGCAGGCCGGCGATCGCAATCGAGATCGGGAAGACGAGGTGGAGCGCCGAGAGCGACACGCCGACGAGCACCGCCATCGCCGCCTCGCTCGCATAGGCGACGGACGAGATCGGGTCGGAGGAGAAGATCGGCAGCGCGAGCGTCTTCGAGAGCAGCGTGTCCTCGAGCTCGCCGGTCGAACGAGGCCGCCCGATGAGCATGCGCTTGGTGCGTGCGACGAGCGGCGTCTTGAGCTGCGGGTGCGCGACCCGCTCCGCGCTCACGGCTTCGGCGGCGCGGTGACCAGGACGCGGCAGCCCGCATGCCGCAGCACGTAGTCGGTCGTGTGGCCGAAGAGCCGTTTGCGCTCGTGCGGCACGGCGCGGATGACGATCAGGTCGGCGTCGGCCTCCTCGGCCGCGGCGACGATCGCCTCGCCGCGCGCCCGCGCCCGGACGATGCGCTCCGTCAGGCGTACCCCTCGGCTGGCGGCAATTGCGTGTGCCTTCTCGAGCGCCGCCCGGGCCTCGGCCTCCTCCGCCAGCATGTGTGCGTCGAGCGGGAGCTCCGCCCGCACCTCGATCACGAAGACCGCGGTGATCGACGCGCCGTGCTCGGGGGCCAGCTGCGCAGCGAGCGCGACGCCGGCCTCGGAGTCGTCGTCGCCGGCGATGGGCACGACGATCCGCCGGTAGGCGACCCGGTCGAAGACAGCGTCGGTGAGGGCATGGGTGGCCACACCCTGACCGTAGCCCTGCCCCACTCAGGGCGGCCTCAAGGTTCCGAGGCGCGCCTCAGGAGAGGCTCAAGACCGCGCGACCGGGTTCACGAGCCGGTAGCCGGCGCCCGGCTCGGTGAGCAGGTAGCGCGGCCGTGAAGGGTCGTCCTCGAGCTTGCGCCGCAGCTGCGAGACGTAGACGTGGAGGTAGTGCGACTCGGTCCCGTACGCCGGGCCCCACACCTCGCGCAGGAGCGTCGGGTGCGTCATCAGCTTCCCCTCGTTCTGCGCGAGCACGCGTAGCAGGTCGAACTCGTTCGGCGTCAGCTGGATGCGCCGCCCGCCGGCCGTGACGAGGCGCTTGTCGAGGTCGATCACGAGGTCGCCGACCTCGAGCACCGGCTCGGTCGAGGGGCCCGCCCGCCGCAGCAGCGCACGGAGCCGGGCGAGCAGCTCGTCGATGCCGAACGGCTTCTGGACGTAGTCGTCCGCGCCCGCGTCGAGCGCGGCGACCTTCTCGGGCTCGTCGCCGACGACCGAGAGCACGAGGATCGGCGCGGCGCTCCACGAGCGCAGCTCCCGCGCGACGTCGATCCCGCTCCCGTCCGGGAGCACGAGGTCGAGGATGACGGCGTCCGGCGGGCGCATGGCAGCGGTTGTGAGCGCGTCCCGCGCGGTCGCCGCGGTCGCGACGTCGTAGCCGGCGCCGCGGAGGTTCGTCTGCAGCGCTCGCAGGATCTGCGGCTCGTCGTCGACGACGAGCACCAGCGCCTCGCTCATCGCACGAGCGTCGGGCGGGCGGCCGCCGACGGCAGCGCAAGCGTGAAGACGGCCCCGGCCCCCGGGATCGACTCGGCCCAGAGCCGGCAGCCGTTCGCCTCCGCGAAGCCGCGCGCGATCGCCAGCCCGAGGCCGGTGCCCTCGCCGCCGCTGCGGCCGTGCTCGAACGGCTCGAAGATCCGCTCCGCGTCGGCGCCCGCGAGGCCGGGCCCGTGGTCGGAGATGCGGACGAGCACCTCGTCGCCGGTGCTGCCGACGACGAGCTCGACCGGGTCGGCCGGCGACGAGAAGCGCAACGCGTTCTCG
Source organism: Gaiellaceae bacterium (assembly GCA_035702625.1). Taxonomy (GTDB): domain Bacteria; phylum Actinomycetota; class Thermoleophilia; order Gaiellales; family Gaiellaceae; genus AC-32. The sequence continues at coordinate 2,425 of DASSQG010000135.1, read as the reverse complement.
AGCAGGTTGACGAGCACGCGCTCGAGCTGAGCGGCGTCGACGCTGACGAGCGGCGCGTCGCCGTCGAGCGTCACTTCCACCCGGGCCGCCTCGGCGCCGAGCGACTCGAGCGCGCGCGAGACGAGCTCGTCGACCGGCCACAGCTCGCGCTTCGCTGGCGCGACGCCGGCCTCGAGGCGCGACAGGTCGAGCAGGTTCGCCACCAGCCGCTCGAGCCGCGCAGTCTCCAACCGGATCGTCTCGAGCAGCGCCGCTCGGTCGTCGGCGCCGAGGGCGACCGAGCCGCTTTCGAGCCCGCCGGCCGCGACGCGGATCGCCGTGAGCGGCGAGCGCAGGTCGTGGCTGACCGCGTGCAGAACCGCCGTCTTGGCCGCGTCGCTCCGCCGCAGCGCGTCGGCCTCGGCCGCGGCGAAGGCGCGCCGTCGCGCACGCGTCGCCAGCTCGCTGACGACGATCGAGGTGACGACGAAGACGAGCAAGGCGACCCAGTTCGCCGAGTCGGTCAGCGCGAGCGTGTGCAGCGGCGGCAGGAAGAAGAAGTTGAAGGCGAGCATGCTCGCGATCGAGACCCCGAGCGCGTACGCGAGGCCGAAGACGGTCGCCACGGGCAGCACCGCCAGCAGGTACAGAATCGAAAGGCTCAATACGGGCGCGACCTGCTTCAGCCCGAAGATCGCGCCGGTCACGGCCGCGACGGCCGCGGCGCTCACCGCCAACCGCTCAGCATGCGCCCTCACGTGCTCAGGATACGCCGCCCCTAGTGATGGACAGTGTCGCGTCGCGACTCGAGCCGTTCCTCGAAACAGCGCCGCAGGTAGTCGCCGGCGAGCTTCGGCAGGACGCGCGGCGTCGGCGGCGGCTTCGGAGTCACGACCACGTCGGCCACGCGCTCGCCGTACGAGCGCTCGTACGCCGTCCGCTCGTCGTAGACGGGGTCCGGCGGCGTGCGTCGCAACCAGCCGAAGAGCCGCGACAGAAGGCTCACGCGAGGGTCATACCAGGTTCCTTGACATGTGACCTAATGGTCACCTATTCTTGGGGCGTGCACGACGACGACAGTGTCTTCAGGGCACTCGCCGACCCCACGCGGCGGCATCTGCTCGACCGGCTCTTCGAGCGTGACGGCCGAACGCTCACCGAGCTCGAGTCCGAGCTGGAGATGACCCGCTTCGGGGTGATGAAGCACCTGCGGGTGCTCGAGGACGCCGGCCTCGTCGTGACGCAGCGGCTGGGACGCGAGAAGCTCCACTTCCTCAACCCCGTCCCGATCCGCCTGATCCACGACCGCTGGATCGACAAGTACACCGAGCACCGCGTGTCCGCGCTCGCGGAGCTCAAGACGAGACTGGAGGAGCCCGCATGACGACCATGACGGCCCAGGCCACGCAGGTCTACCAGGTGTTCATCAAAGCCAGCCCGGAGGCGATCTGGGACGCGATCACCAAGCCGGAGTTCACCTCGAAGTACTTCTACGGGATGACGATCGAGACGTCGCCGGAGGAACGGCGCACGTTCGACGGCTCGGAGCTGAAGAACACGACGGAGGTGTTCGAGTTCGAGCCGCCGCGGCGGCTCGTGCACGGCTGGCGCGCGTTCTACGACCCCGAGATGGCGGCCGAGCCCGACAGCCGCGTGACGTGGGAGATCGAGGCGCAGGACGGCGGCTTCGCGCTCCTGACCGTGACGCACGACGGCCTCGAGAGCTCGCCGAAGACGGCTGAGAGCGTCTCGGGCGCCGGCTGGATGATGGTGCTGAGCGGCGTCAAGACGCTGCTCGAGACCGGCAAGCCGCTCGCCGGCTAGTCAGTCGCCTGGAGACGGGGCGTCCCGGAGCTCGTAGAGCAGCCCCGGGACGCCTTCGTCTGCCATCTCGTCGTCGGCCGGTCCGACCGCCACGAAACCGCACTTCTCGAGCACGCGGATCGAGCCGACGTTCGTCGTCGAGACCAGCGCGTGCAGCGGGCGTTCCCGCAGCTCGCCGAGGAGCTCGTTGAGCCCGGCGGTCGCCAGGCCGCGCCCCCAGTACTCACGCGCGATCCAGTAGCCGACGTAGCGGCGGCCCTCGGCGGGCCAGCTGAGGACGTGGCCGACGGCCTCGCCGTCCAGGTCGATCACGCGGATCACGTTCTGGTCGTTCGCGGTGATGCGCCGCCAGTGCTCGTCGAACGCCTTGCGGTCGCGGCTCGGGACGCCCGCCATCGCCGAGCCGACGGGATCGGCTTGCTGCTCGAAGAGCGCGTCGAGGTCCCGCTGCTCGACCGCTCGCAGCACGTCAGGCGCGCTCGGCCCCGGTCGGCTCCAGCGAGTCGTGCACGTGCTGGCCGACCTTGCGATCGGGCCGTGCGATCACGAAGTACAGCCCGCCGACGACCGCGATGATCACCATCACGAGCAGCGTGATCCAGTCGAGGTTGAAGAGCGCCCG
>DASSQG010000134.1:0-6805 GCA_035702625.1 Gaiellaceae bacterium | reverse complement strand
TCGGCGGCGTCATCCCGGCGATCGAGGAGAACTTCCAGCAGCGCGAGATCGCCGAGGCCTCGTTCCGCTACCAGGCCGAGGTCGAGGCCAAGCAGCGGGTCGTCGTCGGCGTCAACCGGTACGAGCTCCAGGACGAGGGCGGGATCGAGATCCTGCGAATCGACCCGGCGGTCGAGGCGAAGCAGATCGCGCGCGTGCAGGCGCTACGCGAGCGCCGCGACTCGGGCGGGGTCGAGCGCACCCTCGCCCGCCTGAAGCAGGGCGCGGAGCGCGACGAGAACCTGATGCCGCTGCTGATCGAGGCCTCGCGCGCCTACGTGACGATGGGCGAGATGTGCGACGCGCTGCGCGAGACGTGGGGCACCTGGCGCGAGACGCCCGTTTTCTGAGCGTTGTCTGAGAATTCGGCGGCGCCCTAACTTCCGCGCTACTCTGCGCGTCTACTCCCTCTGACCCCGTGAACTCGATCCAGACCACACTCAACTCGCCGCGCTTCGGCCGCCTGATGTTGATCGTCGGCGTGCTCGTGCTCTTCGCCGGCGCGCTCGCGCTCGTGGTCACGCTCGTCGGAGGCAACAGCGGGGGCAGCGTCAACCCGAGCCCGAACTTCCACCCGACGCTGCCGGCGAAGCAGACTCCGCTCACGAATGCGAGCGGCGTCCGCGTCCGCACCTACGAGCAGCTCGACCCGCAGGTGCACTCGGCGGTCAACACGTTCATCGGCACGATCGTGGCGCGCAAGAACATCGGCTCCTCGTGGAGCGTCGTCGCGCCCTCACTGAGGCAGGGCTACACCCGCCACCAGTGGGCCAACGGATCGAACCTCCCGGTCGTCCCGTACCCCGGCGTCGACACGCACCACATCAACTTCTACCTCGACTTCGCCTCCACCAAGCAGATCCTGGTCGAGGTCGGTCTGTCGGGGATCCCGGGCAAGACCACGTCTCGCCCGACCACCTTCCAGCTCGAGCTCGTCCCCGTCGGCAACGGCGCCCACAAGCGCTGGCTCGTCGACTACTGGATGCCGCGCTGGACGCCGCCGGTTCCCACCTAGACCGCGCGGAACTTCCTACTCGATCGTGATCTCGAGCCCGTCGTGGGCGAGCTCGAGCGAATCTTCGAGCGGCCGCTCGAACGGACGGTGGGTCAGCAGCAGCCGCTTCGCCCCTGAGGCCTCGAACGCCTCGATCGCCTCCTGCGCGCTCAGGTGCCCGCGCGTGCCGCCCTCCGGGTTCGGCGCGAGCAGCGTCGCCTCGCAGACGAACAGGTCGGCGTCGCGCGCGATCTGACCCAGGCCGTCGCTCGGCCCGGAGTCGCCCGAGTAGCCGACGACCGTCCCGTTGGCCGCCGCGCGGAAGCCGAACGCGACGAGCTGGTAGTGAAGCACGCGGTGGGCGACGACCTCGAAGCCGGCTGCGGTGAAGGGCACGCCTTCCTCGTACTCGCGCAGGTCGAATGCGTCGCGGAACATCTCGCGCTGGCCGAGCCGCTCGCCGATCGCCCAGAGCAGCTCCGTGCCCTCGGGCGGGACCCAGAGCTCCGGCTTGTCGATTCCCTCGCCGGGCCCGAACGCCGAGCCCCAGACCCACGGGACGAGGTCGCCCCAGTGGTCGAGGTGCCAGTGCGTGATCGCGATCGCGTCGACGCGGGGCCAGTCCTCGCGCTCGCGGAGCTTCGCGAGCACGCCCGGGCCGCAGTCGAGCAGCAGTCGGCCGGGGCCCTCGAGCAGGTAGCCGGACTGCGCGCCGCCGGGGTTCGGCCAGGCCGGAGAGCAACCGACGACTGTCAGTTTCACGCTCATATACTCGTCTACGTGGCCAGCAAGATTCGTGTCGTAATAGCGAAACCCGGTCTCGACGGGCACGACCGGGGTGCGAAGATCATCGCACGTGCGCTGCGCGACGCGGGCATGGAGGTCATCTACACCGGCCTCCACCAGACGCCCGAGCAGATCGTCGAGACCGCGATCCAGGAGGACGCGGACGCCGTCGGCATCTCGATCCTGTCCGGCGCGCACATGACGCTCGTGCCGCGCATCCTCGACGGGCTCCGGGAGAACGGCGCCGAGGACGTGCTCGTCGTGCTCGGCGGAACGATCCCGAACGAGGACGCCGAGGAGCTGAAGCGGCAGGGGGTCGCTGCGGTCTTCACGCCGGGCGCTCCTACGAGCGAGATCGTCGAGTTCCTGCGCGGGAAGGTTCCGGCATAGCCGTTCGCGTCGACCGCGAGGGCGCGGTCGCCACCGTCACGATCGACCGGCCCGAGGCGATGAACGCCCTCGACCGAACCACCCTAGGAGACCTCCGCGACCGGCTCGCCGAGCTCGCGCTCGACGCCGAGGCGCGCGTCGTCGTCCTGACCGGCGCGGGTGGCAAGGCGTTCGTCGCGGGCGCGGACATCAAGTACATGAGCAGCCTCGGCGTCGACGGGGCGAAGGCGTGGGGGGAACTCGGGCACCTGAGCGCCCAGCTGCTCGAGACGATGCCAAAGCCGACGATAGCCGCGATCGACGGCTTCGCGCTCGGCGGCGGCTGCGAGCTCGCGCTCGCGTGCGACCTTCGCTACGCCTCGTCGGGCGCGAACCTCGGCCAGCCCGAGGTCAACCTCGGGATCATCCCCGGCTGGGGCGGCACGCAGCGGCTTGCACGCGTCTGCGGCCTCGGGGTCGCCAAGGATTTGATCATCACCGGGCGCGTCGTCGGTGCCGAGGAGGCGCTGCGGATCGGCCTGGTCAACGAGGTACACGATCCTGCTATCGACAGGGCGCGCGAGGTTGCTGAGGCTCTGGCCGCGAAAAGCCCGCTGGCGCTCGCGGCGATCAAGCGCACGACGAATCACGCGCTCCAGGGCGACCACGTCGAGAATCTCCAGCGCGAGGCGGACGAGTTCGGCGCGCTCTTCGCGAGCGAGGACGCGAAAGAGGGCATGACCGCGTTCGTGGAGAAGCGCGACCCGAAGTTCGTCGGTCGCTAGGAGCCGACGAGCGAGACGAGCGAGGCGTTCAGCGCGCCGTTGTCGCCGCGCTGGGCCTTCAGCGTCGTCGGGGCGGCGGCCGTCCACAGGTCGACCTGCTGGCCGATCCGCGCCGTGCTGAGGTCGACCGGCGTACCGGGCCCGCCGACGGTTGCGACGTGCTGGACGGTCGCTCCGACCGGCACGGTCACGAGCAGGGCGCGCTTCAGCTTCGTCTGCGTCTGCCGCATCGGCCACGCGCTGACGACGGTGACCTTCAGCTGCACCGAATCCGCGGCGACCGACATCACCGTCCCGCGCAGCTCGAGCGTGAACGGCGCGCCGCGCGGCGCCGCGAACAACAGGTGGGTCGCCTTCTGCAGGAACGGGTACGGGTCGACCGCCGCCTTGCGGTTCGGGTGCACCTCGAAGTGCAGGTGCGGGTGCAGCCCGTTCGCGTCGCCCGAGTCGCCGACGTAGCCGATCACCTGGCCCGCCGCCACCTTGGCGCCGTTCTTCAGGCCCTTGGCGTACGCGGTGCCGGCCACACACCTGCCACGGTTGTCGTTCTTCGCGGTCAGGTCGTTGTTGAGGTGGATGTAGTCGTAGTCGGTGCCGCTCTGGCCGTGCAGGTAGAGCATGCAGCCGGCGGTCGCGGACTTCGTCCAGAACTCGACCTTGCCGGCCTCCGCGGCGAGCGCGAGGCTGCGCTTCGCGGCGAGCATGTCGATCCCCTGGTGCGGGCCGCCCGCCCGCGGCGCTCCGAAGTCGTCGACGTACGTCGCCGTGCCGAGCACCGGGAAGACGATCTTGGCGGGCGGTGCGGCGGCGCCCGCGACCGACGCAAGGGTCAGAAAGGCGAGGACGAGAAGCAAGGTTCCTCGGGCTGTCATCCGGCGGCTGCGCATAGGGCTCCGGTCGCTCCGAAGGGCCGGAGGCTACCAGGTCGGTTTTGTCTGGAGCGCCCACCGGAACGCGGACGAGGCTCTGAGGCCGCGCTGTTCGCGCCCTCAAAGCGGGCAGCGTTCCGGCGGGCGCTCCTCGATAAAGTCCCGCGCGGCATGAAGATCGCCGTCTGCGCCAAGTACGTCCCTGAAGCCACCGCCGCGAGGCGGATCGACCCGTCGACGAAGCGGCTCGACCGCTCCGGCGAGGGCGCGTTGAACGCGTTCGATGCGAACGCGGTCGAGGAGGCGCTGAAGGCCCGCGACGCCTCGGGCGAGGGTGAGGTCGTGATCGTCTCGGTAGGCCCGGAACGCGCGCTCGAGGCGATGCGGCGCGCGCTCGCGATGGGCGCCGATCGCGTCGTGCTCGTCTCGGACGAGGGTGCCGCGGGCTCCGACCTCGTGGCGACGAGCCGCGTGCTGGCGGCGGCGCTCGAGCGGGAGAATGCCGACCTCGTCCTGTTCGGACAGCAGGCGAACGACTCCGACGGCGCCGTGCTCTGGGCGGCGGTCGCGGAGCGGCTGCAGCGCCCGCTCGTCTCGCAGGTCGCGGAGCTGACGCTCGAGGACGGCAAGCTCCGTGGCAAGCGGCAGACCGAGTACGGCTACGACGTGATCGAGGCACCGCTGCCGGCGGTCGTGGCGGTCTCGGACGCGATCAACGAGCCTCGCTATCCGTCGCTGAAGGGGATCAGGGGCGCGAAGAAGAAGCCGCAGGAAACCGTCTCGCTCGGCGACCTCGGGGTCGACGCGGGGGCGGCCGGCGAGGCGGGTTCGCGGACGACGGTGGAGGCGCTGAACGACCCGCCGGCGCGCGGCGACGTCCAGAAGATCGAGGACGACGGCTCGGGCGCCGAGAAGATCGTCGACTTTCTGGCGGAGAAGAAGGCGCTGTGAGATTTCTTGTCTTCCTCGAGCACCACGACGGCAAGCTGCAGAAGGACTCGCTCGGCGTCCTCTCGAAGGCGGCCTCGCTCGGCGACGTCGAGGCGGTCGTGCTCGGCCAGGGCGTCCAGGAGCTCGCCGCGGACGCCGGCCGTTTCGGCGCGAAGCGGGTGTACGTGCAGGACGACGTGCTGCTCGACAAGCCGCTGCCGCAGCCGCGGGTAGACGCGCTCGAGACGCTGCTCGCCGACAACGGCTTCGACGCCGTCCTGTTCGCGGCAACCGTGCTCTCCGCCGATGTCGCGGCCGCGCTCGCGGCCCGGCTCGACGTCGGCCTCAACTACGACCTCACCGACCTCGTGGTCGACGGAGACAAGCTCGTCGGCAAGCGGCCCGCGCTCGGCGACTCCGTCTACGTCGACGTCGGCTGGACGTCGGAGCCGCGGCTCGCGCTGATCCGCTCGGGCACGTTCGAGCCGCAGGAGAGCGGCGGCAGCGCGGAGGTCGTCCCGTTCGAGTCGCGCTTCCAGGACTTCTCGCTCGCGGCGACGATGGTCGAGCAGGCGCACGAGGAGAGCGAAGGACCGTCGATCGAGGACGCCGACGTGATCGTCGCGGGCGGCCGGGGCCTGGGCGGGCCCGAGGGGTTCCAGCAGGTCGAGGAGCTGGCGAAGGCGCTCGGCGGCGCGGTCGCGGCCACGCGCGCGGTCGTCGACGCCGGCTGGTACCCGTACTCGGCGCAGGTCGGCCAGACCGGAAAGACGGTCGCGCCCAAGCTCTACGTCGCGGTCGGCATCTCCGGCGCGATCCAGCACAAGGTCGGCATGCAGAGCTCGGCGCTGATCGTCGCGATCAACAAGGACCCGAACGCGCCGATCTTCGAGTACGCCGACCTCGGCGTCGTCGGCGACCTGAACGAGATCGTCCCGAAGCTGACGGAACTGGTGAAGGCGCGCAAAGCGGCGTGAAGCCCGCCGACTATCCGCCGCCGTTCCAAGCGAACGAGTTCGTCGTCGCGCCCGGCGAGGCGGAGATCGAGGTCGGCGTCCTGATCGTCGGCGCCGGTCCTGCGGGGCTCGCGTGCGCGATCCGGCTCGGGCAGCTGCTCGAAGACGCGCCCGAGCTGGCCGAGCGGCTCGGTGACGTGCCGGTGGCGGTGCTCGAGAAGGGCAAGCAGCCGGGCTCGCACCTGCTCTCCGGCGCGGTCGTCAACCCGCGCTCGCTGCAGCGGCTCTTCAAGGACCGCGTGCCGACGAGGGAGCTGCCGTTCTACGGCCGCGTCGAGCACGAGTCGGTCTACTTCCTGACGCCGAAGCGCGCGATGCGGATCCCGGCGCCGCCGACGATGCGCAACCACGGGAACCACGTCGCCTCGCTCGCGCAGCTCGGCCGCTGGCTGTCCGAGCGGGCCGAGGAGGCTGGCGCGACGATCCTGCCGGAGACGACCGGCCACGCGCTGATCGCCGGCGACGGACGCGTCCGCGGCGTGCGCACCGGCGACCGCGGCCGCGGCCGGGGCGGCGAGGAGCTCGGCAACTTCGAGCCCGGCTCCGACGTGCACGCCCGCGTCACCGTGCTGGCCGAGGGCACGCAGGGTCACCTCACCGGCGTCGCGATCGACCGCTTCGGCCTCGAGGGCGAGAGCCCGCAGGTCTGGGCGCTGGGCGTGAAGGAGGTCTGGAAGGTCGTGAAGCCGCTCGACCGCGTCATCCACACGATGGGCTGGCCGCTGCGCCCGGGCCGCAAGTACCGCGAGTTCGGCGGCTCGTTCGTCTACCCGATGGGCGACGACATGCTCACGGTCGGCATGGTCGTCGGGCTCGACTACCGCGACGCCGAGCTCTCCGTCCACGACGTCCTGCAGGAGCTGAAGACGCACCCGCTGCTGCGCAAGCTGCTCGAGGGCGGCGAGCGCGTGGGGTGGGGGGCGAAGACGATCCCCGAGGGCGGCTTCCTCTCCGTCCCGAAGCGGCTGCATGCGCCCGGCCTGCTGATCTGCGGCGACGGCGCCGGGCTCGTGAACG
>DASSQG010000133.1:0-5105 GCA_035702625.1 Gaiellaceae bacterium | reverse complement strand
GGTCTCGTACGCCGTCGGCAGCCTCTGGGGCCAGCGCCTGATCGTGCGCACGTCCGGGCTCGTCCTCGCGGCGACCTCGATGCTCGGCGGCCTGCTCGTGCTGTTGCCGTTCGGCATCGCGCAGCTGCCGTCCGAGGTGCCCGGCTGGAAGGAGACGGGCTCGGTGATCGCGCTCGCCGTGATCGGGACGGCGCTCGCGCAGATCATCCTCTACCGCGTGCTGCGCACCGACGGCGCCGCGCGCGTCAGCCTCGTCACCTACCTGCTGCCGGCGACGGCGCTCGTCTACGGCGTGCTGCTGCTCGGCGAGCCGCTGACCTGGGAGGAGCTCGCCGGGATGGCCCTGATCCTCGGCGGCGTCGCGCTCGGGTCGGGCGCGGTTCGCTTCTCCCGGCGCGAGCCGGTCGCCGCCCCGTCGCCGTGAACGTGAGCCTTCGGCGGGCCGAGCCGGCAGACGTCGACTTCCTGCTCGAGCTGATGACCCACGAGGACGTCGACCCGTACATGGCGGTCGTCCGGCCACGCGACCGCGACGGCCTGCTCGCGGAGATCGAGCGCTCGCAGGCAGAGCCCGAGGAGTTCGGCCGCTTCGTGATCGAGGCCGACGGCCGGCGCGCCGGACTGATGGGCTTCACGATCGCGAACGCCCGCAGCCGGATCGCGAACCTCGGCTCGCTGGCCGTGCACCCGGACTTTCGCGGCCGGCACCTGGCGGACGAGGCAGCGCGGCTGTTCCAGCGGCACCTGATCTTCGACCTCGGCTTCCACCGGCTGCAGCTCGAGATCTACGGCTTCAACGAGCGCGCCCAGGCGCACGCCGAGCGCGCCGGCTTCGTCCGGGAGGGCGTCCGCCGCAAGGCGTACGACCGGCACGGCGACTGGGTCGACGGCGTGATCTACGGGCTGGTCCGGGAGGACCTGGAGGGCTAGCGCGTCAGGTAGGCGACGCGGCCGGCGGCGCCGGAGGCCCAGCACGCGTTCGGGTTCGCGCAGTCGACGGTGTCGAAGCTGCCCCCGTCGAACGTCTGCCAGCTGGCGCCGAAGTCGGTGCTGACGTCGCTGCCGGTCAGGCCGACGGCAATCGCGGTGTGCCCGTCGACCCACGTCACACCCGACCGGTACTCGGACGGCGCGCCGGGGAGCAGCGACCAGGTCAGGCCGCCGTCGCTCGTGCCGGCGACGTTGTCGGGCGAGTTCGTCGGGTCGGCGAAGTCGCCGCCGACCGCGAGGCCGTGCTGGCCGCTGCGGAACGCGAGCGCGTTGATGCCGTTGGTGCCTTTGCCGGTCGCGATCGGCGTCTGCGAGGCGGTCCAGCTGACTCCGCCGTCGTCGGAGCGGAAGACGCGACTGGCGGTCGTGCCGAACCACGCTCGGCCGCCGTGGCTGGTGATGCACTCGCCGCTGGCCGCGAAGGCCGCCTCACCGGGAAGCGCCGCGGGCATCTGCAGGCCGGTCACGTGCCAGCTCAGGCCGCCGTCGTCGGTCGCCAGCACGAGGAAGTGCTGCCCGTCCGGCGGGTCGGACACGAGCAGGCCGCGCCGGTCGTTGAAGAAGGTCATGCAGTCGTAGAACGCGCCCGGGTTCGTGTTCTGCTGCGTGATCGTCCACGTCTGCCCGCCGTCCGCGGTGACGTAGATGCGGAAGTCGGATGGGTCGCTCCCGATCGACATCGCGACGGCGCGATTCGCGTCGAACGCCTGGATGTCGCGGAACTGGAGCCCCGCGGCGCCGGGCGGGCTGACGTCCTGCCACGTCGCGGCGCGGTCGGTCGTCCGCATGACGACGCCGTCGGTGGGCGTGTAGCCGCTGACCCACGCCGTCGTCGCGCTGACCGCCGAGAGCCCGCGGAAGTGGGCGGTCGTCCCCGTCGGCGTGACGTGCCAGGCATAGCCCGTGTGGCCGCTGGACGCGGCGGGCACCGCGGCGAGAGCGCCGAATGCCACGAGCAGGAGGACCCACTTCCTCACGGCGCGAACCTACCGCGGTCGAAGACGGGTTGCAACCCGTACCGGAGTAGGCTGGCGCCATGACGGCCGTGAGCTTCGCCCGGCGCTGGGCCGACGCCTACCGGGTCGCCTGGGAGGACGGCGACGCGGCCGCCGCGGCGGCGCTCTACCGCGACGACTGCATCTTCCGGTCGGCGCCGTTCCGCGAGCCGGAGTCGCCGCTCGCGTACGTGACGCGCGTCTTTCCCGAGGCGCGGTCGGACGACGTCCGCTTCGGCGAGCCGGTCGAGGAAGGTGACCGGGCCGCGGTCGAGTGGTGGGCGGCGTTTGTCGAGCCCGATGGCGACGAGCAGACGATCGCCGGGTGCTCGATCCTCCGCTTCGACGACCAGGGGCTCGTCGCGGAGGCGCGCGACAACTGGCACATCGAGCCGGGCCGCCGCGAGCCGCACGGCACCTGGGGACGGTGAGGCGCGGGCTTTCGGCGCCGCTCGCGGCCGCCGTGGCGGTCGCCTTTGCCGACTCGTCGATCGTCGTCCTCGCGCTGCCGGAGCTCTACACCCGTTTCCACACGTCGATCGAGGGCGTCTCGTGGGTGGTCACCGCCTACAACCTCGCGGTCGCGGTCGCCGCGCTCGTGCTGGTGCTGTTCGTGCACCGGCTGAACGCGTCGTGGGTGCTCGGCGGCGGGCTCGTCGTCTTTCTTGCCGCCTCGATCGCCTGCGCCTCCGCGCAAAGCCTCGGCTTCCTGATCGGCGCGCGCAGCGTGCAGGGAATCGGCGCCGCGCTGCTGCTCGTCGGGTCGCTGCCGGTGCTCGGGCGGGCGCGGTGGACGGCGGCGGGGACGTTCGGGCTCGCGCTCGGGCCGGCGCTCGGCGGCGTGCTGACCCAGGCGTTCGACTGGCGCGCGATCTTCGTCGCGCAGGCGCCCGTCGCGGCGCTCGGCCTCGTCGGCGTCATCCGCGCGCACGCGCACGTGGAGGCCGAGGAAGGCTGGCGCCCCTCGCTCGCGCGGACGCTGCCCGCGAACGCCTGCCTCGGTCTCCTCTTCGGCGCGCTCGTCGGCGCGCTGTTCCTCGCCGTCCTGCTCGTGATCAGCGTCTGGGGCTACTCGCCGATCGGCGGCGCGCTCGTCGTCAGCGCCCTGCCCGCCGCCGCGCTCCTGGCGCGACCGCTCGAGCGCCGGCTCGAGTCGCACCTCGCGGTCGCCGGCGGCGCCGCGCTGCTCGCGCTCGGCCTCGTCGGGCTCGCCCTGCTGCCGAGGGCGAGCGTCGCGCTCGCGATCTGGGCGCTGCTCCTCTGCGGCGCCGGCCTCGGCCTCGCGGTTCCGGTGCTCTCGAACGCGACGCTTCTGCCTGGACGACGGCTGACCAGCAGCGGGACGCTCACCGTCGGTGCGCGCCACCTCGGGCTCGTGCTGGCGCTCGCGCTGATCGCGCCACTGCTCGCCTCGCAGGTGCCGAAGGCCGGCGACAGGGCGCTCCTGCGCGGGACGGCCGTGCTGCTCGACGCTCCGATCGGGCTCGACAAGAAGGTGCCGGTGGCGCTCGACCTTCGGGGCGAGTTCGCCAAGGCCCAGGCCGGCCAGACGCCGAACCTCGCCGCGGCGTTCGACAAGAACGGCGCCCGCCACGACTCCGCGCTCGCGGCCGTCCGCGACGACCTCACGAGCGCGATCGAGACGACGATCACGCGTGCGTCGCGGCCGGCGTTCCTCGTGTGCGCAGGTCTCGCCGGCCTTGCGCTGCTCCTGGCCGCGCTGTTCCGCCGGAGACTCCTGTGAAGGCCGCCCTCGTCGTGCTGCTGCTCGCCGGCGTGGCCCTCGTGGGCGTCGAGCTCGGCCTCGGCGCGCTCGACGAGCCGTCGCCGAAGATCGCGAACCCGTGCCAGCCCCGCGGGGGCCGCACGGGCGGGATCGACACGACGATCCAGCGGATCGTGCTCGACGGCCTCGACGGCACCGCCTGCCGCCTCCACACGACGCGTGAGGAGCTCGTGCTCTCGATCGGCGGCGGCAGCGAGGCGCCCCGCCACTGGGACGAGCACACGGTCGAGGTCGCCCTCCGCGCCGGCCTGCTGCGCTCCGTCGACGCAGCCGTGCAGCGGGGCGACGTTCCGGGATTCCTCGCGCCCGCGCTGCGCGGCCTCGTCGAGCGCCTACCGCTCCAGAAGCTGATCCGCGGCGGGATCAGCCTCAACGACCTGATCGGCTAGCGGCCGCGGAGCAGGCGCGGGCGCCGGGTCTCGTGGCGCTCGATCGTGTCGCCGATCAGCCAGAACATGGGCGGCCAGAGGCCGACGAAGAGCGCGCGACGTTCGGCGTTGCCGCGCTCGTCCTGGTCGACCGTCTTGGCGCGGATCCAGAGGCCGATGCAGAGGCCGACCGACGCGAGGGAGACGGCGTGGCAGTGCCAGCCGCGCAGGCCGAGTTCGTACAGCCGTTTGCCGAACATGGTTCTACGGTTCCCGATCTGCAGCGCGTGAACCCGGCGCGTGTGCTCGTGGCGCGATCGGGTAGGCGAGGCGTCCAAGTGCCGAAGCGTCCGTCGATCTCGCACCGCGCTGCGACCGCCGCCGCCTGGCCGGTGGGGCTCGCGTTGACCTCGTGGAACTACATGTGGCGCACGACGCCGATGCATCGCCGCGAGGAGCCGGGAACCTCGCATGACGACGCACCTCCGCCGCTTCCCGATGACGTCGCTCGGGATGAGATCCAGCCTCCGGATGAGGGCGTCGGGCCGCTCTTCCACCGGACCTACCGAGCGCGCATCCGCGACGCCGCGCTGTCGGCCGAGCAGCTGTTCGCCACGATCAGCGCCGACCCGAACCGGGTCGCGCCGACGGAGCTCGCGCGGTACCTCAAGGTGCACGGCAGCGAAGGGGAGATGCGGGTCGGCGACGAGTACGTCGTCCGCATGCCGGGACCGTGGGACGGGCCTGTGCGAGTCGTGGAGGTGACGCCGCGCTCGTTCCGGCTCGCGACCCTCGAAGGCCATCTCGAGGCGGGGCAGATCGAGCTCTCGGCCACGGACGGCGACGAGCTCGTGTTCTCCGTCGAGTCGTGGGCGCGCGCCGGCGACCGGCTCAGCGACCTCCTCCACCAGCGCCTGCGGATGGCGAAGGAAGTTCAGCTGCACATGTGGACCTCGGTCCTGGAGC
>DASSQG010000132.1:0-21495 GCA_035702625.1 Gaiellaceae bacterium | reverse complement strand
ACCGGCGTGGAGCCCGACTTCTCGCTCGTCAAGTCGAAGAAGCTCGTCGGCGGCGGCGAGATCACGATCCCGAACAAGACCGTGCCGATGGCGCTCGAGAAGCTCGGCTACGCGCCGAGCGAAGTCGAGGAGGTCGTCGCGTTCGTCGACGAGCGCAACACCGTCGTCGGCGCGCCGTACGTCAAGCCGGAGCACTACCCGGTCTTCGACTGCGCGATCGGCGAGCGGTCGATCCACTACACCGGCCACGTGAAGATGATGGGCGCGGTGCAGCCGTTCATCTCGGGCGCGATCTCGAAGACCGTCAACCTGCCCGAGACGGTCACGGTCGACGAGGTCTCGCAGCTGCTGATCGACGCGTGGAGGCTGGGCGTCAAGGCGATCGCGATCTACCGCGACAACTGCAAGGTCGCCCAGCCGCTGTCGGGCCGGAAGGACGGGGCCGAGCAGCTCGAGGCGACGCCGCCGGTGCCGCTGACGCAGCGCCGCCGGCTGCCGGACGACCGCGAGGAGGTCGGCCGCAAGTTCCGCGTGGGCGACTACGAGGGCTACATCCACGTCGGCCTGTACGAGGACGGCTCACCCGGCGACATCTTCGTCGACATCGCCAAGGACGGGACGACGATCGCCGGACTGATGAACTCGCTCTGCATCGCGGTCTCGATGGGCCTGCAGTACGGCGTCCCGCCGGAGGTCTACGTCTCGAAGCTGACGCACATGCGCTTCGAGCCGAGCGGCATGACGAACGACGCCGACATCCGCATCGCGAAGTCGATCGTCGACTACGTCTTCCGCTGGTTCGGCAAGAAGTTCCTGTCGACGGAGCAGCAGGAGGCGGCCGGGATCCTCTCGCCGGAGGTCAAGGCGAAGCTGGCCGCGGCGTACAGCGGCGAGGGTTCAGCTCCGGCGGCGGAGGTCGCGGAAGCGCCGGCGCCCGGGCAGACGGCCCTTTTCAACGCGTGGGAAGACGCGGTCGAGTGCGCCAAGTGCGGCGGGCGGATGGTCAGGACCGGCAGCTGCTACACGTGCCGCGACTGCGGGACGAATACGGGCTGCAGCTAGCGAGCTGGCTGGAGGCAATACGGAAGCGGAATCGGGCGCCGAGAGGCGCCCGATTCGCATCTAGACGTGTCCGAAGCGCACGTCAGGAAGCAGCCGGTCGAGCCACCGTGGTAGCCCCCAGGCATGGCGGCCGAACACGCGCAGCAGTGTCGGAATCAGCACGAGCCGCACCAGCATCGCGTCGAGCAGCACGGCCACTCCGAGGATGACGCCCATTTCCTTGGGTGGGAGCGGGCCGGAGAGGGCGAAGGTGAAGAAGACCGCCACCATCACGGCCGCTGCGGCAAAGATCACTCGACCGGAATGCGCGAGCCCGCCCACCGTCGCCTCGCGCGCATCGTGCGAGCGATCCCAGTGCTCCTTGGCGGATGAGAGCAGGAACACCGTGTAGTCCATCGAGATCGCGAAGATCATCGCGAAGAAGAAGACCGGCGCCCAGGCGTCCATGAATCCCTGCGGCTCGAACCCGAGCAGACCCGCACCGTGGCCGTTCTGGAAGATCAGCCGTCCTATCCCGAAGGCGGCGCCGACGGCGAGCAGGTTGGTGAGGACGCCGATGGCAGCGATCAGCGGCGCCTGGAGCGCGAGGAGCAAGAGCAGGAAGCCGAGCGCGAGCACGACGCCGATCACGAGCGGCGTCTTCGACGCGAGCGCCGACTCGAGGTCGTGGTTCTCGGCCGCGGCGCCGCCGACGAGTGCGCCGGCCGGCAATGCCCGGCGCAGCCGGTCGATCGTGCCTCCGGTCGCCTTGCTCGAAGGCTCGGTCGTCGGGATCGCCTGCACGAGCGCGAAGCCGTTGCCGCCGACTTGAACATGGGACACGCGGGCGATGCCCGGGTCGCGGCGGGCAATGGCGGCGACCCTGCCGGCCTCGCGCTGCGGCGAGACGATCTGCAGCGGGCCCGGCGCGCCCGTCCCGAAGGCGTGCTGCACCTGCGTGTAGCCGACCCGCGAGCCGTCGTGCTGCGGAACGACCTTGATCGAGGGCATGCCGGTCTTCAAGCCGAGGAGCGGCAGCGCGAGCACCACGAGGACGAGCGTCGCCGCAGGGCCGTAAAAGTGCGGGTGGCGCCAGAGCCGTTCACCCCAGCGGGCAAACCGGGCCGAGCGGTGCTCGCCGGAGTGCACCCAGCGAAGCGACATCGCGTCGACCTTCGGCCCGAGCTTGGCGAGCACCGCCGGCAGCAGCGTCAGGGTCGCAGCGAGGACGAAGGCGACACTGAGCATGATTCCCAGGGCCATCGAGCGGAAGGCGGGGCTCGGCACGAGCATCACCGCCGTCAGCGAGACGAACACCGTCAGCCCGGAGAAGAGCACGGCCTTGCCCGCGGTGTCCATCGTCACGGCGACCGCGTCGCGCACCTCGAGCTTGGAGCCGAAGAAGGCACCGCGGAAGCGGTGGACGACGAAGAGCGCGTAGTCGATCCCGAGCGCGAGCGCGAACATCAATGCGAAGTTCATCGCCCAGATCGAGACCTCGAAGCCGTGGGTCAGCAGCGTCAACAGTCCGGCCGAGGCGACGAGTCCGACGATCGTCAGGAGCAGCGGCAGTCCGGCCGCGACGAGCGAGCCGAAGGCCAGGACGAGAATCACCATCGTCACCGGCCAGGAGAAGAGCTCGGACTTCATCATCGCGCTGCGGTTGGCCGTGTTGAAATCGCTCCACATCCCGGACGCGCCCGTGAGCGAGACGCCGATGCCCGGCCCGCCGGCCGCACGGAGCTTGGACTTCAGGGTGTCCGCCGCAGCGACCATCGCCGTCGGGTCTCCCTTTGCTCCGGCCATCACGAGTGCGGTGTGGCGGTCGCGCGAGATGCTCGCGCCAGGCTGAGGCGCCTGCACGGAAGCGACACGCCGGTTGCCTGCCATGACGTGCTCGACGCGCTGGATCGTGCTGTTGAAGCTCGGGTCGGCTGTGGTCTGGCGCGCCGAGTGGACGACGGCCATCAGCGCCGAGCTCGAGAGGCCGGCGAAGTTGCGCTGGATCAGCGCGCGCGCCTGGACCGACTGCGAGCCGTTCGCCTGCCAGCCGGCGCCTGAAAGCGCGGTCTCGACCCTGGGCGCGAACGCGGCGAGCACGACGGCCACGACGAGCCAGGCGATCGAGACGGCGCGGACGTGGTCGGCCGTCCACCCGCCGAGCCGGCCCAGTGGCCCGACTTCGAGCGGTCGCGCGGCGGAGCGGCCCGTCGGAGGAAGGGCAGTCGTCATGGTGCTCATCGGCGGCAGCCTTTCTCGAGCCGGATCACGCGCTCGAGAGCGAGGGAGGCTGGGCACCAGCCTGCACCGACGAAGAGCCACTGGTTGAGGCCGACGAAGACGATCAGCACGAGGAACCACGGCGAGACCGTCAGTGCCAGGATCACGCTCACCAGGGTCATCGAGCCCGCGAGCGCGAAGAGGACTCGTTCAAGGGGCCAGCGCCGAGCCATCACGCAGTCACCCCGCCGACCAGCTCATGGAGTGTCCGCAGCTGCTGCTGGGCCGCACCGCAGACCTGCTCGCAAAGGGCGAAAACGCTCTCGTCGACGATCCGGTAGTAGACGCGGTTTCCGTCCTTGCGGCGGCCGAGCATGCCGGCGTCGGCGAGCACGGCCAGGTGCTTCGAGACGTTCTGCTGTGAAGCGGCAAGGGCATCGGAGAGCTCGCCGACGGTCGCCTCGCGCTCGCTGAGGCGGTCGAGCAAGCGGATTCGCATCGGCTCCGCCAGCACTCGAAAGCGCCGGGCGACGAACTCGGCGAGGTCTGGCGGCATCGGATGAGGCAGTGACATACCCACTCCTACGCTAGACAACGACTTAGTTGTATAGATGTATAGCATATGAGCAATCTCTTCGCCGCGGGCGGTCACACGAGCCGCGCCCCGCGGGTCTCTTCTTCAGACACCAACGAAGGAGGCCGCGGTCATGGGCTCACAGACCTATTCGGAAGCCGTATCCATCCCCCGACAAGACGCGGCGTCCCTGTCGTCCAGGCGGGGCGTCGCGATTCTGCTCCTGCTCTGCCTCGTCCAGTTCATGGACGTGCTCGACGCGTCGATCCTCAACATCGCCCTCCCGTCGATCAAGCGCGACCTCGGGTTCTCGCAGGAGGGCCTGCAATGGGTCGTCAACGGGTACATCCTCACCTACGGCGGGTTCCTGCTCCTGGGCGGCCGCGTAGCCGACCTGCTCGGACGGCGCCGGATCCTCGTCACCGGGCTCGTCGTCTTCGCGGGCGCGTCGCTCGTGGGCGGCCTGTCGCACAGCGAGTCGGTGCTCGTAGCCGCCCGGTTCGTGCAGGGATTCGGCGCGGCTATGCTCTCCCCGGCCGCGCTGTCCTCGCTGACGACGATCTTCAGCAAGGGCCGCGAGCGGAACACCGCGCTCGGCGCCTGGGCCGCCGTCTCGGGCCTCGGCGGCGCCGCCGGCGTGCTCTTCGGCGGACTGCTGACCGAGGGGCCGGGCTGGCGGTGGGTGCTGTTCGTCAACGTCCCGTTCGCCGCCGTCGCGTTCGTCGGCGCCTTCGCACTGCTGAAGCGCGAGCGCGGCTCGGCGCGCCTGGCGAACTTCGACGCACTCGGCGCATTCCTCGTCACCGGCGGGATGCTGCTGCTCGTCTACTCGCTCGTGAAGGCGCCGGACGTCGGCTGGGGCGCGACCCGCACGATCGGCGGGCTCGTGCTCGCGGGAGTAGCGCTGACGGCGTTCGTCGTCAACGAGCTGCGCGTGTCGAACCCGCTCGTCCCGCTCTCGATCCTGAAGACCAAGGGGGTCGCCGTCGCCGACGTGACGCAGCTGATCACGGCCGCGGGCTTCCTCCCGATGTTCTTCTTCCTGACGCTGTACATGCAGACCGTGCTCGGCTACTCGCCGATCGAGACCGGTCTCGCGTACCTGCCGCTGACGGGAGGGTTCATCATCGCGACGAGCATCTCGTCCCAGCTGTTCTCCCGGATCGGGACGAAGCCGGTGATCGTGACCGGCGCCGTGATCGCCTCGGGCGGGCTGTACCTGCTGTCGCGGATACCGGTCGACGGCTCGTACGTGTCGGACATCCTGCCGGGCCTGCTGGTCGCGTCGATCGGCCTCGGCGGCGTGTTCGTCGGCGCGACGACCGCGGCCAACGCGGGGATCAGCGAGGACAAGGCGGGGCTCGCGGCCGGGCTACTCAATACCGGCACGCAGCTCGGCGCCGCGCTCGGCCTGGCGATCTTCTCCGCGCTCGCGACCGAGCGGACGACGTCGGTGCTGAGCGCCGGCGACACCACGCTCGCGCACGCGGCGACCGAGGGCTACGGGCTCGCGCTCCTGGTCGGAGCGGTCTTCCTGCTCGCGGCAGGCGCCGTCGCCTTGCTCGGCCGGAAGCCGCGCGAGACCGAAGAGGTCGCGGAGCAGCCGGCGCTCGACCTCGCCGCCTAGCTGTGGCTGTGGGAGCCGGCTTCGGCCGGCTCCCCGGCTACCTGATCAGGCGCCGGGCGCCCGCGAACTGCGACCGGAGCTGCGCCAGCGGCACGTACCTCACGCGCTCGCCGGTCTGGGGCGCCGAGATCGCGGCGTTCCTTGAAACCACGAGCTGCACGTGGCCGCCGCCCTCGGAGAACAGCAGGTCGCCGGGCCGCAACCCGGCGAAGCCCACCGGCCGGCCCACGCGGAGCTGATCCCACGACGAGCGCGGGATGTTCCAGCCGATCGAGCGGTACGCGGCGTAGACCAGGCCCGAGCAGTCGAAGCCGGTCGCGCGCGACGTGCCGCCCCAGCTGTACGGGACGCCGAGCTGGTCGCGCGCGAACGCGACGACCTCACGGGCGAGCTTCTGCACCTTCGCGGCGTGTTCGCCGCGAACGCGGTGAGCGGGCGGGTCGACGCGGCTCCACGCGGCTTTGGCCCAGCCGCACGCGATGGTCGCGAGCAGCACGAGCACGAGAGGCAGGCGGCGCATCGGGCCTACATCGGCGGCCCTCCCGAGTCCTCAACCCGCAGTCCCTCGTTCGAGGGATCGGGCTAGCGCAGAGCGTCCTCGAACCGCGGATCGTCGCGCACGGAGGCGAGGTCGTCGTCGACGCGCGCCTGGTCGCGGAACGGCGGGAAGCCCTGGACGCCCTTGCGCAGGTGCGCGAACGTCTCGTCGTCGACCTCGCCCGCGAGCGTCGCGAAGCACGCGTAGTTGTAGTTGAGGCCCGCGTGATCCGGGAACTGCTCGAGGCCCCGGCGCACCGCCGCGGCTGCGTCCGCGTAGCGCTGCTCGGTGTAGGCCGTCATCGACTCGTCGTGCATCGGCCGCGCGTCGCCCCAGTCCATCCCGTAATACGGCTGGCCGGGAGTGCCGCCGACGACGAGGACGGTCGCGTCGCCGGTCGCCTTGCGGCTCACGCCCGGCGCGACGGACACGAACGTGCCCGCGGGCGCGTCCACCGTCTCGCCGTCGACCTCGAACGTCGCCGCCCCGTCCAGGACGACGTACACCTCTTCCTGGCCGCCCATCCCCTCGTCGTGCTCGTTGACGAGCGTGCCGTCCTCGCCGGTCGTGCGGGCGTTGATCCCGAACGAATGGATGCCGAGCGGCTCGCGGAGCGTAATGAAGCTGCCGCTCCGCTCGAGCTCGTCGAGGCGCAGGGTGCGCCACTTCGCGTTGTCGTTCATCTCCTCACCTCCCGAGTAGAGCCGTCGATCGTACCGGCCGCCCCGAGTCGTTGACCGGCCACGGCTGCGGCGGTAGCTTCGAGCTGTCCCTGCCACGAGAAAGGGGTCTCGATGAGCAGCTTCGAGGACGTCTACCGCCGGTCGCTCCAGGATCCCGAGGGCTTCTGGGCCGAGGCCGCCGCGGCGATCGAGTGGGACGAGCCGTGGGAGCGCGTGCTCGACGACTCGCGGGCGCCGTTCTACCGCTGGTTCTCGGGCGCGCGGCTGAACACCTGCCACAACGCGGTCGACCGGCACGTCGAGGGCGGCCGCGGTGACCAGCTCGCGCTCGTCTACGACTCGCCGGTCACCGGAGCGGCGGCGACGTTCACGTACCGCGAGCTCCAGGACGAGGTGGCGCGCTTCGCCGGCGCGCTCGCCGCGCAGGGAGTCGGGCACGGCGACCGCGTGATCGTCTACATGCCGATGGTGCCCGAGGCGGTGGTCGCGATGCTCGCGTGCGCCCGACTCGGCGCGATCCACTCGGTCGTGTTCGGCGGCTTCGCGGCGCACGAGCTCGCGAGCCGGATCGAGGACGCGCGGCCGAAGGTCGTCGTCTCCGCCTCGTGCGGGATCGAGCCGGCGACGATCGTCGAGTACAAGCCGCTGCTCGACGCCGCGATCGACCTGGTCGAGGCGAAGCCGGAGCGCTGCATCATCCTGCAGCGCCCGCAGCGGGAGGCCGAGCTCGATCCGGCGCGTGACCTCGACTGGCGCGAGGCGGTCGCCGGGGCCGAGCCGGCGCCGTGCGTCTCGGTCGCGGCCACGGACCCGCTCTACATCCTCTACACGTCGGGCACGACCGGGCAGCCGAAGGGGATCGTCCGCGACAACGGCGGACACGCGGTCGCCCTCGCATGGTCGATGGAGCACATCTACGACGCGGCTGCGGGCGAGGTCTACTGGGCCGCGTCCGACATCGGCTGGGCCGTCGGCCACTCCTACCTCGTCTACGCGCCGCTCCTGCGCGGCTGCACGACGATCCTCTACGAGGGAAAGCCCGTCGGCACGCCGGACGCGGGCGCGTTCTGGCGCGTCATCTCCGAGCACGGCGTCTCGACGCTCTTCACGGCGCCCACCACCTTCCGCGCGATCAGGCAGCAGGACCCCGACGGCGAGCTCATCGGCGACTACGACCTGTCCGGCTTCCGCACGCTCTTCCTCGCCGGCGAGCGCTGCGACCCGGAGACGCTGCACTGGGCGGAGGAGAAGCTCGGCGTGCCCGTGATCGACAACTGGTGGCAGACCGAGACGGGGTGGCCGATCGCGGCCAACTGCATCGGGATCGAGCGGCTGCCGGTCGTCCCCGGCTCCCCGACGCGCGCGGTGCCAGGCTGGGACGTCCGCATCCTCAACGACGGCGGCGAGGAGGTTCCGCGCGGTCAGATCGGCGCGCTCGCGGTCAGGCTGCCGATGCCGCCCGGCGCCTCGCCGACGCTCTGGAACGCCGAGGAGCGCTTCCGCGAGGTCTACCTGACCGCCTTCCCGGGCTACTACCGCACCGCCGACGCGGGCTACATCGACGAGAACGACTACGTCTTCGTCATGTCGCGGACGGACGACATCATCAACGTCGCCGGCCACCGGCTCTCGACCGGCGCGATCGAAGAGGTCCTGGCGTCGCACCCCGACGTGGCCGAGACGGCCGTGATCGGCGTCGCCGACGAGCTGAAGGGCCAGCTGCCGGTCGGCTTCCTCGTGCTGAAGTCCGGTGTCGAGCGCAGCCCCGACGAGGTCGTCGGCGAGGTCGTCCAGCTGGTCCGGGAGCGGATCGGGCCCGTCGCGTCGTTCAAGACCGCGGTCGTCGTCGAGCGCCTGCCGAAGACGCGTTCGGGAAAGATCCTCCGAGGCACGATGCGCCGGATCGCAGACGGCGAGGAGTACTCGACCCCGGCGACGATCGACGACCCCGCGACGCTCGACGAGATGGGTGAGGCGCTGCGCGGGATCGGGTACGCGCGCACCCCGGCCGCGACCCCGCGCTGAGCGGCCCCGAGTCCGTTTCAACCGCCCGAACGGGTAGCCGCCAAGAGACCGCCATCAACCGAAAGGAGTCACGCATGCCGATTCTCAGCGCCATCACCGGCAACGGGCTGAGCGGTGGCCCGGGCATCTCGCTCCAGGGCGGCGGCGCCTACCTCCGAGGCGAGGCGCTCACACTGAGACAGAGCCTGGTGGTGCACAACGTGCCCGACGACTGCTTCGGCTGCTGACTACGGCTACGAACCTCGCCGGGAAGCCGACAAGGAGGAGTCGACAACGCGTGGGCTGGACAGGAGCACCTCAAGACGTAGGATCCAGCTTTCCTGCGGGGGGCCGATAGGAGGATGTGATGCGTCCCGGTGTGATGGCTCCCCCGGATCTCTACGAGCGGCCGGCCGCGCCCGGGCTGATGAGCCCGGGCGCGGAGCCGGCCCCGATCGACCTGCGGCTCGTGCTCTGGTCGGTGGCGGCGGTGCTCGCCGCAGTCGAGCTCGGTGTCCAGCTCGTTGTCGGCTGAGCACCCATTGCGCTAGCCTGAAAGCTCCACAGAGCGAGTACCTGGTCGGCTGACGCCTCCCATCTACCGTTCGCGAGAGGTAGAAGGAGGTGTTTTTTCATGGCTACAGGAACAGTGAAGTGGTTCAACGACTCCAAGGGCTACGGCTTCATCAGCCCTGACGACGGAGAGAAGGACCTCTTCGTGCACCACACGTCGATCGCCGGCGACGGCTACAAGTCGCTCGCCGAGGGCGCGAAGGTCGAGTACGAGGCCGCCGAGGGTGCGAAAGGCCCCGAGGCGAAGAACGTCACGCCGGTCGGTTAACCGAGCGCAGGCGCGCGTCGCAGCCGCGGCGCGCGCCGCCTCCTAGCGAAAGGATCGCCTTGAGGGGACACATGCTCTGGTTCAACGCGGCGAAGGACTACGGCTTCATCATGACCGACGAGGGTGAGCGCCTGGCAGTCGCCGGCGAGGGCTTCGCGCCGGGCGAGCTGCCGGAGGGGCGTTGCGCACAGAAGGTCGTCACCTTCGAGGTCGAGAGCAACAGCGGCACGCGCCAGGCCCGCGGGGTAGCCTTCGTGCCGGACATCCCGGCCAGGAGGGCCCGGATGCGGGGTCGAGGTAGGGGCTGATGGCTAGCAAGAAGCGGCAGCAGACGATCAACAAGCGCAACCGGGAACGGGCGGTCGCCGAGAAGCGCGCCCTGAAGCAGCAGGCCCGGCAGGAGAAGCGCGAGGCCGCGCGTAACGGCGAGGAGCTTCCGCTCGAGCCTCAGTTCGGGCCGCCGGCCGAGCAGCCGGACGGCCCCAGCTAGCCCGGGTCAGTCACCGGCGTTTCCCTGGTCGAAGCGGACGACCTTCGAGTCCGTGATCGCGAGCAGGTCAGCGTCGTTGCGGCCCGCCGTGTAGTAGACGCGGCTGCTGACCGCGATCTCCGGCTGCCGTGAGCCGACGATCGCGCGGCCCTCGTCGAAGACGAGCTCCGGGTTGCAGACGGCGTTCACGACGGTCAGCTCGCTCGGGATGTTGCGCGAGGCGAAATCGAGCGTGAAGTCCGGCGGGATCGACGTCACCGTCATGCCGACCGGTGAGTTGTTCGACGTCAGGCCTTTGAACCAGAGCACCGTCACGATGTTCGGCCGCGGCGACTGGTTCGTCACGGTCACGATCGTGGCCGACTGGATCCGGCCACCTTTCTGCGAGTTCATGTAGGTGACGACGTACCGCGGCGTGCCGGGGAACTTGATGACGTCCGCGAGGTCGCCGAGATCGCCGAGCTCGACGTGGCGGTCGAGCTCCTTCTTGGCGTTGGCGTCGGTCGGGACGTCCGGCGACTTGGTGGTCGTGGACCGTGCGCGAGCCATGGGCTCCTCCTCCCGTTCTGGACAGAAAGGGCCCCCGCGCCCCCCTCTCGGTGGGCCGAAAGCCGCAGCAACGACCTGGCGCGTGACGGCAGCACGCGGATCCCTTCGTTGCCTGCAGCGAGGTCTACTCCCCTTCCCGGCCAGCGTCAAGAGTGGGGTCGCGGCCATGGGAGCCGCCTTCGGCTGGAGCGCCGAGCCGCCTCGTCGCTCGTGGTCGGGGTGCTGCTCGGCCTCGCGCGGGCATGACATGCGCGCAGGCGGCGCGACCATCAGGCAGATCCGGCCGCTCTGGCTCGGCGTGGCCGTGGCCTTCGAGCTCGCAACGCCGCTAGGCTACGTGCTCGCGAGGGCGACCGGCGGCCACTTCCAGGCCGCGATCAACGGCTTCGCCACGGGCAAGGGCGGCCGCGTGGCGGGCCTCGCGACGACCCTCGGCTTCGCGGTCGCCGCCGGCCTCTCGACCGCCACCGCCTAGTCGCGCCGCGTCCCGCGCCAGGGTCCAGGGACGAAGTCGAGCACCACGTTCACGGCCCAGACGACGATCGTCGCCTCGACGAGCGAGCGGAAGTTGTGGATGTCGAAGCCTCCGACGAGCAGGTCCGTCAGCCACAGCATCAGCATCGCGACGCCGAACCAGATCAGGCCGAGCGTGATGAACGCGAGCGGCAGCGTCAGCAGCCGTAGGATCGGCTTGAGGATCGTGTTCAGGATCCCGAACAGCAGCGCCGCGCGGATCAGGTCGCCGGCCGTGTCGACGGTAACGCCCTGGAGCACCGCGACGACGATGCCGAGGACGATCGCGTTCGCGACCCACGACAGCACGAGCTGCTTCGCCAGCCGGATCACCAGGCCACACTCAACTCGATCGGCTCGTGATCCGAATCATCCCGCTGGGACTAGACATCCGTCCTTCCCGCGCGTCACTCTGTTCGCGACACCAACTAGGAGGATGCGCGTGATTGCCGCGAACTACCCGTTTCTCGATGTGATGTGGACGATGCTCGTCTTCTTCGCGTGGGTGATCTGGTTCTGGCTCCTGATCACCGTCTTCGCGGACGTCTTCCGGCGCCACGACATCGGCGGCGGGACGAAGGCGCTCTGGATCGTCTTCGTGATCATCCTGCCGTTCCTCGGCGTCCTGATCTACCTGATCGCCGAGAGCAAGGGCATGGCCGAGCGAAACCAGAAGCAGGTGGAGGCTGCCCAGCAGCAGACCGACGCCTACATCCGCGACGTCGCCAGCGGCAGCGACCCGGCCGAGCAGATCGCGAAGGCGAAGCAGCTGCTCGACGCGGGCACGATCAGCTCCGCCGAGTTCGACGCGCTGAAGCAGAAGGCGCTCGCTACCTGAGCAACGGCTTGCTGCATCTCGTCGGCGGCTGAGCGCTAGCCGCCGGCGAGATCGCGCAGCGCCTCGACCGTCGTCCAGTTGCGCGACGTCGCGGTCACGCCGAGGCTCTTGCCGGCGAGCTTCGCCCAGAGCTTCGAGCGCGCGATGCCGTCGGGCGTCCACGCGTAGACCTCCTTGCCGCGCGCGACGACCTGCTCACCATGCGCGGCGAGCTCCTCGAGCTCACGCACCGTCTCGGCGGGCAGCTTCGACTCGAGGAAGGTGACCTGGTAGCGCTTCGGGTTCGCGGCGACCTGCCTCAGCGGGTTCGCCTTCGCGATGCGGGCCAGGTCGGCGCGCGTGCGGACGAGGACGTCGATCTCGAGGTCGAACCGCTCGGTGATCATTTGCTCGACCTTGCGGCGAACCGCGTCGGTCTTCGCGCGGCTCGTGAGGACGACGTTGCCGCTCTGCACGTAGGTCTGCACGTCCTCGAAGCCGGCTTCGCCGAGCGCCTCGCGCAGCGCCGGCATCGCGATTCGGTTCCGCGAGCCGATGTTGATCCCGCGCAGCAGGACGACGTAACGCGACATGGCCGGGAGCCTAGTTGGCTAGCCGGCGCCAACCTCGAGCACGACCTTGCCACGCTTCCCGCGCCCCGCGACTCGGTCGAATGCCGCCCGAGCCTCCGTGAGTGGAAACGCCGAGTCGACCTCCGTGCGAAGCTCGCCCGCATCCACCAGCGTTCCCAGCTCCAGGAGCTGCTCGTGGTCAGGCTCGACGACGAAGTAGGTCGCGCCCGGCATCTCCTCTGCGATCGTGACCACGCGCTCGCCGGCCGGGACCTCGCCGCCACGCGTGTCGAAGACCAGATCGACCGGACCGCTCTCCACGACCGCTGCGCCCGCATTTCGCGCAAGCTGGACGGCGATGTGCCCGACCCCGCCCGAGGCGCCCGTGACCAACACCCGATCGCCTCGGGCGAGCCGCCCGTGCACGAACAGTGCTTGCCAGGCGGTCAGTCCGCCCATCGGCAGAGCTGCCGCCTCGACGTGGCTCAGCCGGGCGGGTTTCGGCGCGAGCACATCGGCCGGGACGACGGCGTACTCAGCAGCCACGCCGTCGCGGTCGAAAGGCGTGAGGGCATACACCTCATCACCGCTGCCGACAACGACGCCCGACAGCTCGTAGGACGGAATCGCCGGCAGTCGATCGACGGGCCACTCCAGCTCCCCGCGGGTAATCGCTGCCGCATGCACGCGCACCAGCACCTCGCCCGGAGCCGGGGACGGAATCTCGATCTCCTCGACCTTCAAGCCGTCGTCGTGCAGGCGTACCGCTAGCACATCGCTCCCCTGCTCCCTGTTGGACGTCGTTCCCCCTGCAGATCTTGCCATCCACCCACGCTCTAGATCTCGAGTGCGACGGCTCCGCCTCCGGCGACGGCGCGGCCGAGCGCCGCAGCGGCCTCCGCCATGGAGAAGGATGCGCCGAGCTCGAAGTCGAGCCGCCCGGCGGCGAGATCCTGACCGGCAACCGCGAGCTGTTCCGCGTCGGGGCGGACGTACAGCGAGACGACGTCGATTCCTCGCTCGCTCTCGGGCGGGTCGGAGGTGATCGTGACCAGACGACCGCCGTCTCGAACCGCCGCGAGCGCGTCCGCGGCACCGCCGGGCGCCGCGTTGGCAGCGGCGTGGACACCGCGGCCCGCCGTGGCCTCCACGACGTGTGCCGTCCAGTTTGGGTCGTGGTAGTCGATCACCGTCGCCGCTCCGGCGCCGAGTACCCGCGCTTGACTGCGCGGCCCGGCCGTGGCGATCACCTCGATACCGCGGAGAGCCGCCATCGAGACGAGCAGGCTCCCGGTGGCTCCTCCGGCTCCGTTCACGAGGAGCCGCTCGCCTCGGTTCATGCGTAGGCCGTCATCCAGCACCTGAAGCGCCGTCAGTGCCGGCACCGGGAACGCCGCCGCGTGCGTCCACGAGAGCTCCACCGGCTTGGGGGCGAGCAAGGCGGCCTCGGCGACGAGCCAGGGTGCCCAGCATCCCTGCTCCGCGAGTGGCAGGGGGTGGGTGAGTACCGGGTCACCGACCGACCACTGGTCGACCCCAGCGCCCACGGCCGCAACCACGCCGGCGGCCTCGACCCCGAGCGCCATCGGCGGCGATTGGCCCAGATCCCAACCTCCGGTCCGGGCGAACTCGTCCCAGTTGCCGACACCGGCGGCTCGAACCTCGATCAGAGCCTCGCCCGCGCGCGGCACTCGAGCGTCAGGCACCTCCAGGAGCCGCACATCGCCACCGAGCTCTTCGATCCCCGCGACGCGCACGATCGATCGCCGACAAGCTAGGCGTCGAGGTGGCCGAGGAAGCGCGCCACCGCGGCCGTTCGCGTGGTCACGCCCAGCTTGGCGTAGACGTTCTCGAGGTGCTTGCGCACGGTGGTCGGCGCGATCCAGAGCAGCTCCGCGACCTCGCGGTTCGTCTTGCCGCGCGCGACCCAGGCCAGGATCTGGTGCTCGCGCGGCGTCAGGTCGAGCAGGCCGCGCTTCTCCTCGAGCAGCAGCGAGTCGCCGCTCCGCCTGACGGTCAGGCGGCGGTCGCCGGCGAGGTGCATGAACACGGGCGCGCCGGACTGGAGCCACTCCGCGAGCGCGGGCGGCAGGTCGGCGCCGCGCGACTCGCCGAGGTAGTCGCGCAGCAGGCGCCTTGCGGCCGGCGAGGCGAAGGCGATCTGCCCCTGGGGAGCGAGCACGACCACGCCTCGGACGTCCTCCTCCGAGCCGGAGTCGAGGCAGTCGAAAGCGGCGCGGAGAAGTCGGCGCGTCTCGGCCGCGCGCCAGAGCCGTGCGAAGTGCGGTTGCAGCAGGTCGAGCACGAGGCGGTCGCGCTCGGTGAAGTCGCGTGCGCCGATCCGGCGGTCGAAGATGAACGTCTTCGTGTGCCACGGCGGCGACGGAATCGGGATGCTGATCTCCCGCTCGACGCCCGCCGGCCTGAACCAGAGCGCGTAGATCCGTGACCGGCGGAGCTTCCGCAGCGACAGGAAGTCCGAGAGCTTGAACGCGCGGAAGTCACCGGAGTCGTGTTTGCGGCAGGTCGGGTAGTCGCGAGCGATTTCCCAGTAGGTCGCCTCGGGCTCGTCACCGTCGTCCCCGGGACGCAAAGCCATGAAGCGGTTGTGCTTACGGACGCGGTCGAGCTCGCAGTAGCACACCTCGTCCGCGGGCACGAGCTCGCCGAGCCGCTCGAGCACCTCGGGCGTGAA
This sequence comes from Gaiellaceae bacterium, assembly GCA_035702625.1. Taxonomy (GTDB): domain Bacteria; phylum Actinomycetota; class Thermoleophilia; order Gaiellales; family Gaiellaceae; genus AC-32. Next base: position 6,331 of record DASSQG010000132.1, on the reverse strand, counting down.
GGCGTGGTCGCCCGCGAGCTCTTCGGCGTCGCCGAGGAAGCGCAGGACGCGCTCCGCGTCCCGATGCGCCAGCACAGACACGGTCTCCACAAGATATGACGAATGTCGTATCGACGCCAGGCCGGCGCCGGGCGACGCTCTTCTCGCTGGCAAAACCAGATGAGGGGAGAACCATGCATTCGCACCGACTTCGCCGCCTGCTGGCCGTCGCCGTCCTGGCGCTGGCCGTGCCGGCGGTGGCGCAGGCGAACACCGTCACGCAGTGGAACAGGACCGCGATCGACACGCTCGTCGCGTTCCCGGCTCCGGCCGGCGGCGCGGCGCCTGCGCTCCAGATCGACCTGGCGATGGCGCAGGGCGCCGTCTACGACGCGGTCAACGCGATCGAGCCTCGGCACCGCCCATACCTGCTCGGCACGCCGTTCGTCCCGACGGCCTCGAAGGACGCGGCCGCGGCGACGGCGGCGTACCGGGTGCTCTCGAACATCGTCTCGACCGTGCCCGCGACGATCGCGTTCCCGAACAGGGCGACGCTGCTCGCGAGCCTCGACAGCGCCTACGCGGCGTCGCTCGCGACGGTGCCGGACGGCGCGTCGAAGGACGCCGGCGTCACCGCCGGCACCGCGGCGGCGAACACGATGCTCGCGGCGCGCGCGAACGACGGGCGCTTCGGGCCGTCGCCCTGGGTCTCGGACACCAGACCGGGCCACTGGCAGCCGCTGTTGAACCCTGACGGCTCGCGGCAGCTCGACCCGACGGCGTGGGTCGCGAACGTGAGGCCGTTCCTGCTCTGCTCACCGTCGCAGTTCCGCAGCGCGGGGCCGAACGCCCTCGACAGCAGGGACTACGCGGCCGACGTGAACGAGGTGAAGGCGCTCGGCGCGGCGTCGGGCTCGATGCGTTCGGACGAGCAGACGCACAACGCGATCTTCTGGCAGACGGCCGGCGGTCCCGCGTGGCTCTGGAACGGCGCCGCCCGCGTGCTCGTCGACAGCCGCGGGCTCGACCTCGGCGACAGCGCGCTCCTGTTCGCGGAGCTGAACCTCGCCTCCGCGGACGCGGCGATCAACGTCTGGAACGACAAGTACCACTTCGACTTCTGGCGTCCGTGGCAGGCGATCCACGGTGCAGACCTCGATGACAACCCGGCGACCGTCGCCGACCCGACGTGGACGGCGCTGATCACCGCGCCGTACCCGGAGCACCCGTCCGGCCACATCGGCCTCGACGCCGCGGCGCTCGAGACACTGCGGACGTTCTTCGGGACGAACAAGCTGAAGCTGGACGTGACGAGCACCCGCTTCCCGGGCGAGACGAGGACGTTCACGAAGGTGCAGCAGCCGCTGAAGGAGCTCGTCGAGGCGCGCATCTGGGCCGGCCTCCACTTCCGCACGGCGGACGTGCAGGCGAAGAAGCTCGGCCGGCAGGTCGCCCGCTACATGGCGAAGCACTACTTCCAGCCGCTTCGCTGAGCTCGCGCAGAGGGCGGCCGTCGCCTGGCGGCCGCCCCCTGCTCTACGCGTTCGCGACGGCCCGGCGCTCCGACTCGGTCTTCAGGTATCGGAGCCCGTCCTCGAGCGCGCTGTCGAGCGTCTTTTGCAGCGATCCGCGCATGAGGCTCACGAGAAAGCCCGAGAAGGTCTCCTCGGTCTCGACGTGCGTGCCGCCGTCGCGGGCCTCGAAGCGGTACTCGTGCAGCGCGGCGATCGACATCGTCTTGCCGCGCCAGCGCACCCGGCGCGGCGGGTCGACCTCCTCGAGTGTCGACACGATCGTCCCGGGGCCCGCCTTCCAGCGAAAGCTCGAGCCGGGCGCGACCGGACCTTCGAACGTCATCGACTTCACGTCCCGGTTCCATTGCGGCCAGTCGGCGAAGCCGGTCAAGACGGTCCAGACGACCTCGGGCGGCGCGTCGACGTCGATCGAGCGTGAGCTGCTCACCGCGGCCATGCGGGCCGATCCTATTACCGGCCGGTTGCGCTCAGTGTGGAAGCGGAGAGAGCGCTCGGAACCGGTGCGGCGGTGGCGAAGCTGCCGTCCGTCGAGGTCGCCGGCGGGCTGCTTCGGCGCGCGGCGTCGCGTAGCATCGCCGCATGGACGCGGCGGTTCGCTCGGTCGAGAAGGTCACGCCCGAGCTCGCGCTGCAGCTGAAGCGCTTCGCGGACGTGACGCTCTCGCCGGACGGCCGGCGCGTCGCCTTCGCCGTGTCGGCGTCGTACCGGGAGAAGGGCGGGTCGATCGAGACCCGCCTCTGGAGCGGCGAGGTCGACGGCGAGCTGCGCGAAGGCGTTGCGGGCTCGCTGCCGCGGTTCTCACCGGACGGCTCGCGACTCGCGTACGCGTCGGACGCCGGCCACGGCGGGCGCCTGTCGCTCTGGGTCGACGGCGACGAGCTCGGCGAGATCCCGGGCTCCGTCGAGGCACTGCGCTGGTCGCCCGACGGCTCGCGGCTGCTCGTCCTCGCCGCCGACATCGGCTCCGACATGGCCGGCGCCGCCTCGGCGAAGAAGATCGAGGAGGCCGGCGCCGACGAGCAGGACCCGAAGGTACGCAGGCCCGCGCAGTTCTGGCGGCGGCTCTGGCTCCTCGACGCGTCGAGCGGTGAGACGCGCGACGTGTCGCCCGAGGGGACGAACGTCTTCGAATTCGACTGGGCCGGCGGCACGGCGGTCGCCGTGTGCACGAACGAGCCGTCGGAGAGCGCCTGGTACGACGCCTGGATCGGACTGGTCGACCTCGAGGCGCGGACGGTCGAGCGCGTGCACACGCCGAAGTGGCAGTTGCAGTCGCCGGCGATCTCGCCCGACGGCCAGTTCGCGTGGGTCGAAGGCTTCTCGTCCGACCGCGGCACGCTCACCGGCACCGTCCACGTGCTCGACACGGGCCCCGTCGCGCCCGAGCTGCACGCCAGCTGGGTCGAGTTCGCCGACGAGCGGACGCTGCTCGTCGCGGGCTGGCGCGAGGCCGGCTCGTTCGCCGGCCGCCTCGACCTCGACGGCTCCTACCTCGAGCTCGTCGGCGGCGACCTCACGCTCGGCAACCGTTACGCGCCGCGCTTTGCCTCGAGCGCCGACGGCTCGCGGGTCGCGATGCCGATCGAGGGCCCGGACGAGCCCGCCGAGATCGTGCTGCTCGAGCACGGCGAGCGGCGCGCGCTCACGGGCCTGAACGCGGCGCTGAAGGAACCGCTGTCGGCGGTGGAGTGGCGCGACTACCGCTGGACATCGTTCGACGGCCACGAGATCCAGGGCCTGCTCGCGCTCCCGCGCGACGGCGGCGACCGCCCGCTGCCGCTCGTCGTCGACGTGCACGGCGGCCCGACCGGCTCCTGGACCTGGCAGTTCGCGCCGGCCTACGGCTACCCGCAGCTCTACGCATCCGAAGGCGTGGCGACGCTGCTCCCGAACGTCCGCGGCAGCGTCGGCTGGGGCGCCGAGTTTGCGGAGGCGAACCTCGGCGACATGGGCGGCGGCGACCTGCAGGACATCCTCACGGGGATCGACGCGCTCGTCCGGGACGGGCTCGTCGACGCCGACCGCGTCGCGATCAGCGGCGGGAGCTACGGCGGCTTCATGTCGTGCTGGGCGGTGACGCAGAGCGACAAGTTCGCGTGCGCGATTCCGTTCGCGGTCGTGACCGACTGGGTCAGCTTCCACTTCACCACGAACATCGGCCAGTTCGACCGGCTCTACCTGCAGGCCGACCCGCTCGACCCGGACGGCGAGTACACGAAGCGCTCGCCGCTCTACCACGCGGCGAAGTGCAAGACGCCGACGCTGATCGTCCACGGCGAGGACGACCTCTGCACGCCGCTCGGCCAGGCGGTCGAGTTCTACAACGCGCTCGTCGAGCACGGCTGCGAGACGGAGCTCGTGATCCTGCCGCGCGAGGGCCACGGCTGGACCGAGCGCGAGCACCACACCGCCGTGTGGGAGCGCGTGCGCGACTGGCTCGCCCGCTACTGCTAGCGGGTCGCGAAGCTCCGTAGGCCTTCGGGCTGCTCCTCGGTCACGTCGACGCGGGCGACGACGGCGCCGCGCGGTCCCTGCTCGCACCAGCGGACGAGCGACTCGACCGCCTCGGGCTCGCCCTCGAGCACGACCTCGACCGTGCCGTCGGGCCGGTTCGCGGCCGATCCGGCGACGCCGCGCGACTGCGCCTGGCGCGCGAGCGAATAGCGGAAGCCGACGCCCTGGACGCAGCCGTGGACGATCGCTCTGCGCCGGATCACGACGCCGGATTATGCGGGCGGGAGCGCGCGGTCGAGGTTGTACGCCGCGCTGATCAGCGCCCGGTGTGTGAACGCCTGCGGGAAGTTGCCGAGGTGCTCGCCCGTCGGCCCGATCTCCTCCGAGTAGAGGCCGACGTGGTTCGCGTACGTGAGCATCTTCTCGAAGGCGAGCCGAGCCTCGTCGAGCCGGCCGGCACGCGCCAGCGCCTCCACCCACCAGAACGAGCAGAGTGAGAACGTGGCCTCGTCGCCGTCGGGCCCGTCAGGGGACGAGGCGACGTCGTAGCGGTAGGTGAGGCTGTCCGAGGCCAGATCCTGCTCGATCGCGTCGAGGGTGGAGAGCCAGCGCGGGTCGGTCGCGGCGACGAACTTGCAGAGCGGCATCAGCAGCAGCGAGGCGTCGAGCACCTCGCCGTCATGGTGCTGCACGAACGCGCGCCGGTCGTTGCTCCAGCCGCGCTCCATCACCTGCGGGTAGATCCGGTCGCCGCACCTCGCTCCAGCGGGAGACGTCAGCGGGCAGGCCGCGGCGGCGCGCCACGCGGATCGCGCGCTCGAGGGCGACCCAGCTCATCAGCCGTGAGTACGTGTGGTCGCGGCGGCTCGCGCGCGTCTCCCAGATGCCGTCGTCCGGCTGGTCCCAGTGGTCGATCAGCCACTCGAGCGTGCGGCCGACCGCGACCCCGCCGTCGTGGTAGATCGGCAGGTCGTGCTTCTCGCAGAGGTAGAGGGAGTCCACCAGCTCGCCGTAGACGTCGAGCTGCAGCTGGCCAGCCGCACCGTTCCCGACCTGCACCGGCGCCGAGCCGAGGTAGCCCTCGAGGTGAGGCAGCTCGACTTCCGGCAGGTCCTCGCGCCCGTCGATGCCGTACATCACCTGGAGCGGCCCCGGCTCGCGGCCGTCGGCGTCGCGGACGCGGACCTCGCGAGCCAGCCCATGAACGACGCAGCCTCGTCCGTGAAGCCCAGCGTGAGCAGCGCGTAGTGGGTGAACGCCGCGTCGCGCAGCCAGGCGTAGCGGTAGTCCCAGATGCGCCCGCCCCCGAGCTGCTCGGGGAGGCTCGTGATCGGTGCGGCCACGATCGCGCCGGTGGGCTGGTAGGTCAGCAGTTTCAGCGTGAGCGCCGAGCGGTCGACCATCTCGCGCCACCGCCCTGCGTAGCGCGAGCCCGCCAGCCAGCGCCGCCAGAACGCGATGGTCGCTTCGAGCTCGTCCTGGATCTCGGCCTCGCTCGCGCGTGCCGGATCCTGACCCGGCTCGAGGCGCTCGAGCACGAACGAGGCGCTCTCACCGGCGCGCAGCGTGAGCGCCGCGCGGACGTCCCTCCTGCGACGAAATTCCAGCGGACGCGGTGACGAGAGGCCGAGCGTGAGCTCCCGCGAGCCGAACACCGCGCCCCCGTCGACGAGCTCGACCTGGTGGGCGGCGCGCGCGTAGTCGAAGCGCGGCGCGACGTCGGCGACGAAGCGCACCTCGCCGCGGACGGCGAGCACCCGGCGGACGAGGCGGTGGCGGTGCACGGCCGCGCCGTCCCGCACAGCCACCCCTTCGGGCATCTGGAAGCGCGTGATCAGGACGTTCGTGTCCGGGAGGTAGAGCTGCTTCGAGCCGCGCTATGGCACAAGCACGAGCTTGCCCTTGGCCGCGGCGGACTCGAGCAGCTCGTGCGCCCGGCGGGCCTCGCTCAGCGGCAGCCGCTCCGCAACGACGGGCTGGATCTTGCCGTCGCGCAGGAGGTCGAGCAGCGTCAGGAAGTCCTCCCGGAACCAGAGCGGATTGCGCGGCCCACCGCCGACCGGGAGCGGCCGCCGGCTGCCCATCGGCACGAACTGGTGCCCTTCCCGCAGCTTCTGGATCCGGTAGGCCGACACGCTGCGGCTCGGCGAGAGCAGCCCCCACAGCGCGACCGCGGCCGTCGCCGAGTACCACTCGAGCCACCCGCGCCAGCTCCTGTGACCGTTCGAGATCGTGGACGAGTGGCCGTAGACGACGAGCCTGCCGCCGCGGCGCAGCGCGCGGAACGAGCGCAGCGAGAGCGCGCCGCCGAGCCCGTCGAGCACGACGTCGACGCCCTTGCCCGGCAGCTCGCGCACACGCGC
>DASSQG010000131.1:0-5074 GCA_035702625.1 Gaiellaceae bacterium | reverse complement strand
GCCGTCGCCGAGCTCGGCGGCGTCGTGCTCGATCCCGGTCGCGAGCCCGCGGCGCTCGAGCTCCGCCAGCAGGCCGAGCTCGCCGACCTCAGAGAGCCGCATCGATCGCCGCCCGCAGCGCCCGCGCGTCGCGCGCTGCGCGGATCACCGCCACGCCCGCGGCGCCGGCGCGGATGCATTCGGCCGCGTTCGAGGCGTCGACACCCCCGATCGCGACCACCGGCACCGCCACCGCGCGGCAGATGTCCGCGAGGCCTTCGAGCCCGATCGGCGGGTCGGCGTCCGCCTTCGACGGCGTCGCCCACACCGGGCCGGCGCCGATGTACGCGGCGCGCAGCTGCTCACCGGCCCGCGCTTCGTCGGCCGATGACGCGGAGCGCCCGAGGATGAGCCCCTCCGCAACCGCCCGCTCCGCCCCCTCGTCGTCGCGGCCGAGGTGGACGCCGTCGGCCCCCAGCTGAAGGGCGGCCTCGACGTCGTCGTTGACGATGAAGGTCGCAGCGAAGAGCGGGAAGCCGCGGCCGGCCTCGACCAGCTCCGCGGTGGACGCCCCCTTTCGCCGCAACTGGACGACGGTCGCGCCCCCGTCGACCGCCGCGCGGCCGGTCTCGGCGTTGTCGACGATCGCGTGCAGCCTCATCTCGCGCGCGAGTCGAGCGTTTCCGGGTCGAGCGCGTAGAGCGCGTCGTAGAGCGCGACGTTGAACGAGCCCGGACCCTTTGCGCCCTCGGCTGCGTCCTCGCCGGCGACGCCGAAGGCGACGAGCGCGTCGGTCGCCGCCGTCAGCGCGTGCGGCTGGACGCCGAGGAAGCAGCCCGTGATCGCGGTCGACATGCAGCCCGTGCCGGTGACGGTGCCCATCAGCTCGTGCCCGTTCGCGACCGTGTTGACGGTCTCGCCGTCGGAGACGTGGTCGACCGGGCCGGTCACGGCGACGACGCAGCCGAGCACCTTCGCCGCCTCGCGCGCCAGGTCGGGGCCGCCGCCGTCGCCGACGGCCTCGACGCCTCGGATCTCGGCTTCGCGCCCCGCGAGCGTCGCGATCTCCGCCGAGTTGCCGCGGACGACCGCGAGCTCGAGCACGTCGAGCAGACGTTTGCACGTGTCGGTCCGATACTCGGTCGCCCCGGCGCCGACCGGGTCGAGCACGACCGGCACGCCCGCCGCGTTCGCCGCGCGGCCGGCGGCGATCATCGCCTCGACCCAGCCGTCGGAGAGCGTGCCGATGTTGAGCACGAGCGCCGACGCGGCGGACGCCATCTCCTCCACCTCCTGCGGCGCGTGCGCCATCACCGGCAGCGCGCCGATCGCCAGCGTCGCGTTCGCGGTCTCGTTCATGACGACGTAGTTGGTGATCTGGTGGACGAGCGGCTTGCGCTCGCGGATCGCCGCGAGGTCGCTGCCCGCGCTCATGCCGCACCCCGCAGCCCGAGCACGTCGACCGGCCCGTCGCCGGCGCCGATCTCGGCGAGCCCCTGTGCGACCGCGCGCGAGGCTCCCTCGGCGGCGCCGCGCGCCGCGTCCTCGAGCGACAGCCCTCTCGCGAGGAGCGCCGTGAGCGTGGCGGAGTGCGTGCACCCGGCACCGTGGGTGGCCCCGCTGTCGACCCGCTCGACCGGGATCTCGACGTGCCGCTCGCCGTCGAACAGGTGGTCGACAGGCTCGCCGTGGCCGCCCGTCACGATCGCCGCCGGCGCACCGAGGTCGACCAGGCGCTCCGCCAGCTCTCGCTTCGGGCCGGTCCCGACCAGCGCCTCCGCCTCGGCGAGGTTCGGCGTCACGACCGTCGCGAGCGGGAACAGCCGCGCGACGAGCGTCTCGACCGCATCCTCCTCGAGCAGCCGCGCGCCGGAGCTCGCGACCATCACGGGGTCGACCACCAGCGGCAGCGGGTGCTCGTCGAGCACGTCGGCGACCCCCTCGATCACCGGCCGCGAGAAGAGCATCCCCGTCTTGGCCGCGTCGACGCCGATGTCGCCGAGCACCGCCTCGAGCTGCGAGCGCACGAACGCCGGCGGCACCTCGTGCACCGCGGTCACGCCCGTCGTGTTCTGCGCCGTCAGGGCGACGATCGCGCTCGTGCCGAAGCAGCCCGCGGCCGCGAACGCCTTGAGGTCGGCCTGGATGCCCGCTCCGCCGCCGGAGTCGGACCCCGCAATCGTCAAGCACTTCGGAACCATCGTCTCCCTTCGCCGGCATGACCCGGATCAGGTTCTTCGGGTGTGATCTCAGCCCGTCAGGGCACCCCGGAGCGGCCATGCTACCGTCGGGACGATGGCCACAGCGACGCGGTCAGACGTGCAGGTCGCAGAGCGCTTCATAGACGCGCTCGCGCGCGGCGACTGGGACGCGATCGAGCGGCTGCTCGGGCCCGAGGTGCAGCTGCGCGCGCTCGTGCCGGCGAAGCTTCGCGAGGAGCAAGGGCCGGAGGCGGTCGTCGGCCGCTTCAAGTTCTGGTGGGCGGCGCTCGACGACCTGCGCGTGCTCGACTCCGGGATCGAGCCGATGGCGAACCAGGTGCGCGTCCACTACCGACTCGCGGGCACCGACCCGGACGACGGGCCGGTCGTGGTCGAGCAGCAGTGCTACTTCACGGTCGCGGACGGCTCGATCGCGAAGATCAACTCGGTCTGCTCGGGCTTCCAGCCGGCGGACTCCTGAGCTGAGCCGCTACGACGGCATCGCCGAGTGGTACGACGCTGAGTTCGCCACGAGCGAGCTGGGGGCGTCGGCCCGGGAGATCGTGCTCAGGCTGCTCGGGGACGGCCCGGGTCGGCTGCTCGACGTGGGGTGCGGCGGCGGCGCGCATGCCGCCGCGTTCGCGGAGCACGGCTGGGACGTGAGCGGGATCGACGTCTCGGCCGCGCAGGTCGAGCTCGCGCGGGTCCGGGGGGTCGACGTCGTCGAGGCCGACGCGGCGCGGCTTCCCTTCGGGGACGCAAGCTTCGACGCGGCTGTCTCGATCTTCACGCACACGGACGTCGACGACTTCGCGGCCGTGCTGCGCGAGGTCGCCCGAGTCGTGCGTCCGGGCGGCCGCTTCGTCTACCTGGGCGTCCACCCGTGCTTCGTCGGGCCGCACGCGTTCGTGCACGACCGCGACGTGCCGGAGCTGCACCCCGGCTACCGGGACACGTCGTACCGAACCGAGGCCGCGGGCATCTGGAGCGACGGCCTGCGCGCGAAGGTCGGCGCCTCGCACCTCCCGCTCGGCCTGTTCCTGCAGGCAGTTGTCGACGCGCCGCTGACGCTCGAGCGCTTCGAGGAGCCGAAGGGGCGCGACTACCCGCATGTCGTGGCGCTCAGGGCGCGGCGATGAGCGTCGCGGCCGAGCTGCAGAGCGGACTGCTCCAGGGCGAGGAGCTCGCGCACCTCGAGGTCGTGCCGGCGCGCGACGCCCGCCTGGCGCCGTTGCCGGACGACCTCCACCCGCGAGTGCGGGACGCGTTGGCGGCGCAGGGGGTCGACTCGCTCTACGAGCACCAGGCCGAGGCGTGGGCGGCGGCGGCGCGCGGCGAGCACTTCGTCGTCACGACCGGCACCGCGTCCGGCAAGACGCTCGCCTTCAACCTGCCCGTGCTCGACGCGCTCGCCCGCGAGCCGAAGCGGCGCGCGCTCTACCTCTACCCGACGAAGGCGCTCGCGCAGGATCAGCTGCGGGCGCTCGGGACGTTCAGGTTGCCCAAGCTGCGGGCGGCGATCTACGACGGCGACACGCCGGGCGACCGCCGCTGGCAGGTGCGCAAGTGGGCGAACCTGATCCTGTCGAACCCGGACATGCTCCACGTCGGCGTCCTGCCCCACCACGACCGCTGGGGCGACGTGCTCTCGAACCTCGCGTACGTGATCGTCGACGAGGCGCACGTCTACCGCGGCGTCTTCGGCTCGCACGTCGCGAACGTGCTCCGGCGGCTGCGACGGCTCGCCCGCGTCTACGGTGCCGAGCCACAGTTCCTGCTCGCCTCCGCGACGATCGCGAACCCAGGCGAGCTCGGGCTGCGGCTGCTCGGGGTCGAGACGACCGTGATCGGCGACGACGCGGCGCCGCGGGCCGAGCGGACGGTCGCGCTCTGGAACCCGCCGCTGACCGACGAGGAGCTGGGCCTGCGCGCGAGCGCGCTCGGCGAGGCTTCACGGCTGATGGCCGATCTCGTCGAGCGCGGCTTGCGCACGCTCTGCTTCGCGAAGAGCCGCCGCGCGGCCGAGCTGATCCACCGCTTCACCGCCGACCGCCTCGGCGACGACTCGCGCCTCTCGCCCTACCGAGCCGGCTACACGCCCGCGCAACGCCGCGAGATCGAGCGCCGGCTGCTCGAGGGCGACCTGCTCGGTGTCTCGGCGACGAACGCGCTCGAGCTCGGCATCGACGTCGGCCTGCTCGACTGCGTGATCTCGGTCGGCTTCCCCGGCACGGTCGCCTCGCTGCGACAGCAATGGGGCCGGGCGGGCCGCCGCGGGCACGGGCTGGCGGTGCTCGTCGGGAGCGAGGACGCGCTCGACCAGTACTTCATGCGCGAGCCGCGCGCGCTCCTCGGCAGGCGGGTCGAGGCGGCAATCCTCGACCACGAGAACCCCCGGGTGCTCGACGGCCACGTCCGCGCTGCGGCGTTCGAGGCGCCGCTCGACGAGCGCGACCGCGAGGTGCTGGGCGACGTCGCGCTCGAGCGGGCGGCCGGGTTACCTGAGCTGCGATACACGCCCGCCGGCTACGTCTGGGCCGGACGTGACTACCCGGCCGCGCGCGTGGCCCTCCGCTCGACGGGGCCCGAGTCCTTCACCGTCGTCGACGCCTCCAGCGGCACCGTGCTCGGCATCGTCGAGCAGGAACGCGCCTTCTCGACCGTCCACGAGGGCGCGATCTACCTCCACCTCGGCGAGAGCTACCGCGTCCGCGAGCTCGACCTCGGCGCGCGCACCGCCGTCGTCGAACCGTTCACGGGCGACTACTACACGCAGGCGAAGATCGAGACGACGACGGCGATCGTCGAGCCGCGCCGCGGCGACCGGCGGCTCGGGGTCGACCTCACGTTCGGCTCGGTGGTCGTCACCGACCAGGTCGTCGGCTACCAGAAGA
>DASSQG010000130.1:0-3577 GCA_035702625.1 Gaiellaceae bacterium | reverse complement strand
CCGTCCGGAAGCTGGTTGCCGAGCAGCGCGCGCGTCGTCTCCGAGATCAGGATCTGCCCGCCGTGGCCGGCGGCCGAGATGCGCGCTGCCCGCACGACGTCGAGACCGAGATAGCCCTCCTCGCCGACGTGCGGCTCGCCGGTGTGGAGGCCCATCCGCACCGACACCGCACGGCCGTCTGGCCACTCGTGGTCGCGGAGCGCCCGCTGCGCGTCGACGGCTCCCGCGACGGCGTCCCGGGCGCGGGGGAAGGAGAAGAAGAACGCGTCGCCCTGGGTGTCGATCTCGGTGCCGCCGTGCGCGCCGAAGGCCTCGCGCACCAGGCGGCGATGGTCGCCGGAGACGCGCCCGTACGCCTCGTCCCCGAGCTCCTGCAGCAGGCGTGTCGAGCCCTCGATGTCGGTGAAGACGAACGTGACGGTGCCGACCGGCAGGGTGGTCATGGGCGCCTAACCTACCCCGATGAACCGGCTGGCGCAGGAGACGAGCCCCTACCTCCTCCAGCACGCCGACAACCCGGTGGACTGGCAGCCGTGGGGAGAGGAGGCGCTCGGCCGCGCCCGTGCGGAGGGCAGGCCGCTGCTCGTCTCGATCGGCTACTCGGCCTGCCACTGGTGCCACGTGATGGAGCGCGAGTCCTTCGCCGACCCCGCGACGGCGGCCGTGATGAACGACCTCTTCGTCAACGTCAAAGTCGACCGCGAGGAGCGGCCCGACGTCGACGCGGTGTACATGGACGCCGTCGTCGCGCTCACCGGCCAGGGCGGCTGGCCGCTCACCGTCTTCCTCACCCCGGACGGCGAGCCGTTCTACGGCGGCACGTACTTCCCGCCCGAGCCGCGGCACGGCCTGCCGTCGTTCCGGCAGGTGCTGCGCGCCGTCGCCGGCGCGTACCGGGAGCGGCCGGAGGACGTCGCCGCGCAGGCGGAGGCGCTCGTCGGCGCCCTGCGGCGCTCGGCGGAGACCGAGCCGTCGCACGAGCCGCTCGCCGAGTCGCTGCTCGCCGAGGCGGAGCGCGGCCTGCTCTCGCAGCTCGACCCGCACTGGGGCGGCTTCGGTCACGCCCCGAAGTTCCCACCCGCGTCGGCGCTCGAGTTCCTCCTACGGCGGCGGCGGCTCGACGCGGTCCGGCAGACGCTCGACGGCATGGCAGCGGGCGGAATGTACGACCTCGTCGGCGGGGGTTTCCACCGCTACTCCGTCGACGGCGAGTGGCTCGTGCCGCACTTCGAGAAGATGCTCTACGACAACGCGCTCCTCGTCCCGCCGTACCTGCATGCGTGGCTCAGCACAGGGGAGGAGCGGTACCGCGTCGTCGCGGCGCAGACGCTCGACTACATGCTGCGCGAGCTGCGCCTGCCGAGTGGCGGGTTCGCATCCGCGCAGGACGCCGACACCGACGGGGTCGAGGGACTCACGTACACCTGGACCGCGGAGGAAGGAGCCCCGGCCGAGCTGCTGCAGCCGTTCGAGCACGGTCGCTCGATCCTGCGGGGCGAGCTCGACGAGGAGACGCGCCTGCGGCTGCTCGCGATCCGCGAGCAGCGCCCGCAGCCGGCCCTGGACGACAAGGTGATCGCTTCGTGGAACGGACTCGCCCTCGCCGCGCTCGCGGAGGGCGCGCGCAGGCTCGAGCGCAGCGACCTGCTCGCAGCAGCCGTCGAGCTCGGTGAGCTGCTGGCTGCCGATCCGCTCTGGCGGACGATGCGCGACGGCCGTGCGAAGTTCCCCGCCTACCTCGACGACTACGCGAACGTCGCGCACGGTCTCTACGAGCTGCACGTCGCGACCGGCGATCTCCGCTGGTTGCGGGAATCGCGGCGCATCGCGCTCGCCGCGGTCGAGCGCTTCGGCGATCCCGAGCGCGGCGGCTTCTTCCTCACGCAGGCGGACGGCGAGCAGCTCGTCGCGCGGCAGAAGACGTTCGACGACAACCCGACCCCGGCGGGAAGCTCGATGCTCGCGTTCGTCCTCCTCCGCCTCGCGAGGATCTGGGGAGACGACGAGCTCGAGCGGCTGGCCGTTGGCGCCCTGCGTCTCGTCCGCGACCTTCTGCCGCGGGCGCCGAGCGCGTTCGGCTGGGCGCTCGGCGCTCTCGACCTCCATCTCTCACCGCCCCGCGAGCTCGCGATCCTCGGCGGCGCCGACTCCGAGGTCGCTCGCGCTGCGCTCCGCGGCTTCGACCCGAACGCGGTGGTCGCGTTCGGACCGGCCGAGGACGTCCCGCTGCTCGAGGGCAAGTCGCTCGTCGACGGCAGGCCTGCGGTCTACGTCTGCGAGCGCTTCGCGTGCCGTGCTCCCGCTACCGATCCGGCGGAGTTGGTGTTGTAGCGGGCGAGTGCGTGGCACCCGCCCGCTGGCAATGTCACTTCACGCCGCTGAGGAGCTTGCCGAAGGGGTGCCAGTCCCCGGCTGCGCCTCCGCTCCACTTGGTCATCTGGAGCTGCTCCATGGGGAAGGTGCGCTTCTTCGAGGTCTTGAGCGTGATCCCCGGATAGAGGAACGGGTTCTTCGACGTGTTCATCGTGCGCAGCGCCTTCATCAGGCTCGCCCGCGTCGGGTTCTTGCCCGCGTGCTTGAGCGCGTAGACGAACGTCCAGGCCGAGCCGAGCCCGTAGACGAGGTTGAGGTCGCCGGCCGCGAAGTCGTCGTCGAGAGCCGGCTGATACGTGTGGATGATGCTCTTGGCGAGCTTCATTCCCGGCAGCTTCGGCTGCAACGTCTGGCTCGCGACGTAGGTCGTCGAGATGATCCCGTCCAGGTTCGCGCCGGACTTCGTGGCCGCAAGCTCGAAGATCCGGTTCGCCGAGACGTTGTTGACGAGGGTCAACGCGCTGGTCCAGCCCGTCAGCGTCCGGGCCACGAGCGCCTGGATCGTCGCCGTCGGCGTCGCGAAGATCACGAACGTGTCCGCGCCGTGTGCCCGCAGCGCGACCACGTGCGCTCCGATCACCTGGGCGGAGTCACCGAAGTTGTACGACTCGGCGTCGACGATCTGGTTTGCGTGCGACCCGAGCCCCGTCTTCAGCCCGGTGAGGTAGTTCTTGCCGTACGCGTCGTTCTGATAGAGGACGCCGATCTTCGCGCTCGGCTTGTGCGCGAGGATGTACTTCGCGTAGAGCTTCGCTTCTCCCGGGTAGGTGGGCTGCCAGCCGAGGGTCCACGGCTTCGTGGAGCCCTGACACGCGTGGTGGACGCAGTTGCCCCAGTACGCGTCGCCGGTCGCGACGAGCACCTGCGGCACCTTGTTCTTGTTGAGGTAGTTCCAGGTCGAGAAGATGGGCGCGGTGCCGAGGCTGCCGACGACCGCGAAGACGTGATCCTGCTCGACGAGCTTCGTCGTCTGCGGCACCGTCTGGGACGGGTCGTACTGGTCGTCGAGGACGATGTCGTTGATCTTGCGACCGAAGACGCCGCCGTGCGCGTTGACGTACGCGTAGTACGCCTGCTCGGCGGCGGGGATCGTCTTGTACGCCGATGCGAACCCCGTGAGCGGGAATGTCCCGCCGATCGTGATCTGTTTCTTCGTCACACCCGGCGTGCTCGTGTGCGAGGCGGCCGCCGCGCCGGCCGCTGC